>NZ_JBMPPE010000004.1:0-412918 GCF_049339445.1 Undibacterium sp. RuTC16W | reverse complement strand
TGGCGTTGTCGGCATTTTGACGAACAGTGCTGGTGAGTTCTTCCATGGAGCTGGCCGTCTCTTCGAGCGAGCTGGCTTGTGATTCGGTTCTGCTGGATAGATCGGCATTCCCTGAGGCGATCTCTTTAGAGGCTACTGTGATTGCCTCAGTACCGGAACGAACCTGCCCCACAGTTCCTCCCAAGCTATCATTCATATTTTTGAGCGCACTAAGTAAAGACGACACTTCATCTTTACCACTGACAACGACTTCTGCTGACAGATCTCCAGCTGCAACCTGCTCTGCAATAGAAACTGCATCACTTAAAGGTAAGATAATGCTTTTCGTAATCATCCAAGCGACAAAAACACCAACGAGCAAAGCGCAAAGCAATATCATAAATAACCAGAAACTAAGCTTTGAACTATTCGCAGTAGATGTCTCAAATTGAGTTTTAGATGCTGTCTCCTGAAGCTCAACAAGTTTATTAATTTGTTGAATAGACTTAGCGCTTAAGGGATCAATGACTGTCGCAATAATTTTTGACGCGCCCTCAGCATTAAATGCAAGTGCCTGACCAACAGCATCCTTAAACGGCTTTTCAATTTCTATGTCCGTTTTTGCAAGCTCATCAAGCAATTTCTTTTCTTCTTCAGTTAATCCCAAAGTAGAAATTTTTGTTTTAGCATCGTCATATTTTTTTCGCTGAGATTTAACCTTGGCATCCTCTTTTTGCATCTCTGCAACATCGGACTGTATTCCAATATTGCGCATCGATATTCCCCCTTCAAGAAGGGCACTTTTCATCGTATTCGCTAAGGCTTGTTTTTGACTTGAATTATTTAAGCCGTCAATTAAAGTGTTTCTATTTTTTGCGGCAAGCACGTTAGCAAGCACAAGGGTAAGTATCAGTCCGCCAATAATCAATCCGAAGCCAAGACCTAAGCGCGTACCGATTCGGAAGTTACGCAAATTCATAGCTTTCTCCTCCTTCAATTTTTATTTTTTATTTTTGTTGATTCGGTTGCGAAATGAGCTACTAAAAAAGGATTTATTACATATCACGCCTGATGATCCACAAGCCCCATTTCTGGGCTGGACATCAACTTATCAATATCGACAAGAATCAACATTCTCTCGTCAAGTGTTCCGAGTCCGATAAGAAAATCTGAACTGAATGTCGTCCCCATCTCTGGTGCTGGCCTGACTTGCTCCGGTAACAAAGTCGTAACATCCGAGACACTATCGACGACCATACCAACAATGCGCCCTCCAATATTCAAAATGATGACGACAGTAAATTGATCATAAGTCGGCTCGCCTAAATTAAATTTGATCCGCATATCCACGACAGGAACAATGATGCCGCGCAGATTAATGACCCCCTTGAGAAATACAGGGGCATTAGCGATGCGGGTCACAGCTTCATAACCCCGAATTTCCTGAACTTTCAATATGTCAATTCCGTACTCCTCGCTACCCAAGGTGAACGCTAAGAACTCATGTCCGGCAATATCGGAACCAGAACCGTCGACATTGGTGTGATTTCCGTCAGATATAGGTGAAGACTGCGCCATACGATTACCTCCCGCAATTATGCATATAAATTTGATTGACTACCGAGCTGAGCGCAATAATGCCGAGACGTCCAGAATCAACGAGACGCCACCGTCCCCCAAAATGGTAGCACCTGATATACCTGGTACTTTACGATAATTTGACTCTATATTTTTTACGACTACTTGTTGCTGCCCTACCAGATCGTCGACAAATAAAGCTGCCTTCTTACCGTCAACCTCTACAATGACAGCAATACCATCGGATGGTTTGCTGAACTTAGGCTCAATATCAAAGCACTCGTATAACGCGATAAGCGGCAAATATTCATCCCTTACTTTAACGACACGCCCTTTACCGCTGATTTCCTTCACATCCTGAGTCGTCGGCTGCAATGACTCAATGACAAATCCCAACGGAAGAATATAAATTTCTTCACCGACCTTAATTGACATACCGTCTAAAATCGCCAACGTCAAGGGTAATGAAATAGTAATCGTCGTGCCGAACCCCTTCGCAGATCGAATATCTACAACACCTCCCATAGCAGTGATATTTCGCTTGACCACATCCATACCAACGCCTCGTCCGGAGACATCCGTAACTGCTTCTGCGGTAGAGAATCCAGGTGCAAAAATCAGTAGCCACACCTCGCTATCGGTCATAGAATCTGAAACGATCAAGCCGTTTTGCCTGGCTTTTGCTAAAATTCTCTCACGATGAAGTCCTCCTCCATCGTCACTAACTTCGATAATGATATTGCCGCCCTGATGGACAGCAGACAGTGACAGTTTGCCGGACTCATGTTTACCCGCCTGCAAACGAGTAGCAGGCATTTCTATACCATGATCAATACTGTTACGTACAAGATGTGTTAGTGGATCAACGATTCTTTCAATTAAACCTTTGTCCAATTCAGTTGAAGCACCATAGGTTACAAATTCAACTTTTTTACCTAATTTCGTTGCTAAATCTCTTACCATTCTAGGAAAGCGTGAAAACACGTAATCCATCGGCATCATCCGAATAGACATCACGGCTTCTTGCAGATCACGGGTATTTCTCGTTAAGTGAGCAACACTGCTAAGCAAGCGCTCATTAGCAATCGGATCCAGTTCCTGCGTACGCTGCTCTAGCATTGCCTGCGTAATTACAAGCTCGCCAATTAAATTAATTAATTGGTCGACTTTTTCAATCCCGACTCTGATGGTGGAGGCTTCTTGGGAGGCGTGCGATTTATCCGCATCTTTCTTAACCGAGGTCTTTAGTTCTATTTTTGTAGCTGTCGCGTTAGCGACTACAGCAGCGTCAGTAGCAGAGGTACCATCTACACTCGTCGGGAACATTGACTCAATCGGCTCAAAAAAACCGTAACCCAGATCATCGTCCGAGAGAGAACTCTGTGGAGAACCGCTTACTGCAGGCATCTCTTGTGCGGAAATTTTCAGGTCATCAGGATCAAGAATGAAGGAGCATATCGCAACGATATCCTCTTGCGTTCCATTAGTTCTGAGTACAAGGACAGTAAGTCCATCGGCGTTTTCTTCTTTATAAATAGCACCCAACAAACCTAACTCTGAGAAAATCGCAGACATATCGGTAGACGTTAGTTCGGGCAACTCGATCCGAAAACAAGTAGCATAAGCTTCATTTCCTGCTGTTGCATTTGTTCTGGAATGGTCCTCAAATGTGATCACAGGAGCCTTCACAGGTGAAGCATCTTGCGACAAAGATTGCAAAAGCATTCTTACATCAGCAACGGCATCCTGATCAACTGAAGTGCCCAGTCGATGTCCATCCAATTGCATCTTTAAAATATCTTTGGTAATCAGAAATGCATCAACATGCTCGGCAGTTAACGCCATCTCCCCTTTACGAATTTTATCGAGAAGCGACTCCAGAATATGTGTCACCTCCGTCATATCATTTAACCCGAAAGTGGAAGATCCGCCTTTGATTGAGTGTGCAGCTCGAAATATGGCATTAAGGTCTTCAGGGTCAGGAGATGAGATATCGACAGCCAGTAACAATTTCTCTTTTTCGGCCAAAAGCTCTTCAGCCTCGTCGAAAAAAACTTGAAAAAACTGACCCATGTCAATCGTCATTATCTTGCTCCGTGATGTACTCGAATTTATTTAATCTAGTCAGAGGGCAATTAACCAATTACTTTTTTGACGACTTCTGTCAACTTCTGAGGATCGAAGGGCTTCACTAACCAACCATTAGCACCAGCAGCCCGCCCCTTCGCTTTCATATCGTCACTCGATTCGGTCGTTAGCATCAAAATTGGGACACGTTGATAAGTTGCCAGACCACGAAGAGATTTAATCAATGTTAAGCCATCCATTCTTGGCATATTTTGGTCAGTTAAAACGAGATCAACCACTTGATTACGTGCTTTTTCCAAGCCGTCCTGGCCGTCTACCGCTTCAATTACTTGGTATCCTGCTGCTTTCAAGCTAAAAGCAACCATCTGCCTTAGCGAACCAGAATCATCAACCGCTAAAATTGTCTTGGCCATTATCACTCCGTTAAACTAATGAAAAGTACATTAACCCACTAATATTAAACACAATCAAAATAATTCAATATCACCGCTATCTAAATGCTTTTGATTGACGGCCTTTCTTAACAAGCTTTTTAACTCCACACTTTGCTTCTCTAACCGCACTGTAATTTCTCTTAGAAGTACCGCAATTTCATCCGTCTCACTATCGTGGGGTATGCCATCGCCAATGATGCCCAAATTACTCAGAACATCGCGCAAGCCCGCGCTACGCTGAACAGTTCGGGAAATCAACTGACTTGTGAGATCCTGGAATTGCAGGCTGGTGACTGCCGCATTGATATGTGACGCAATGTCAGCTTTGAGAACTTTAAGCCGGTCGATGCTTGTCGCAGGAGCCTCGCCCGTAGAAATGATTAAATCAATTTCTTCTTGCTGGCTTGAGATGGCAGCGTGTAGCGCCAGGAAACTTGAACCGAGTTTCTCTATCGCCTCAGCAAGTAATATGGTTGTTTGGATAAGATCGGTCTCAACTTCAAGCAAATGTTCTTTACCATGATCAGACACGCCTGATAGTAGCTCCTTGACCTCAGATCCCAGCATTTTCTTGTTTGACATCTTCAGCATCCCAATTCTGAATTTACCCGACCTGTTGATAAAAGACCCCTATTTATTGACTTTAACCGACACCTCACCACCCAACTCAGTTTGATTACTAACCTCAATGGAACCACCATCCTGTGAGGCAGATTCTTCAGCTTTTTTATTCATGACAATAATACTAATACGACGATTGATCGGATTGAGTGAATCATTTTTATCAAACAGGACTGAAGACGATAAACCCACAACTCTGAGGACTTTTGTCTCATCCATACCACCATAAATCAATTCACGACGCGACGCATTTGCACGATCCGCAGACAATTCCCAATTACTATAGCCCTTTTCGCCGCTGCCGTATGGTGCAGCATCAGTGTGGCCAGATAAACTAATTCTATTGGGTACGTCATTCAGAGCTTTGCCAATTTCATGCAAAATCTCACGTGTATAGGGTTGTAATTCTGCTTTTGCAGAAGCAAACATAGGTCGATTTTGCTCGTCTACCATCTGGATACGTAATCCTTCGGTTGTTATATCTAGCAAAAGTTGTTTCTTGTATTGTCTTAATGTCGCGTTTGATTCAATGGCGGCCTCAATTTTAGTTTTGAGTCCCTTCAATCTTTCTGCGTCGACCTTTGCCAGAGCAGCTTCTGCAGCTTGGAGGTTATAGCTCTTTTTGGGAGCCTCAACATCCCCCTTTTTATTTTGCCCTTCGCGCAGAGTCAGATCTTTGCCTCCGCCTTTGATGACGCTAGAACTATCACCACTCCCTTCACCACCAGCCATCGCAACTTTCAAAGGTGTCTGAAAATACTCAGCAATCCCCTGCAAATTGCCTTTCGCTGTTGAACCAAGGAGCCACATTAATAAAAAGAAGGCCATCATTGCAGTCACGAAATCGGCGTACGCAATTTTCCACGCACCACCATGATGGCCGCCAGCGACTTTCTTTATACGCTTGACAATAATTGGTCGTAATTCTTCATTCGCCATATTGCATTCCCAACGACATTAGGTTACTTGGATTTGGATTGCTTTATGTGCTCTTCCAGCTCGCTAAAGGTTGGCCGCTCAGTAGAGTAAAGAACTTTACGCCCGAACTCCACTGCAAGGGCTGGAGCATACCCGTTTAAACTAGCAAGCAGGGTTACCTTAATACATTGAAATGTTTTGGATGATTCATCCAATTGCTGCTCCATCAAACCCGCTAATGGGCCGATAAAACCATAGGCAAGCAAAATGCCTAGAAATGTTCCCACAAGTGCGTGAGCAATAAGTATCCCCAACTCAGAAGGAGGAATACCCACAGACTCCATCGTATGAACAACCCCCATAACAGCAGCGACAATGCCAAAAGCTGGAAGACCATCACCTAATTTTGCGATGAAATGAGCAGGCATAGCCCCTTCGTGATGATGCGTTTCAAGCTCATTGTCCATCAGATTTTCGATTTGAAATGCATCCATATTTCCTGAAACCATCAGCCTCAAGTAGTCCCCAATAAATTCCATTAAATGATGGTCAGAGACAATCAGAGGATATTTACTGAAAAGTGGACTCTCTTCGGGTTTTTCGATATCGCCTTCAATCGACATCAAGCCTTCTTTGCGAACCTTTGTCAGTACGTCAAATAACATGGTCATCAATTCCATGTAGAGAGCCTTGGTATATTTCGAGCCTTTCAAAACACCGGGAATAGCTTTAAGAGAGGCCTTAAGAGTTTTACCATTATTACCGACCAGAGATGCCCCAACTGCGGCACCACCAATCATCAATAACTCGAGTGGCTGAAATAACACAGCAAGATGTCCACCGGACATGACGAATCCGCCAAATACAGATCCCATTACTACAATATAGCCGACGATGACTAACACGAGCCATACTCCTTTATAAGCAAATGGACCTACTCATTCAATTAGAAGTGACAATATGATCTGCAAACTAGTTCAGTACACTCATTTCTACAAATAATTTCAACAGCCAAATATTGCCTGAAAAATATATTTCATATCTATCATTATATGCGCCATACGTAGAGAATTGGATCGTTAGCATCAGTATTTATACATAAATCTGGCTCTATATCAGGGACAATAAATTCATAACTCAACAGCAATGTACCGGAGCGCATTTCTGATTTTGCTTTTTTCCAAAGTGAAGGCATCGCTGCAGGTGAAAGATAGGCGAATACAACATCATATTCACTCAGAGTCATGTCATGATAATTTTTTAAAAAAAAACTTACCTTGGTTGAGTAAATTTGAGCTCTCAAATAACTAATCAACCAGGGTAAAGGCGCAATTTCGATACCGAAAAAAAAACTATCGGTTCGTTTTAACGACAGACTTAAAGTCAGTCCACCGAAACCACTACCCAAATCAACAAACCTCAAAGGTTTACGCGGCAAAAAATCGTCGATCACCGAGGGCAATGTGGCCTTAGATGGGTAATATGGGACTTGCGTTCGGAAGGTACTCCAGTAGAGTAACGCCATAAAAATAAATGACGCCAAATAGTAATGACGAGAAATATCCAGGGAGAGAAGTGCAAAAACAGAGATTGGAAAGAAAAATTGGATCGCCCACCACCACCAATCCATTTTACGAAAATAGGAAATGACGGATGCAAGGAAAGCGCCCGACAACAAGAAAGATATTAAGGAAATTTTTTTTGCAAATAACAGGTGAATAAAAAAAATGCCTGATCCACAAATGCAAAAAGAAAAAATCTGTATGAATAATGCCTCAACCGCCGGAGGGAACTTCACCTTATCCGTCAGAATATTTTGAGCCTCTGATTTTTTTTCTAATTCTATGCTCAAAAGATCTCCGGAAAATTATTTACATCAGGCCACCATCGCCAAAGGAGAATCCAACTCCCGAACTCGTTTTGTCTTTCCAGCTCGAGAAGGGACGTGGCATAAACCACATGCATAATCATCATGCAAATCGAGTGTATGTGCAACAAATTGTCCGCCACATTTACTGCATTTTGCAAATTTTAATATTTTTGCGTCGAAGAAACGAACCAAAGTCCAGGCACGCGTCAAAGATAATACGGACTCTTCACCAGGAGCAACCGGAGCCTGCTCAAGATACAGGCGATACGCTTTTACCACAGCCTCAATACCTTTAATCTCTGCATGGTCATTCAAGTATTTATGAATGTTCATAAATAACGAAGAATGAATATTTGGCTGCCAAGTGATGAACCAATCTGTGGAGAATGGCAACATGCCTTTTGGTGGAGATACACCCTTCAACTCTTTGTAGATTTTCAAAAGGCGTTCTCTGGACAAGCTTGTTTCGGATTCCAGCAATTGCAGCCGAGCCCCCAGATTAACAAGATCAATCGCCAATTGGATTTCTTGCGCTTCATTCACGACACTTTTGCTCACCATTTTGCTCACCCCAATACGAATTGACGACAATCGACTAAATTAATGAATTTCTTCGACAGCTTGCCCGGCCATTAAAATGGCAGCGTGAGAATGAGCCAACGCGCGCTCTTTGTTATAGTTTGTCAGCATGCATAGAATGGCACTATCTTCAAATCTGAACCGTGCAAGCATCATATTTGAGCCAGCCAGTTTAAGGATTTGTGCATTATTCAAACCTTCGATCAGGTCAGCAATTTCTTTTGCTATACCCAAGCGAAATATGGCAGTTGCTTTATCTGCGCGTATCATCTGCTGAGCAAGCATTAAGTAGCTCAGGTTTGCATCGCGAATTTCAGCCATCATATCGTTCGGTGTCATGTTCACATCCCCCATCATGTTATCCCGGCACAGAGTTGATTGCCGTTGAGACACATTGTGAGACCAAGAAATTTACCGATGTATAGGCTGAACTAGGAATATTAGGTAATTAAAAACAGAGGCGGCCCGTAGGAATTTTTCCTACAAGCTATGTTTGATATCTTTTTAAGAAGAACTAAAAAGAAAATTGAATTTTATTAAACGACGACTGAAAAGAAAAATACCAATAAAAACAAAGATTTATCTAAAATTAGAAACTAAAATTTCCACATCTGTATGCCATTAACGGCAAAGACTTTGAGAACTTTAGGCTTTTTTAAAAAAATTAAAAAATATTTTCTTTTGGTTTTAACGTCGAAATATCTGAAAACTTTAGGAAATTTTAAAAATAAATCGTGTTTTCACAACAATCCCCATACCAGTAGGAATTATTTTTTGTCAAAATAGACACTAATGGAGAGAAATTCTTACAGGAAAACGCGAAAGGCAGATAGAACGCAGAAAAATTACTACGCCCAATTGATGGGGGGAAGCATGCGATTACAAGACTTAGTGATGAGACTGACGCCAGATACTTTGTCCTCGAACTTCTTTGTCTAAGCCATTGAGCAAGGATTCATGTGCGTCCAAGTCAGAATTTGACGCGTAATGCACAATAACTTCGCCAATAGGCGTGTCAGGAATAACCTCCGCCACTACTTTTATCTCAACAGGCTCCTCAACTTCAATGGCAAAACTATTTTGACCTCGCGACATTGCCAAAAAAACGTCGGCTAATAATTCCGCGTCAAGCAAAGCACCGTGAAGCTTTCGATGAGAATTTGATACCTCATATCTATCGCATAATGCATCTAAAGAATTTCGTTTGCCCGGATGCAACTCCTTCGCCTGCACAAGAGTATCCGTAACCGCCTCGACGTAATCAGAAAATAATGGCAATCCCAGTCGCGCGAACTCAGCATTCAGAAATCCCACGTCAAAAGGTGCATTATGAATGACAACTTCTGCACCTTTAATATATTCACAAAATTCACCTACAATTTCCGCGAATTTTGGCTTATCGCTTAAGAACTCTGTGGTTAAGCCGTGAACTGCCAATGCCCCTTCTTCCGAGTCTCGCTCTGGATTAATGTAGCGATGAAAATTATTCCCGGTTAATTTACGATTAATTAGCTCTACGCAACCAATTTCAATCACACGATCACCGGTTCTGGCACTTAAACCCGTCGTTTCAGTATCTAATACTATTTGTCGCTTCATAATTATGTAGTTACTTTTTATCAAAATATCGAAACACTATGTTATTCATTCGCAATGAATTCCCAGCGCAAGTGAATGAGCCGATTTGGCAATGTATCAAAAAATGCTACATCCGAACCAATACCAGCAGCAAATAGTAATTTTTTTCCACAAGAAATAAGAGGTAGACGATCCCTCTCCCAAAATGGAATTTCTATACTTTGATAATGGTTTTTGATATCACGCGTTGGTCGATTTGATGCTAACTTTAAACGTTCTCCGCCCTGTCGCGAATGCATTATCAATACAGCCTCCTTTAACCAATCGGCTGAAATACCCGTATCAGCATCATCAAAATGAAGCATCCCTCCAAAGTCAGGAAACGCCATCAAGGCTTCACCATTCCAGCAAAACTGTCGAGGAACCACATCCGCAATTTTTATTGCACTCCTTGAAGACGAATAAATTCTGTTTTTATATCGGTGTATCCCTAAATTATCATGATAAACACTGATTTTTGCGTCCGCACGGCCTTCGAAAAGCTGATGACGTAGCTCAGCTAAACGAGCAGTAGTCGGCATACGTAAACCTTTAAGCGCCAGCCAATATCGAAGTAAATTATCGATCCGGTCAGATCCCAAAGCTGTCACGCTAGGAATATCTAATCCTTCTTTGTCTTTAGTGCAGGAATCAAGATCCTGTTTTGCTACTTCCGTCAATAATCGATGTGTGGCCTGAGCATGCGTTGCGCTTCTATATAGGCGCTCCGCATAACCAGGGGCAATGGACGACAA
Source organism: Undibacterium sp. RuTC16W (assembly GCF_049339445.1). Classification (NCBI taxonomy): domain Bacteria; kingdom Pseudomonadati; phylum Pseudomonadota; class Betaproteobacteria; order Burkholderiales; family Oxalobacteraceae; genus Undibacterium; species Undibacterium sp. RuTC16W. The sequence goes on along the minus strand of NZ_JBMPPE010000004.1, from coordinate 402,479 downwards.
AATGGGCATCAGTTGATGGCGCAATGCATTCCTCACATACCGGGTATCGATATTAGACTCATCTTCGACATAGGCAATTGCATTGTCATTTGCGTACTCAAGCATCCTCTGCCTTGTAATCGCGAGTAAAGGCCTGGCAATGATTAAGGAATCATTACACAAAAGCTTAGGAGCCCGGTTAAATTGATCCATGCCAGATAAACCAGCAACGCCCGAACCTCGCAATAGCTGTAGCAAGACAGTTTCTGCCTGATCATCTTGATGATGTGCAGTGAGAAGCAATGGCAATTTATAGTGCGAGCACAGGGTGCCGAGACTTTTATATCTGGCATCCCTTGCTGAAGCCTCTATTCCATCTTTATGCGTATTTTCGAGAACAACCTTAGCTCCGACAAAAGTCACACCCATGGATTCGCATTGTTTCTCGCAATGAAGAAGCCAGTCATCCGCATTCGGACTTAGTCCATGGTGAACGTGAAAGGCAAAAAGAGGAATTTTTTTTCTCTGGCAAACGATTTTTGCCAGATCAAGCAATACGGAAGAATCTAACCCGCCACTATATGCGACAGCAAGTCCTGTATCGCTTAAATCGATATCATTTATTTGCAGAATCTGCTCAAGCGTACGTTGAAAATGATTAATCAACGTACGCTCATTTTTTACTACTGTCATTCTGAAAGTTTAGTTTCCTTGAACTTACCATAACTCATCAATTTTTCATGGCGAGCGGCAAGTAAATCTTTCGTTTTTAATCCTTGGAATTGACGCAGGGTATCAGCCAAAGCACGTTTAACCAAGGCGCACATTTGTTTAGGATCGCGATGGGCGCCGCCTAAAGGCTCGTTGATAATTTTATCAATCAAGCCCATGGCCTTCAACCGATGTGCAGTCAAGCCAAGTGCTTCGGCCGCATCTGAAGCGCGGTCTGAGGTTTTCCAGAGAATGGAAGCACAGCCCTCAGGAGAAATTACTGAGTAAGTAGCATATTGCAGCATCAGTACTGCATCACCCACCGCCAAAGCAAGTGCGCCGCCAGAACCACCCTCGCCAATGATCGTTGTAATCAACGGCACCTTTAATTCCGCCATTACGTACAAATTACGTCCGATCGCCTCAGATTGGCCGCGCTCTTCTGCGTCAATACCTGGCCAGGCACCGGTGGTATCAATAAAAGTAAACACGGGAATGTTGAACTTTTCAGCCAGCTTCATCAAACGCATCGCTTTGCGATAACCTTCCGGTTTCGGCATACCAAAATTACGCATAGCACGCTCTTTAGTATCGCGTCCTTTTTGATGACCCATGACCATACAGGCCTGACCATTAAAACGAGCCAGACCACCTACAATCGATTGGTCGTCAGCAAAACTACGGTCACCATGTAATTCGTGAAAATCGGTAAAGATCTGATTCACATAATCCATCGTATATGGACGTTGTGGATGGCGTGCAATTTGCGAAACCTGCCAGGGGGTCAACTTCGCATAGATATCCTTGGTCAACATTTGACTCTTTTTTGAGAGCCTGTCGATCTCTTCCGAGATATCAACCGCAGAATCATCCTGCACAAAGCGCAATTCTTCGATTTTTGTTTCGAGTTCAGCAATAGATTGCTCAAACCCAAGGAATGTCGTTTTAGTCATCGTGCCTCCTACTATTTCAACCAGTGTTGAAGATAAGCTTTACTTAAAATTACGATTCAGCAACGGGATCCAGGCTACGCCATAGATACCAGGTCGCTACTGTACACCACGGCCCCCAATTCGCAGCAACCTCTCTTGCGTCGCTACGGGAAACCGGCTCACCTGAAAAATAATTGCTGCTAATACCTTTGAGCAAACCAGGATCATCTAAAGGTAATATGTTCGGACGGAGCAGATTAAATATCAAAAACATCTCTGCTGTCCAGCGCCCTATGCCCCGAATTTGTATCAGTTCCGAAATAACGTCTTCATCTGCCATCTCCACCCAACTATTGACGTGCACTCTTTTTTCTTTAAAGTGTTCAGCCAAATCCAGAATATATTCTGTTTTACGCTTAGACAGGCCGCAGGCCAGTAATTTTTCACTACCTGCCTTTAATACTTGCGTATAAGTACATTTAGGGCAAAGTTCAAGAAAGCGCTGCCAAAGTAAATCAGCCGATTTGACTGAAATTTGCTGTGCGACTATTGAACGAGTCAGTGTAGTAAAAGGGTCATCGCGCCCGACCAAATACAAGTCACCAAACTGAGGAATCAGTTTGCGCATGATTCTGTCGCGCCTCATCAACTCGATTTTTGCACTCTCCCAATACTCGGGAACTTGCGGTGCTTCTCTATGACTCATCGCCGTATCCGCGCCGCTCATACCCTGCGCCACTCAGTCAAACCACCGGCCTTATCTTCCAGAACGATCCCCTCACCCAGTAATTCATCACGAATGCGATCGGATTCAGCGAAGTTTTTCGCTTTTTTTGCCGCAATGCGAGCATCTATTCTTTCCTGAATCGCCTTGAGTTCACCTGCATCAGCTAGCTCTGGTGACGCTCGCAAATAATCGTTAGGCGACCGCTGCAGCAAGCCTATGGTGCCGGCAAGCATCTTAAGTTGCCGCGCCAATTGTGGCGATTTACTCTTGTTAACATCGTTTGCCAGATCAAATAAAACCGAAATAGCGATAGGTGTATTGAAATCATCACGCATTGCCTCTGCAAACCGTTTTGAGTAATCATCATCCTGATCCAGAGGCATATCATCATTAAGCGTTTCTTTCAGCGCTATATAGAGACGGGATAACGCAGCTTTCGCATCATCAAGATGTGCATCAGAATAATTTAAAGGACTCCGATAATGTGCACGTAAAATGAAAAAGCGGACGACTTCAGGATCGTATTTTTTCAACACGTCGCGAATAGTAAAAAAGTTGCCCAAGGATTTAGACATTTTTTCATTATCTAAACGCACAAAACCATTGTGCATCCAGTAATTTACAAAAGTATGCCGATGAGCGCCTTCAGACTGGGCAATCTCATTTTCATGATGCGGAAACTGCAAATCCTGTCCGCCGCCATGAATATCGAAATGCTCGCCTAACAGATCGCCCGCCATTGCCGAGCACTCGATATGCCAGCCAGGTCGTCCGAGTCCCCACGGAGATGCCCATTTAACCTCGGCAGGCTCGGCATCTTTGGCCGATTTCCACAAAACAAAATCCAGAGGATCTCGCTTACCCGCGTTGATATCGATACGCTCGCCTGCACGTAAATCATCAAGGGACTTGCCGGATAATTTTCCGTAACCGGGGAAATCGCGGACAGAATAATTCACATCACCATCCGTCGCCTTGTATGCCAAACCATTGACTTCAAGCTTAGAAATTAATTGCAACATCTGAGGAATATATTGTGTTGCTCTAGGAGCATAGTCTGGAGCCTGCACACCCAAGGCCTGCGCATCCTCATTCATGCAGTTAATGAAACGATTAGTAAGCTGTGAAATAGTTTCGCCATTCTCCACCGCGCGTTTGATTATTTTGTCATCGATGTCAGTAATATTGCGGACATACGTCACATCAAAACCTGAACTACGGAGCCAACGCTGCACCATATCAAATACCACCATGACGCGCGCATGTCCCAGATGGCAATAGTCGTACACCGTCATTCCGCATACATACATGCGTATCTTGCCGGGTTCAATTGGAACAAAAATTTGTTTTTCGCGGGTCAGGGAGTTATATATTTTTTGTTTGTTCATGAGCTGCGTATGAATTATTTTTTGTGATTTTTGTCCGAATTTGTACCAACTGACTTAATTTCAAACGACCTGTAACTGACAGTTGACGTCAAAGCGTGTCAAAAACCCATTTTGTGCGCATATTTTTGTTAAGATGTCGCTTTATATCCAGTATAACATTGCTGAACCAATGTTCCCCAGTTCCCCAATGAAACCAAGTCCATTTACTATGCGCCACCTTGTTCAAAGTGTTTTTGCATTATCTAGTCTGTCTCTTGCGCTCATGTCTTCACCCAGTTTTGCAGATGACACGTCCGATATCGCCAAGCTTTTTCGCGCAGGACAAACGGCTGAAGCGCTGCAAAAAGTAGATTCTATCTTGGCGCAACGACCAAAAGATGCTCAATTGCGTTTTTTAAAGGGACTGATACTGACCGAACAAAATAAATCGGCTGAAGCGATTACGGTTTTTTCCAAACTCACAGACGACTATCCGGAATTACCAGAGCCATATAACAACCTGGCCGTCCTGTATGCGTCTAGCGGTCAGTACGATAAAGCACGTGCCGCGCTGGAAATGGCGATCAGGACTAATCCGACGTATGGCACAGCTCATGAAAATCTGGGAGATGTCTACGCCAAGTTAGCCAGCCAGTCTTACGACAAAGCACTGCAGCTGGACTCGGGTAACTCCGGCGCAAAACTCAAACTGACTTTAGTTAAAAATCTGATCGGCAACACCACCGGCGGCACCAACCCCAAAAATTCCGTTAGTCCAGCGACAATAGCTGCAGCAAGTCCAGCAAAAGCAACCGCCGTCAAAGCCGAACCGGAACCAAGCAAACAAGAAAAAGTAGAGGCTAAGGTTGCCAGCAAGCCAGTTGCCGCACCTGCAAGCGGCGATCAGGACGAGGTTCTGAAAGCAGTCGAGAATTGGGCAAAAGCCTGGAGCAGCAAAGATACCAGTACTTACTTAGCTCATTATGCAAAAGATTTTGACACGCCAAAAGGCGAGTCGCGCAAAGCCTGGGCGGAAGAGCGTCGCACACGCATTGAGGGCAAAGGTCGTATCAGCGTCAAAATCGAGTCACCTAAAGTCGCGTTAGATGGCAATAGCGCCAGCGTTAAATTCCGACAAATTTATAGCTCGGATCAATTGACTGCAAATAGCAGAAAATCCTTGTCCATGGTCAAGCAAGATGGCAAATGGCTGATCAAGCAGGAGCGCGCGGGTAACTGATGTATCGCTCTGCTCCGTTTTTGACATCCCCGCTCCCCAAGGGCGGGAGACATTTTGTCGCCGTTTTTTTATGGCTGATATTGGTTGCGCTCTTGAGCGCATCTATACCATCGCATGCTAAGTCGCGCTCTGAGAAACCCCTTATTACTGAAGCGATTCAGCGACTGCCGAATCCCGACCTTTTATTACTTGATGTATATAAAAGTCTGGCGGCAAACAAGTTGCAGCAAGCCCAATTAAAAGCAGACGAATTAGTTGAAGCCTACCCTAATTTTCAATTGGGGCATTTGATCCGTGGCGACCTGCTCCTGATGCATGCGAAGCAGGTCAACAGCTTTGGCGGCAATTCAAACGCATCACCGGAAAAACTCAAGGATCTGCGAGACGAAGCCTATGCGAGATTAAAATCTATCCGCGAAAAACCGGATCCGGACCTGATTCCTCGTAATATTTTGCAATTGCGTGACGATCAAAAACAAGTGCTGATCGTCGATGCAAAAAAGTCACGCCTGTACCTGTATGAAAATAATGCGGGACAGCCTAAATTTGTGACAGATTTTTATGTAAGCCAAGGCAAGTTCGGCATCAATAAAAATAAAGAAGGTGATCAAAAAACTCCTATTGGGGTGTACTACATTACCAGTCGCTTGGCAGGATCTAAACTCCCTGATTTTTATGGTCCGGGAGCACTACCAATTAATTATCCAAATGAGTGGGATAAAATCAATGGCAGAAGCGGTTCTGGCATCTGGTTACATGGGGTTCCATCAGAAAATTTTAGCCGCCCTCCTTTAGCGTCGGATGGCTGCGTGGTCTTGACCAATCCCGATTTTTTGAAAATTTCTGCCATGATTGATATAGGGAAAACACCCGTCATTATCAGCGAGCAAGTAGAGTTCTCAAACTTCACAAAATGGAGTGCGGATAAACAATCGGCGAGTAAAATGCTGGAAGATTGGCGTGCAGATCTGGAAAGTCAAAACCCGAATCGCCTGCTGAATAATTACTCAAGAAACTTCAAAACCATTCAGGGTGATAATCTGAATGCATGGTTTCCCAAGCAGCAACAAGCAACCGAAGGCCTGCACAATCTATCGATCAAGTTAAAAGAAGTCACACAGTTTCGCTACCCGGGAAAAGATGAAATGATCGTCAGCACTTTCACCCAGGAAACGACAGCAAGCAAAAGCAAAACAAGTGTCAGAAAGCGGCAGTATTGGATTAAAGAAGCGGCAAAATGGAGAATCATTTATGAAGCACAAGTTTGATATTTCGAGGAAAACTATGTCACTGACCCGTCGCCACATCATCACCCTGTTCGCCAGTACAGCCATGCTATTCAGTACATCTGTCGCCTGGTCGGAAGACTTACCTAAAGTGGCACTCAAAACTAATCTGGGCGAAATCGTACTTGAGCTGCATCCCGAAGCCGCCCCGAAAACGGTTGAAAACTTCCTCCGCTACGTTAAAACCGGGCATTACAACGGCACGATATTCCATCGTGTCATTGATAATTTCATGATTCAGGGCGGTGGCTTTGATAAAAACATGAAAGAAAAATCGACTGGTAAGCCGATTGCATTAGAAGCGAAATACGCGCTTGAGCATGGTTTAAAAAATGAGCTTGGCACCGTTGCAATGGCGCGTACGAATGATCCGAATTCGGCAACTGCACAATTTTTTATCAATGTAAATGACAATGACTTTCTGAATCATCAAGTATTGCCAGAAGGCGATCCTGTACAGTATGAGCGCAGAGGCAATGTCATTACTGCGCCGCGTACACAAGCCCTGCTGGCAACAGCTGGCTACACACCATTTGGCAAAGTGATCAAAGGAATGGATGTCGTAGAAAAGATTAAAGCAGTCGAAACAAGCGAGTCGGGAATGATGCAAAACGTCCCGAACAAAGCTGTCATTATTGAATCAGCCAAGTTACTTAAATAATATACAATTACATCAATTTTCTTCACTTCTTCAAGGATTATCATGGCCGTTATTCTCACCACTAACCATGGCAACATCACCATCGAACTCGACGCCGATAAAGCACCTAAAACTGTCGCCAACTTCATCGCCTATGTGGAAGCAGGTCACTACAATGGCACCATCTTTCATCGTGTGATTGACGGATTCATGATTCAAGGTGGCGGTTTCGAACCAGGGATGAAGCAAAAAGCGACGAATGCGCCGATTGAAAACGAAGCAAAAAATGGCTTAAAAAATCAACGGTATTCAATCGCCATGGCACGCACTGGCGACCCACACTCAGCATCAGCACAGTTTTTCATCAATACAACAAACAACAGCTTCCTTGACTATCCAGGTCAAGACGGCTGGGGTTACTGTGTTTTTGGTGCAGTATCAGAGGGTAAAGAAATCGTCGATAAAATCAAATCCGTCAAGACCACGCGCACTGGCATGTTCCAGGACGTGCCAGTTGAGAATGTGGTAATCGAAAAAGCTGAAGTCGTTTAATTCCGCTATTGAAAAGAACGAAATAACAGTGATTGATCAACACAAGCACGCGAAAGCGCAACCAGCACTGGTTGCGCTTTTTGTTTCTGACGTACATTTACGTGCATCACTGCCAAACACAGTGACCGCCTTTTTCAACTTTCTGCATCAGCACGGCAAACAAGCCAGACAGTTATTTCTCTTAGGCGATCTATTTGAGTATTGGGCAGGTGACGACGCGATCGATACGCCATTCAATCAGACGGTCATCAGCGCTTTACGAGCAGTCAGCGACACCGGGACTCAACTCTACTGGATCGCGGGCAATCGTGATTTTTTAGTTGGTGAGCAATTTGCCAAAGCAACTGGCGCCAGCCTTCTGCCAGACCCAAGTACAATCGTGATCAATGGAAAAAAAATCCTGCTTGCACACGGTGACCAGCAATGTACCGATGACCTTGATTACATCGCGTTTCGCAACCAAGTGCGTCAGCCCGCCTGGAAAAATCAGTTTCTCAGCATGCCTTTAGACGAGCGTACAGCGATGATTGAAGGGATGCGGCAAGATAGCAAGATGGAACAGCAGAACAAGACTGCCGCAATCATGGATGTGAATTCTGAAGCGATCCATCAGCTATTTTCAGACAGCAATGCTGAAATGATAATACACGGCCATACCCACAGGCCAGCAATTCATACTCATGAGTTAGGAGTCCGCTATGTTCTGCCAGATTGGGAGTGCGATGCTGAGGAAAAGCGAGGAGGATGGCTGGCATTATACGAGGATGGCCAACTCACTCGATTTGATGTGGATGGCATACCATTCATCGTCTAATAATTTACATACTCCTGACCAGTATATTTTTTCGCACTAATAAAACAGTACGGACAAAAGGCATATTTCCAACTCATAATGGGGAGTATGTCTTTTTATTTGGTTTAAATGAGTCTGCGTAAGAGCCAGATCACGGACAAATACCACTTTTGGCGTAAGTGCTACCGGTGATTGCACCGATGCCACGTAGCACCTCGGATTCGCCCGTGCTTGCCGTTTGAATATTTACCCTTAATCAACCAGACTATTGATCTGCTCAGGATTCAGCTTTTCTGCCAATAACTGGGCTTCACATGCGATACCTGCCGTCGCAATCGCTGCGGTCAATTTTTCTATTTGCTCTTGCTGTGACGCGGCATGATCGATCAGCTTATGCAAGACTTTAGAAATAGGATCATCGCCATTCGACGTTACACCATACGCGCTGAATAAATTCGCCGTCGCTTCAGACTGTGCGTCGGCTTCCTTTTTCACGATGTGGGCAGGGTTACCTACGGCGGTCGCACCGGCGGGCACAGGTTTGACGACGACCGAATTTGATCCTATCTTCGCACCGGCACCGATCGTAAAGCCGCCCAGCACTTTAGCACCGGCTCCGACTATCACGCCCTGTTCCAGGGTCGGGTGACGCTTGGCGCCCTTAGATAAAGAGGTTCCACCCAACGTCACTCCCTGATAAATCGTACAGTCGTCACCAATCTCTGCTGTCTCACCGATCACAACGCCAAAGCCATGATCGATAAATACCCGGCGCCCTATCGTAGCTCCGGGATGAATTTCAATTCCGGTAAAGATACGCGCCAGATGCGAGATAAACCGCCCCAGCCATTTAAAGCCATGACTCCAGCACCACTGCGCCCAGCCATGCATCAAAATTGCATGGAACCCAGGGTAACAAGTGATAACTTCCCACGTATTGCGGGCAGCAGGATCTCGTTGGATGATATTGGCGATATCTTCGCGCAAACGACTAAACATGGAGTGATAAAGGAAAGAGAAGCGAACAATGAAAACTACTTAAGGAAGTGCATCTTAGCGCGTTCAGCAAAAATCTGCTGGCGACAAGGCTAGCGCCAAGATGATATTCAGACGGATTAAATTAAGGACGGGGAAGTCGCTGACGGCGCGCCTCGTAAAGACAGACGCCTGAGGCTACAGACACGTTCAGACTTTCAACCGAACCAAACATAGGAATACTCACCAGCTGATCGCAGGTCTCTCTGGTCAAGCGACGCATCCCCTCGCCTTCAGACCCCATCACAATAGCGATGCCGCCTTTAAAATCAACATCATAAATCGTTTGATCTACATCATCTGAAGTGCCCACCAGAAAAATATCTCGCTCCTTGAGCTCACGCAGCGTGCGCGCAAGGTTAGTCACAGTGATGTAGGGAACCGTTTCAGCGGCACCACTAGCGACTTTAGCGGCAGTAGCGTTGAGTCCTACAGCGCGGTCCTTAGGGGCAATCACGGCATGCGCACCAACACCGTCGGCGACACGCAGACATGCGCCAAGATTGTGAGGGTCGGTAATGCCATCCAGTATCAACAAGAGCGGCGGACCTTCGATTGCATCCAGCAATTCATCAAGATTGCGTGCCAGAGACAACTCGCCAGCCTTCGCCACCACACCTTGATGGCGACGAGTACCGACGATACTCGACAAGCGCTGATCATCTGCGGGGATGATGCGCACGCCTGCTGATTTTGCTGCGCTGATCAAATCCTTCATGCGTCCATCGACGCGAGAAGAATCGACATAAATTTCTTCCACCGACGATGCCTCATGACGGATGCGTGAGGTGACGGCATGGAAGCCAAAAATCATTTTATTTTTCATTATTTACTTTACTTCACTATCTAAAACTACCTGTTAACACTGTACGTTCAGCACGTCTTTATTGTCTGTTATTGCCTGTTATCGCTTTTTCTTGCCGGACCGGGATGCGGCACGCGATGGACGCTCTGTGGTTTCCTGCTTCGCACGACGCGCTTTTGCAGGTGCTGCCGGCGTTTTTACAGAAACTATTTTTGCGCCTGATTTCACTACTGGCTGAGAACCGGATTTAGCAACAACCTTTTTCGATTTCGCATTACCTTTAGTGGCGCCAGCTTTAGTTGCAGCAATGCGTCCGCCGCCAATATTCTGCTCTCGCAGATCTGCACCTGTTGCCGGTCTCAGACCACTTGGCTGCACGATTGCCAGATCAATTTTACGCGCATCCAGATCGACACGACTGACCTGAACTGTCACACGATCGGTCAATTGGTAGCGCTTACCGGTGCGCTCACCGCGCAATTCATGGCGAGCATCGTCAAACTGAAAATAATCCGCGCCTAACTCGGTAATGTGTACCAGGCCCTCGATATAAATCTCATCAAGCTGCACAAAAATACCAAATTGCGTCACGCCAGAAATAGTGCCGGTGAACTCCTCGCCGAGTTTATTTCTGATGAAATAGCATTTGAGCCAGGCTTCAACGTCGCGTGACGCCTCATCCGCCCTGCGCTCATTGGCGGAGCAATGCACCCCCAGCGCATCCCAGATAGTCAGATCCTGTTCAGATTTTGGTTTTTTGCCCGCTGCTTTATCGAGAATCTGCTGCTTGCGCGCAGCATTCGATACAGTTGTATTGAGCAAGCTGGTATCAATGCCTTTAGGCTCGTATTTCTTGCCTTGCAAAATTGCCTTAATCGCCCGATGAGTCAACAGATCGGGGTAACGTCGTATCGGACTGGTGAAATGCGCATAAGCCTCATAAGACAAGCCAAAGTGACCAATATTATCCGGACTGTATACTGCTTGCTGCATTGAACGCAGCAGCATAGTCTGCAGCAGGCTCGCGTCAGGGCGCCCTTTGATTTTGGTCATCAACTCAGCGTAATCAGATGCGGAGGGCTTGTCGCCACCGTTCAGATATAAACCAACTTGCTTCAGGAAATTGCGGACCTGAGTTAATTTCTCTTTTGTTGGTCCTGCATGGATACGGTAAGTACCTGGCTGCTTATAAGTCTCCAGCAAATTGGCAGCGCACACATTAGCGGCCAGCATACATTCCTCAATCAGCTTATGGGCATCATTGCGAGTACGTGGCAGGATTTTTTCAATTTTTCCCGCTGCGTTACAAACAATATAGGTTTCAGTTGTCTCAAAATCGATTGCGCCGCGACGGTGACGAGCTTTCAACAAGGTATGAAAGCAGTCATACAAATCCAGCAGATGCGGCACAAGAGGCAAACGCTTGTTCGCCTCAGGACCTTTCGTATTTCCTAAAATAGCAGCGACTTCGGTATAGGTGAAACGCGCAGCGGAATGAATAACGGATGGATAAAATTGATATGCTGTCACTTCGCCATCGAGCGAAATCACCATATCGCATACCAGAGTCAGGCGATCCACATCGGGATTTAAAGAGCACAGGCCGTTAGACAGTTTTTCCGGCAACATCGGTATAACCCGGCGCGGAAAATACACTGAGGTGCTACGTAATAAAGCATCGCCGTCGAGAGCATCGTTTGGCTTGACATAATGACTGACATCAGCAATCGCAACGATCAGTCGATAGCCTTTTGTACGTCCAATTTTTATTGTTTCACAATAAACAGCATCATCAAAATCACGGGCGTCTTCCCCATCAATGGTGACCAATGGCACATCACGCAAATCAACACGATCCACCAGATCTGCGTCACGGATCTCGGACGGTAATTTAGCTGCTGCTTTTTTTGCTGCCTCTGAAAATTCATGAGGGACACCGAATTTTCTGACCGCAATTTCGATTTCCATTCCAGGGTCGTCGACATCACCAAGCACCTCAACGATATGGCCAACCGCTTGCGCATATTTGGTCGGCTGCTCCGTCAATTCTACGCTGACGACCTGACCTGATTTTGCTTTACCTGGAGAACCAGCAAGCAAAATATCCTGGCTAAACCGCTTGTCTTCCGGAGCAACGATCCAGACACCGTTTTCATTGAGCAGGCGCCCAATGATATGGGTATTGGCACGCTCAAGGATTTCGATAATGCCACCCTCTAGACGACCGCGCCGGTCAGTACCGACAACACGCGCTGTGACTCTATCGCCATGCAACACGCGCTGCATTTCTCGCTCAGGCAAAAACAAGTCTTCACTACCATCGTCGGGTGTCAAAAAGCCATAGCCATCGCGATGACTGCTGACACGACCGGAAATAAAATTATCTTGATTGGCAAGGGTGTAATTGCCTGACTTATCCTGCTTGACCTGACCATCTCTTTCCATCGCGTTCAATCGTCGCACCATGCCATCAAGCTCCTCAGGTTTTACGCCTAGTTTGCCTGCAATCGTTTCCACTTTTTGCTTAGTGCTCGATGTGCGCAGGATGCCGAGAATTTCCTCGCGGCTGGGAATGGGATATGAATGTTTATTCAAAAGGTGAATTTCTTTTCTTTTTGTTGTTAAAAATTGAGTGTAACAATATCAGTCTACACCCCCATCTAGTTTACCGGAGAGCAAGCTAATTGCCTAACATTACTCCGAATCAAAATACTAAGGACCCGCCGAAGAGTTGACAATTTTACTGAATGCTCTATAATCATGGTCTTCGCTGCCCACGTGGCGGAATTGGTAGACGCGCATGGTTCAGGTCCATGTGCCTTCGGGTGTGGGGGTTCGAGTCCCTCCGTGGGCACCACAGCATTGTAAGCCTCGTTGATTCGTCAACGAGGCTTTTTGCTATCAAATCCACTTCGTTCAATTAAATTCTACGTCATTCTTTGTTAAAGATCCGCACGTCAGTTTAATTTTAGCCAGATAGCCCTAGAGAACTGTGACCTCGATACTGGCTGATCATTAATCCTACTCACGTCCGTAGATACACCTATTCTATGGAATGAATATGACACCTTTGCGTCACAACATATAAAAATATTTCTACATGCATCATTGGCTCAAGCAACATAAAATAAGACAGCAATGTAATGGCACACACTGCCGGCCAAGACAAAAAGATGCCAGACCCCATGACCGTGTTTGACTTTATGATCCGTCGCATAAAATCCTATCCCCAACGTGTAAAACAAGCCCCCGGCAGCAAGCCAGCTAAACCCGGACACACCCAAGGCTGCAAGCAAAGGTTTCACGCCAATAATCGCAAGCCAGCCCATCATCATATAAATAATCAATGATGAAATACGAGCTCCTTTAGCAAACCAGAGCTCCTGAACAATTCCAATCAAGGCCAGGCCCCACACCACACCAAAAAGTGTCCATCCCCAGGAGCCTCGCATCGTGACCAGTGTAAAAGGCGTATAGCTACCCGCAATCAGTAGATAGATGGCGCAATAATCGAACTTACGAAACACATCTTTGGCAGCCCCCCGCAGACTGTGATACAGCGTAGAAGCAAGATAAAGAATCAGTAAGGACACTACGTAAATACTGAAGCTGACGATCTTCCAGGGATCTCCCGACTTTGCAGCAAAAACAATTAATACTGCACCACCTATGATCGCCAGAGCCGCACCTACGGTATGGGTAATACTGTTAAAACGTTCACCGTAATGCATGTCAAAATCACCTTTTAAAGAAATTCCATCTTATTTTCGAGACTCAATACAACGATAAAACACCATAGTTAAACAGCACTTAAACTTATTTGGAGTCGAAGATGCCGATCAAAAGAGCAACACGGTTTTTATCATCCATAAAATAAAAAACGGGAGCAAATTTCTCTGCTCCCGTATCTATTATTCTTTCGTTTCGCCCTTTTTTGACCAGGCATTTAATTGATGCGGTCGAATACTGTCGTACTCTTCAAATGGTTGATGTATCCAGGGATTACTTGCTAAATAATCGAGATAAAAATCCGGCTCTACCGACGAGCATGCTTTATACCAGATGACTGCGGATTTTGCCTCTGTCACACCCGGGAAATTCTCACGTAAATGATGCAGAACTTTTTCCAATGTGACGCCAGAGTCAACCAAATCATCAACGACGAGCACACGGCCTTGCAATGTACCCTTAGTCGTTGAAATGTATTTTCCGATATCCAATTGCCCTTGAACCGTACCAGCATCTTCACGATAAGAGCTGGTGGAAAGAATCGCTAACGGCACATCAAAAATACGAGAAAAAATATCACCCGGACGCAGGCCACCGCGCGCCAGACATAAAATCTGATCAAACTTCCAGCCGGACTCATATACCTTCAAAGCCAACTGCTCAATGGAGCGATGATACGCATCCCAAGAAACCCAAAGGTCTTTTTCTGTTGAAGCTGGCAACGTCATGTTACTTCCCCTAGCCTTATTGATTGTATAAATTATTTATAGAAATGGATGACGCAAAACAATGGTTTCTTCACGATCCGGGCCCGTTGACACCATATCAACAGGTACACCAACCAGAGTTTCAATACGCTTGATATAGTTACGTGCATTCAATGGCAATGCATCCATCGTTTTTGCGCCAACTGTTGTCTCTGTCCAACCTGGCATCTCTTCGTAGACCGGTACACAACGGGCGGCCTCTTCTGCGCCGACCGGAAAGATGTCTACCGCTTTACCATCTACGGTGTAACCCGTACACAGTTTCAAGGTTTCCAGACCATCTAACACATCAAGCTTCGTCAGACACATACCAGAAACACCATTAATCTGAACCGAGCGCTTCAACAATGCTGCATCAAACCAACCGCAACGGCGCGCACGGCCAGTCACAGTACCAAACTCATGACCTATACTTGCGAGATGTTTGCCCACACCCTGATCTGTCGGCAATTCTGATGGGAATGGACCGGAACCAACGCGCGTCGTATAGGCTTTAGTAATTCCCAAAATATAATGAAGCATATTGGGACCGACACCAGAACCAGCGGCAGCGTTACCAGCTACGCAGTTACTGGATGTCACGAACGGGTAAGTACCATGATCAACGTCCAGCAAACTACCTTGTGCGCCCTCAAACAATAGACTAGCGCCGTTTTTGTAGGCTGCATAAAGATCACTCGATACATCGGCAACCATAGGGCGAATACGCGGTACATTTGCCAGAGCGTCGTCCAGTGTTTTCTGGAAATCAACGGCAGGCGCCTTCAGATAATTCGTCAAAACGAAATTATGGTAGTCAAGATTCTCTTTTAATTTTTCAGCAAAGCGTTCTGCATTCAACAAATCCGCAACGCGAATGGCGCGACGAGCAACTTTATCTTCGTAGGCAGGACCAATACCTTTGCCCGTAGTGCCGATTTTTCCTGCACCACGAGCCGCCTCACGTGCCGCATCCAGAGCAGTGTGATAAGGCAAAATGATTGGACATGCTTCTGAGATTTTCAGCCGAGACACTACCTCAACACCATTTGCCTGCAGCTTGTCAATTTCACGCAAAAGATCCGGGACGGATAGCACAACACCATTCCCGATATAGCAAGCAGTACCTGCTCGCATAATGCCTGACGGAATCAATTGCAACGCCGTTTTTTGACCGCCGATCACCAATGTATGACCCGCATTGTGACCACCCTGAAAGCGCACCACACCTTGCGCATGATCCGTCAGCCAGTCAACAATTTTCCCTTTACCCTCGTCGCCCCATTGAGTACCAATAACAACGACATTTTTTGCGATTTTATTTTGAGACATCACTTAACCTACGCTTTTAATAATCCATTGACTACCATCAAATGCGACTGCCCTATTGCAGTCAAATTCGTCCTGTTCGCTCTCATGACCTGGCAAACTTTGAATAACAACCTCTCCACTTTGACGCAGCTCACTAATTTTTTGACGCAAAGCAGGATCCTGGCTCCAGGGTGCCAGAATCGCATCTTTACGCTCAGCGGATGGCATCAAACGTGCCAATTCACGCAAGTCCAGTGAAAAACCTGTGGCTGGACGAGCACGACCAAACGCCTCACCGACGTGATCATAACGACCACCGCGTGCAACGGCATTCGGCAGACCGGGAACAAATGCATTGAACATCACGCCACTGTGGTAATGATAGCCTCGTAAATCCGCTAAATCTATCGTTACTTTAGCATTGCCGGCTAGTTTAACCAGATAGTCCAACTCATCCAGTGCGGTAGTAATGCCTGTGATTGACGGCAGTACCTGGCGCGCACGCGCAATGACGGCTACATCACCATACAGCCTTGGCAACTCAAGCAATGCCTGCCTGACAACAGGATTGAAATCTTGAGAAATTTGCTCTAAAGCAGGCAAATCTTTAGATTCCAATAAAGCAAACAAACTCGATTCATGTTTTTTCGCCAGAGGGTCGCTCTCCAGCAAAGATCTTAGTACACCAACATGGCAAAGATCTAATCTGACCTCCGAAATATTAGCCAAAGCCAGCGAAGCCAGCACCAGTTCCTGAATTTCAGCGTCGGCCTCCAATCCGGCATGGCCGTAGATTTCTGCACCGATTTGAATTGGCTCACGTGTAGCATGCAGGCCAGACGGGCGTGTATGGAGAACACTACCGGCATAACACAAACGTGTAACAGATGCGCGATTCAACAAATGTGCGTCGATACGCGCCACTTGTGTCGTCATATCGGCCCTGACACCCATAGTACGGCCAGACAATTGATCGACCAGCTTAAAAGTCCGTAAATCCATGTCCTGCCCTGCACCACTGAGCAAGGATTCTATGTATTCAAGCAGAGGTGGCATCACCATCTCATAGCCATAGAGCCGGAAGTTATCCAGCAATACGCGTCGCAATTCCTCGATCTTGCGTGCCTCGGATGGCAAAACATCCGCAATATTTTCAGGTAAGAGCCAATTTGGCATGAGCTTGCAATCAAAAACAAAAACAACAAATAATCAAACTTTATACGTGACAAACGTAGGCGCGCTATTTTTACAAATAACGCAACCTACGTTGTATATGTAAAGCTACTTACTACTTAGATTTTCCAGCACTGGTAGTAGTGCCTGCACCAGGTGATTTAAAGTATTTAAAGAACTCAGAATTAGGATCTACGACCATCACATCATTCTTTGTTTTGAAGCTTGCACGATAAGCCTCAAGGCTTCTATAAAATTTATAGAATTCCGGATTTTGGCCAAATGCCTGGGCATAAATTTGTGAAGCCTCTGCGTCACCGGCGCCACGCATTTTTTCCGCTTCTTTATACGCTTCTGCCAAAATCACGATTCTTTGTTTATCTGCATCTGCCCTGATTTTTTCAGAGTCAGCAGAGCCAGTGGAGCGCAACTCATTTGCCACACGAGTGCGTTCAGCCTTCATGCGATCATAAACAGAATTATTAATTTGTTCGACGTAATCAACGCGTTTTAAGCGCACGTCAACAATTTCTACACCAATCTGCTTCGCTTCTTCTGTGACTTTTTTGCGGATAGCTTCCATCACTTTTCCACGCTCACCAGAAATAACCTCACGCACAGTACGTTTGGTAATTTCATCATTTAAAGCAGCTTTCACTATTTGAGACAGGCGATCACGCGCCTTCCCCTCGTCACCCTTGAAGCTCACAAAGTATAGTTTAGGATCTGTGATATGCCATTTGACATAGGCATCGACCAAAATATTTTTCTTCTCTGCCGTGATAAAACGATCGGCATCGGGCGTATCAATCGTCAAAATACGCTTATCAAGGAACAAAACATTTTGAAATGGTGGAGGCAATTTAAAGTGCAAACCAGGCTCACTAATAACTGCTTTCATCTCGCCTAGAGCAAATACTATCGCATACGATTTTTGATCAACGACAAAAATCGTTGAGTACGCTGCAATAATTGCCAAGACAACTGCAAATAAAGAAGAAAATAGTTTATTCATTATCGTACCTCCCGATCACGGGAGTCACGGCTATCGCGGGATCTGCCGTCTTTACTATATCGTAATTCAACAGTAGGAATTTGCTCTGTCGCTGGCGGTGTAGGTGCTGCTGGCGTCGTCGTAGTGGATGACGGGACTGCTTTGCCTGTAGTGGAAGCTTCCGTGCCAGGAACCAATTTATCTAGGGGGAGATAAATCATGTTATTCCCCGCTTTTGCATCCATCATCACTTTCGTCGTGCTGGAGAAAATTTGTTGCATCGTTTCCAGATACATACGATCACGTGTCACAGCAGGCGCTTTTTGATACTCAGCCAATACTTGTTTAAAACGAGAGGCATTACCTTCAGCGGTTGCGACGATTCTCGACTGATACGCCTCAGACTCTTGCAACATGCGCGACGCCTCACCTCTGGCGATTGGAATCACTTGATTTGCGTATGCTTGTCCTTCATTTTTTTGACGTTCTTTATCCTGCCCCGCTTTTACCGCATCATCAAATGCTGCCTGCACTTGCTCTGGTGGCTGCACGCCCTGCATAGTCACATTTGCTATCTGAACTCCAGCCTGGTAACGTTCGAGAATTTGCTGCATTAAAACACTGACATCCTGAACGACCTTATCACGCCCCTCATACAGGACAAAATCCATCTTACTCTTGCCAACAATTTCACGAATTGCTGTCTCCGCAACCTGTCGTATCATTTCTTCCTGATCTCGATTATTGAATAACCAGTCAGAAGCGCTCTTGAGTTTGTACTGCACGGCAAATTGAATATCGATGATATTTTCATCATCAGTTAACATCAAAGCCTCTTTAGGCTGCTTGTTTTTTACGTTCGAGCGATAGCCAACTTCGACTGTCCGAACCTGAGATACATCAACTATTTCATGCGCCTGAATAGGATAGGGCCAACGCCAGTTGAATCCTGACATTGTAGAGTGACTGTATTTGCCAAATGTTGTAATTACACCAGTCTGACCTTCCTGGACAATGAAGAATCCGCTAACAAGCCAGATGAATGCCAGAACCGCAATAACAATTCCTACGCCCAATTTTGCCCCGGCTGCGTCAGGAGTAAACCCGCCGCCGCCATCGTTGTTATCGCCATTTTTTTGCCCGAATAAACGACTGACACGCTCGCTAAAATCGCGCCATAGCTGATCAATATCAGGGGGACCTTCGGGCGGCTTTTTTCCGTTCTGGTTATTGTTTTGCGAACCGCGTCCCCATTGAGGGTCGTTCAAAGACATAGTTAAACCAATTCTTTTTAGAAGTGAAACCAGCATTCTGTCGCTATCCATTGAAATAGTGAGTTGAACTACTAATAAAGTTCAGAACTTAAGCAAAACGCGCATCGTCCAATTCAGCAACTTGCGGTGTCTTAATTCTTTTTGATGCATCTGACTTCGCTAACTCTGCCACTGCGTGCCGCAACAAATCCATCCCGGCACCGGTTTGTGCACTCAGAAAAACTCTTTGGATTTTATCATACTCACCGAGCTCTAAATTCGGTTCTAAGCCTGCAAGATCAATCTTGTTCCATACCAGAAGCTGGGGAATATGATCAGCCCCAATTTCCTTCAACACCTGATTGACCTGTTGAATCTGATCAAGTCGCACTGGACTACTCGCATCAACTACATGGAGCAATAGATCTGCATGAATCGTTTCTTCCAGGGTTGCACGAAATGCAGCAACTAATTGGTGAGGCAATTCCCGGATGAATCCAACGGTGTCAGATACAACAACATTACCTGCGTCACCAAGGTACAGGCGACGCGACGTAGTATCAAGAGTTGCAAACAACTGATTCGCTGCGTAGGTACCGGCTTTTGTCAGCGCATTAAACAGAGTTGACTTGCCGGCGTTCGTATAACCAACCAAAGAAACAGAAAAAGTGTTGCTTCGTCCGCGCGAGCGTCGTTGAGTTTCACGCTGTTTGTGCAGCTTCTCCATTTTTGCCTTTAAGGCCTTGACTCGCTCACCTAACAAACGACGATCTGTCTCTAACTGAGTTTCACCCGGACCACGTAAGCCAATCCCCCCTTTTTGCCGTTCAAGATGGGTCCAGCCACGAATTAATCGCGTTGCCAGATGCTGCAACTGTGCGAGTTCAACCTGCACTTTACCCTCGTGGCTGTGAGCACGTTGAGCAAAAATATCGAGAATTAAACTAGTTCTGTCAACCACTCTGGTCTTTAGATGGCGCTCCAAATTTCTTTGCTGAGCCGGAGACAATGCATGATTAAAGATTGCGATATCAAGCTGAGCGTCTCGAATTGCATCAGCAATTTCATCCGCCTTACCAGAACCGACGAACAGTGCGGCATCCGGGCTGGAACGCTTACAAGTGATGGTTGTGATCGGCTCTGCTCCCGCAGATTGGGAGAGCAGAGAGAGTTCTTCTAAACTTGCGGCGAAATCATCTTTGCCGAAGTCCACGCCAATTAATGCGGCGCGCATAGAAAACAATATTTTTTCAAAAATAACCGCCTGGAAATTTACTCGGCTTCTGATTCAGTGTTGATGCTGACTGCACGAGCAGGAACAACAGTAGAAATGGCATGTTTATAGACCATTTGTGTCACGGTATTACGTAACAAGACGACATACTGATCAAATGACTCAATATGACCCTGCAATTTAATACCATTCACGAGATAGATGGATACAGGAATGTGTTCTTTACGAAGTGCGTTTAAGAACGGGTCTTGTAAAAGTTGCCCTTTATTACTCATAACAGCTCCAATATGTTGTTGTGATCAGGAGTTGGGGACACATTGCAAAAGTTCAAGAGTCCCAATAGTTGATTACCTTGTAACTGTAATCTATTTTCAAAGATGCTGCATGAAACAACTTACAGCATCCGGATGAATTTTATTTTTCGGATTTTGAGAATGGATTTTTTCCTGATCTCATTTCAATACGCAATGGTGTTCCCGTCAAGGAAAACGTTTCACGGAAATGTTTTTCCAGATAGCGTTTATATACATCACCGATTGAATCCAGAGCATTCCCGTGAATCACGATAATCGGCGGATTTTGACCGCCCTGATGCGCATAGCGCAGCTTCGGACGAATTGATCCTTTGCGTTTTGGCTGCTGATGTTCAACAGCTTCAATCAAAGCACGTGTCAGTTTCGGCGTAGATAAATTCGCCATTGCCGCAGCATAAGCTGCATCAATTGACTTCAACAAAGGTGCGATACCTGTCGACTTTAATGCTGAAATAAAGTGAAATTTCGCAAAGGTCAGGAAATTCAATTTACGCTCAATGTCGAGCTTAATCTCATCACGACGATCGCTTTGGAGGCCATCCCACTTATTGACGCCGACTACGAGAGCACGTCCAGACTCCAGAATAAAGCCAGCAATGTGCGCATCCTGCTCAGAAATATCCTGCTGAGCATCTAATAACAGCAAAACCACGTTCGCTTCGGAGACCGATTGCAGAGTTTTCACTACAGAAAACTTCTCGATCGCCTCGAACACTTTGCCACGACGGCGAATACCTGCAGTATCAATTAACGTGTAGTGCTTGCCATCACGCTCAAAAGGAATCTCAATTGAGTCACGCGTGGTACCAGGCATGTCGAATGCGATGACGCGATCTTCACCCAGCAAAGTGTTAACCAAAGTGGATTTACCAACATTGGGACGGCCGACTATCGCAATTTTGATGCCCCTGACAACATCATCCGGCTCTTCCAACTCCGGTGGGCGTTGAGCGAAAGCGATATTGAGTGATTCATCTACCAGGTCAAGAACGCCATCGCCATGCGCTGCTGAAATGACATAAGGATCACCTAGTCCAAGTTCATAAAAATCAGCAGTAACCGAACTATACTTCATGCCCTCAGCTTTGTTGACCACCAACATGACTGAGCGGCCTGATTTACGTAAAAAATCAGTAATGGTTTTATCATGCGGCGTCAAACCCTGACGACCATCAACGATAAAAATAACCACATCAGCTTCGGCGACAGCTTGCTTAGTTTGCTTCGCCATTTCGTGCATGATGCCTTCTTTGGCGACAGGCTCAAAACCACCTGTATCGATCACCAAAAATGGTCGCTCTCCCATACGACCTTCGCCATAATGCCTGTCTCTGGTTAAGCCAGGCAAATCTGCTACGAGTGCGTCGCGAGAACGTGTAAGCCGATTGAACAGCGTGGATTTGCCGACATTAGGTCGACCTATAAGTGCAATAACCGGCTTCATTTTTAGTATTACTCGGTTGCCAACGCAACCACTGCCCCAGATTTGGTTTGAACAATCAAATTCGAGCCAGCCACAATCGGCGCGGCAAGAACAGGACTGCCATCGGTACTAACACGACCGATAAAAGAACCATCTTCTCTTGAGAGAAAATGGACAAAGCCAGAACCGTCACCAACGGCGACAGATCGACCAAAAGAAATAGGTGCTGACAGGCGACGGAACGCTAATTTGTCATTACGCCATGCGCTGGTTCCGGTGGAACGGGCATAAGCGGAAACCGCACCCGCATTGTCTGCGGCAAAGACGAAGCGCTCATCGACACTCACGCCAACTTCGCTAGATAAATTCTTTGCCCAGCGTGAAGTACCTGTTGCAATATCGTAGCAACCGACACGTCCTTGATATGCAACAACACACACATCCGTACCGGCAACCACAGGCGTGCCTGAGACATCAACAATACGCTCTAGCTCAGTTGCCCCCTTAGGATCTGCCGCAGCTACCTCCCAACGCAAACCACCGTTATTCAGAGAAAAAGAAGCGAGCTTCCCACCCGGCAAAGCGACAATCGCAGCTGGTTCTGCAATCGCAATACCAGGAATAATACGCAAAGTCAGGATAGGTAACGGACGCTCAACTGACCATTTTTTCACACCAGTTTCGATATCATACGCCGCGATTTTATTGTCGATACTTCTAATGACAACTACATCTTTCGCTACCGCAGGCGATGCTAATACTTCACTTGATGCCTGAGCTTTCCAACGTAAATTTCCGCTTGTGTCATACGCAAACAACACACCTTTTTTTCCGACAACAGCTACTGTCGTTGCGCTCGCTCCTACACCGGCAGTCAGTCCTGCACCGGCATTCACACGCCATATCTGACGTCCGCTTGCTGCATCTAATTTAACGACAGAACCATCAGCGGCCGCAGCGTATACATCAGAACCAATCTGGATCGGGGTAAACACGCTGTCTCCTGCTGCACCAACCGGGCTCGACCACAGTGTTTTTACCGCCATACTGATTTTAAAATCTTGTAGTGCTGCAGGAACATTTTTTGTTTCCGCCTTGCTTGCAAACGGATTCAGCGATGAGCAACCCGCCAGTGTAAGCAACGTTAATGAAGCCAGCAATTTGCCAGAAAAACGCATGAACTACTCCTATTATTTGCTTGTGGAATTGCTTGCAGCGCTAGTAGTGCGCGCCACTTTTGCTTCGGCACCACCAAGAGCATCCAGTTTCAATTGAATCAATTGACGACCAGGATTTTTTTCTTTGAGTTTATCCAGTGCAGTTTGGAAAGCTGCACGCGCTTCAACCGTTTTATTCTGAGCCAGATAAATATCGCCCTTCCTGTCAGCAACGTCGCCAGCAAATTCCGCAGGGAACTCGCCAGACAACAGTGACAAACCCTCATCGTAAGCTTTTTCATCTAAAGCGAGACCTGCAAGACGAATCTTGGCAATACTCTTGTATTCATCAACGCTACTGTGATCAACAACCCAATGTAATTGAGTCTTGGCGACCTTGACATCATTTGCATCAAAGGCGCTTTTAGCAGCAGTCAGTGCCGACATTGCTGCATAAGGTGTTTTAGCAAACTTCTCAACAAGATCGTTTGCCGCACGCTGTACTTTGGCATTATCTTTGGCCTGAACAGCCTTCTGCATTTCATCATAGAGTTGCGATGCCTGATTCGACTGATTGCGCTGGTAGCTGGTCCATCCAGCCCACGCAGCGTATGCCGACAATGCAATCACCAGCAACCAGGTAACCAGATTACCGTATTGTTTCCACCATGCTTTGAGCGTGTCTAGTTGCTCTTGTTCTTCGAGATCGTATGCCATGTTATGTAAGTCTAGTGATGAATATGAATATGTGTCGGGTCGTCACAGCAATGATCTGCATCGTCAACACCTGTAATTTGATCAACTAAATAATCGACTGCAGTGTCAAAAGGCACACTAACCTGATTATTTTCCATATCGCTGGAGCGCATTGCTTTCACGACAATCGTATTTGCTGCGGCTTCATCTTCTCCGATGATGACAGCATAAGCGGCACCACTGGCGTCAGCCTTCTTCATCTGCGATTTAAAACTACCTACTCCGCTCGCCGTTGCGCAATGTAACACAACATCTAAGCCCGCATCGCGCAAACGCTCCCCCAAAACAAAAGATTGCGCCTGGGCTGCAATTCCCTGATGTACAAGATAGACGTCGCATTGTGCAGGTGCATGAGCCTCACCAGATTCTTTCATCAATTCCAGCAAGCGCTCAATACCCATCGCAAAGCCGCACGCAGGTGTGGGCTTACCACCAAAAATACCGAATAAAGAATCATACCTGCCGCCCGCGCAAACCGTACCTTGCGATCCCAGCTGATCAGTTACCCACTCGAAAACCGTCCGATTGTAATAATCCATTCCACGGACTAAGCGAGTGTTAATCGTGAAAGGAATACTGTTATCGCGCAAGATTGTTTGCACGCCTTCAAAGTGCGCCAATGATTCAGCACCCAGATAATCCAGCAATTTTGGGGCTGCATTTACCATGTCTTGCATTGCCGGATTTTTTGTATCAAGAATACGTAAAGGATTGCTATGCAGACGACGTAAAGCTTCAGCATCCAGCAATTCCTTGTTAGTCTCGAAATACGCGATCAACGCAGCGCGATGGAGATTACGCTCTTGGGCATCACCGATTGAATTAAGTTCAAGACGAACATTTTGCAGGCCGAGATCATCCCAGAGGCGCTGACACATCATAATCAGTTCAGCATCGATATCAGGACCGCTAAAACCTAAAGCTTCAGCACCCACTTGATGAAATTGACGATAGCGTCCGCGTTGCGGCTTTTCGTGGCGAAACATCGGACCGTTATACCACAAACGCTTTGGACCTTCGTAAGTCAGGTTGTGCTCTAGCGCAGCACGTACCACGCCTGCAGTATTCTCGGGACGCAATGTTAACTTATCGCCATTCATTGCATCTTCAAATGAATACATTTCTTTTTCGACGATATCTGTTACCTCTCCAAGCCCGCGTGCAAACAAAGCTGTTGGCTCAACGATCGGTGTACGTATTTGCTGGAAGCCATAACTTTTCAATACCGACTGCACTGTGTTTTCAAACAACTCCCACAACGGGGCATCGGTCGGCAAAAGGTCATTCATGCCTTTAACGCCGACAATTTTTTCTGGTTTTTTATTCTCTGACATTCTTCACTGCCTAATTAATATTTTTCAAAGCACCGTCTTTGGCGTGTAATTATTTTTTACGTAATCCAGGACAATCGCCTGAAACTCTTCTGAAATACGTTCCCCACGCAAGGTCATCGCCTTAGCACCGTCAATAAATACCGGGGCTGCCGGTGACTCGCCTGTGCCTGGCAAACTAATGCCAATATTTGCGTGCTTGGATTCGCCGGGACCGTTGACGATACATCCCATTACAGCAACGTTCATATTCTCAACGCCCGGATATTGCTTTTTCCAGACGGGCATCTGATCACGCAAAAAAGTTTGTATGCTATCTGCGAGTTCTTGGAAAACGGTTGATGTCGTTCGGCCACAACCAGGACATGCGATTACCATAGGCGTAAATTTACGCAAGCCCATTGTCTGCAAAATTTCCTGCCCGACAATCACCTCTTTGCAACGATCACCGCCTGGCTCAGGTGTCAGAGAAATTCGTATTGTGTCGCCAATACCCTCTTGCATCAAAACCGACAAGGCAGCGGTTGAAGCGACAATTCCCTTACTTCCCATACCAGCCTCAGTTAAGCCCAGATGCAACGGATAGTCGCAGCGCTTAGACAACTCTCGGTACACTGCAACAAGATCTTGCACGCCAGATACTTTGCAAGACAAAATAATTTTATCCCCTGCAAGGCCTAATTCTTCTGCACGTTGTGCGTTTTCGATTGCCGAAGTAATTAAGGCCTCATACATCACAGTTTGGGCGCTCCATGGGTCGGCACGTTGCGCGTTTTCATCCATGATGCGCGCCAGCAGAGCCTGATCCAGGCTACCCCAATTAACACCAATCCGGACAGGCTTATCATAGAAACAGGCCATTTCTATCATTTGCGCAAATTGTGTATCCCGCTTGGCACCCTGCCCGACATTACCTGGATTAATTCTGTATTTGGATAAGGCTCTGGCGCACTCAGGAAAGTCTTTCAGGAGCGTGTGACCGTTATAGTGAAAATCACCCACTAGTGGCACGTCGATTTCCATTTTATCCAATTGTGCACGTATCGCTGGTACAGCGGCTGCAGCTTCTGGATTATTGACAGTAATACGCACTAGCTCCGAACCAGCTCTTGCAAGTTCTTTAATTTGAATTGCTGTAGCAATCACATCCGCGGTGTCTGTATTCGTCATTGACTGCACCACCACAGGCGCAGTGCCACCGATTATTACTTCACGAGCGCCATACACAATTTTCGCAGAACGACTGACACGACGAGACAGAGGACCAGATGAGATAACAGAGAAAGAGACCGTCATACTATTTACTTCACATTCAAATTAATAACATTGCTTTCTTTAGTCGCAGCAATATTCAAAGACGTTCCGCGCAATGTACCGTCAACGCCGGCAGCATTGCCAATTTTGATCTGCAAAGCTTCTTTTACATCGAAGCTCTCTTCCGTACCTGCTTTGGCAAGATGCGATGTGATGACCGTGCCATTTTCACGCTTGATTTGTATCCAGGAGTCCTGGCGGAATTTAAATTTCATCAGATTGGCGGACTGCTCCAATGCGGCAGAATTATTCGCGACTGGCGCAGGCAATGCAGGTTGACTAGCTGCAGAAGCAACCAGCGGCGTTGCTTGCGCAACAGTCTGTGGGACCATCGCAGGGTTGGTTGCAATAAGCTCAGGCACAGATGCTGGCCTGGATATTTCAGGCTCCTTGTCCACAGCACTCACAGCCACTTCTACATTCTTTTCAGCACTAACACGAATTGGCAGGACAGGCAGCACTGTCGTCACCTCTGTCGAATCAGAGGCATTTGAAGCGACAGTTTCAGGCACAGTCGTCAACTGATGGGATAGCAATTTTTGTATCAACCCTGCATGCTCAAATTTTTGAACGGCAAAAAAACCCGCCGCCAATATCGCCAATACAACCGCACCCCAAATATATTTGCTATTCGTCGGATCCTGGCGCCCCATCAAGGGCAACTTAGACTCAAGAAAAGGCGTCGTCAACGCTGGTCGCAAATGAGGAAAATCGGCAGCAGCAGCCGATTCCTGAGGTAACTTTGCGAGTATCGGCTCAGCGTCAATCTTCAGCAACTTAGCATAGGAGCGAATAAAGCCACGGACGATCACCATTTTAGGCAACGTGTCGAACTGATTTGCTTCCAGAGCGACAATCTGACGTGCAGACAATTTCAATTGTTCAGCAACCTGCTGAACAGTCCAGTCTTTTTGCAATCTTGCTGTAGTGAGCATCGCACCCGCAGTTTGTGGGTCAGCGTGACTTTTTTGTTCGGAATCTTCGGTAACCGCAGAGGCATTCAATTGTTCCACTGACAAATTCAACCCTGCATCACTCATCAAAAGCCCCGCGCTGGAATAGTAAATATTCTTTGGAGTTCGGATGACGTCGACGCAATTGCGTGCCTAGGCCGCTGACGGCTGACTGATCACCGAGTTTATTTTCTACTTTAATCGCAAGCCACAAGACGTCAGCTGCATAGACCTCATCCTTCAGAACACGATTAACGTAAAATTTTGCCTTCTCATATTCGCCTCTGTCGTAGTACACCTTGGACAAATTGGCATTGATCGTCAAGCTAGCCGGATCTGCACGGAAACCCAGTAAGAAATATTTTTCGGCCGCGACCAAGTCCTTCAAGCGCAAACTACAAACACCGGCATTATTCAAGGCCTTGGCAGGAGTAGGATAGCTAGAGTCTTGAATGACCCGCTCAAAATACGGCATCGCCTGTTTTTCATGCCCGTTATTACAGAGAAACCATCCGTAATTATTTGCAATATCTGAATTGTTCGGCGCCAGCTTTAATGCATGCTGAAAATTATCTTCAGCTAATTGCTTTTCGCCCATATCCATAAAAATAAGTGCTCTGACGCTATATGCATCAACCAGATCCGGCTCAACCAGCAAGGCCTGGCGAATTTCATCCAGTGCGACCTTTTGCTGGCCTTGCTGATAGTAGCCAATCGCCAGTTGCATACGGATTGCCGCTCGCTTCTGCAGCTCCGCCTTTTCCAGACTAGGTGTCGATTCTTGCGATGATCCCTCAAGCTTTTTGCTTGCACATGCGGACAAAATCAGCGCCAACAACACGCCAGATAAAACACGGTAGTGCAATCCAAAAATTTTCACTGAGTGATCTCCACGATCTTGCCAAAATTTTTACCGAACTTGGTTTGGTATTCCGCCATTTTTTGCATGCGCTCTTGCACACGCGTTCTATCCTGCACTTCACCTGCCAACTGCCCGCATGCAGCATCGATGTCATCGCCGCGCGTTTTACGTATTGTCGTCACCAGACCTGCATCCATCAGCACCTGAGCAAATGCCTTGATACGCGGATTAGCCGAGCGCTTCAGACCGGACTCAGGGAAAGGATTAAACGGAATCAAATTAAATTTGCAAGGCACATTTTTAACCAGCTGCAACAATTCACGGGCATGCTGATCCGTATCATTGACACCATCCAGCATGCAATATTCAAACGTAATGAAATCACGTGGCGCGAATTCCAGATAGCGCTTGCATGTGGCCATCAGCTCTTGCAAAGGATGTTTTTTATTCAAAGGAATCAAGCTGTCACGGAGGGCGTCATTCGACGCATGCAAAGACACCGCCAAAGCCACGGCACACTCTTGAGACAACTTATCAATCATGGGCACTACGCCACTAGTCGACAACGTAACACGACGACGTGACAAGCCATACGCATTGTCATCCAGCATCAAACGCAGAGCCGTAACAGTAGGCTCAAAATTCAACAGAGGCTCGCCCATCCCCATCATGACAACATTGGTAATCTGACGTTCACCCTTGGGCCCGGGCGAAATACCCTTGGTCTGACGCAGTAAAAACTCAGCCATCCACAACTGACCAATAATTTCGCCGACACTCAGATTACGGTTAAAACCCTGTTTGCCGGTAGAACAAAAGCGGCAATTCACGGCACAACCAGCTTGGGTAGAAATACACAAAGTACCGCGATTTTCTTCAGGAATAAATACGGTTTCAACCGCGTTACCCTGCCCTACATCCAACAACCACTTACGCGTCCCATCCGTTGAAGTATGGTCGCTGATAATGGCGGGAGCGGCAATAAAGGCGCGTGTTGATAATTTTTCACGGAGAGATTTAGCGAGATCGCTCATCTCTTCAAAATTGCTAGCACCAAACTGGTGTATCCAGCGCTGCAATTGTTTCGCACGAAACGGCTTCTCACCCAGCTCACCGCAATAAGCGACAAGTTGAGCAGGATCCAGATCCAACAAATTGGTGAGTGCCGTCATATACATCTTCTTTCACGCCTTGCCTCTGCAATCAGGCAAATACAAGGCGACGTTACAATAAAACGATTAACGTGAGTACACGTTCAACGCAGGGAAGAAGTAAGCGATTTCGACAGCCGCTGTTTCAGCTGCATCAGAACCGTGTACTGCATTTGCGTCGATGGATTCAGCGAAATCAGCACGGATTGTGCCTTTTTCTGCCTTCTTAGGATCAGTTGCACCCATCAGATCACGATTTTTCAAAATCGCGCCTTCGCCTTCCAACGCTTGTACAAAAACTGGACCGGAGATCATGAAATCAACCAGATCTTTGAAAAAAGGACGAGCTGCGTGAACTGCGTAGAAGCCTTCTGCTTCAGCACGTGACAATTGTGTCAGGCGAGCAGCAACTACTTTCAAACCAGCTGCTTCAAAACGGCTGACAATTTGACCAATCACATTTTTTGCAACTGCGTCAGGCTTAATAATAGACAATGTACGTTCGATAGCCATCTAAAAAACTCCAATAAAATGAAAGGGTTAAGACAAAATTTCAAGAATTCATCTAACCTTAGATTTTATCACGAAACAGCAATAGCTAGGTAAGTTGTCAATGAAAGCCATTACTATTGAGAATTATTTTCTTTATTGACATGAATTGCAAGTCTTTCACGTAAAAGATGTCTAGGCACAAGCTGAGCAAAACTAACAAATTCAGCCAAGCGCTCATAAAAAGAGCCGAAATGCATCGATTTTTTCAAAAAAAGAGGGAGTATATTCAAAATACATGCCAAACGCGCAACGTAAACGAGCGCATTGAAAATATACACCCCTCAGTATAACCAATATAGCGAAATTAAATTAAATCAAAAACAGCCATCGATTCAACATGGGATGTATGCGGAAACATATTCACGACACCCGCGAAGCTCAGTCTATAGCCCGCCTGACCGACTAACATGCCGGCATCTCTTGCCAAAGTGGACGGACTGCATGAGACGTAGACGATACGCTTAGGCTTTAGCTCTGGGGCAATATCACCCAGATCGATCAAAGCCTGGCACACCGCCATCGCTCCATCGCGAGGTGGATCGACCAGGAAGCGATCAAACTTACCCAAAGCAACAAAATCTTGCGCCGTAATTTCAAACAAATTCCGCGTGCTGAATGAGGTTGATTGATGCAATCCGTTCGCCAGCGCATTTTCTTGCGCACGCTCGGTCAAAGTATCACTCCCCTCAATGCCCACGACCTCTTTCGCCATGGTTGCTATAGGCAAAGTGAAATTACCGAGTCCGCAGAACAAATCCGCAATCCGCTCATCTGCCTGGACATCCAGCATGCGCAAGGCGCGCTCGACCAATACGCGGTTGATATGGTGATTGACCTGCGTAAAGTCGGTCGGCTTGAACGGCATCTTGATACCAAACTCCGGCAACAGATAATGCAATTCGCTTTGCTCGGGATAAAACGGCGTTGCGGTCTCCGGACCTTTTGTCTGCAGCCACCACTGAACAGCATATTGATCTGCAAACACCCGCAACTTCACCTCATCGTCAGCGGTCAAAGGCGCCATGATACGCAAGACCATAGCAGTCACGCCCTCGCCGATACCAAGTTCAATTTGCGGCAACTCATCAACAATAGACAAACTTGCGACCAGAGCGCGAAGTGGCATCAACATTGCGGAGACATGCGGCGGCAGTATTTCGCAGGCCTCCATGTTGGCGACATAACGGGATTTTTTCTCGTAAAAACCGACCAGCACGGTGCCTTTTTTCTGCACATTACGCACCGACAACCGAGCACGGTAACGATACCCCCAGGTCGGACCATAAATTGGGCGCAACATAGTATCCGCCTTCACTTTACCTAGATGCCAGAGATTGTCTTCCAGCACCCGCTGCTTCATTGCAACCTGTGCACTGGCATCCAGATGCTGCATAGAGCAACCACCACACAGGCCGAAGTAGGCACATTTAGGCTTCACCCTTTGTGAAGATTCATGCACCAGTTGCGTCATCGTTGCCGCTTCCCAGCTAGGCTTTTTCCTGAAAGTTTGAAAGCCCACCTCTTCGCCGGGCAAAGCCCCCTCGACAAAGACCACCTTACCAGGACTACCGTCTTCATTTTCAATATGGCCAACGCCGCGGGCGTCCATATCAAGGGAGCGGATATTAATTGTTTTCATATTGGACAATACATGACGTGTATGCCATGCAGATTAGGAAATATTCAGAAAGCGGGATTATAAGAGAATCTGACTGGTCACCCGCAATTGATGCAGAGAATTTGCATCAAGACCCTTAACAGGCAAAAAAAATAAGCCGATAAAACGGAGCCGCAACTACAACAAAGCATCCCTGCCTACGCCACGCGAGGCGAATGAGCGCTTCAGCTTAATCAGCGCTTCTTGCTGAATCTGACGCACACGCTCACGCGTAATGCCCATCTCATCAGCCAAGGTTTCCAGAGTAGCCGGATCGTCGTTATCCAAACCGAAACGGCGCACAATCACAATTCTTTGCTTATCAGGCAATTTGGACAGCCAGTCACGTACCAGAATCGTCATTTCGTGATGCTCTGCACGAATATCAGGCGTATCTTCACTATCGCCAGGCAACATATCCATCAGGCTCGACTGCGGATCATTATCGAGCGGCGTATCGAGCGAAGTTGCGTGTTCTGATAACGCCAGGATATCCTGTACCTCATCAATCGGACGGTCTACCAGATGTGCGATATCTTCCAGTGCGGCATCGCGACCATCATGCTGCTGTGACTCAAGATGATATTTTGCGCGAAGAATTTGATTCAGTTCGCGAACCATATGCACCGGCAAGCGAATAGTCCGCGCCTGATTCATGATGGCGCGCTCAATACTCTGACGTATCCACCAGGTAGCATAAGTAGAAAAGCGGAAGCCGCGCTCAGGCTCAAACTTATCGATGGCATGCATTAGACCGAGATTACCTTCCTCGATCATGTCTAACAGAGCCACTCCGCGATTGATGTAATGCTTGGCGATTGAGACGACCAGACGCAAATTGTGCTCAATCATTTTTTGCCGAGCCTCAAAATTTCCCTGCTTGGCCAAGGTAGCGTAATGCAACTCTTCTGCGACAGCAAACAGTGGTCGCGTGCCTATCTGATTGAGATAGTGTTGCGTCGTATCCGTAGATAATTCTGCAGCCAGCACCGTTTTTAACTCGTCAATCGGCGCGACGATTAATGAGACAGGATTATCGCTTTGCCCATCCTGACTATCCTGAACTTCTTCACCCTCGTCTTCAGAGAAGTCTGAGGGCACAGCCAACTGCTCAGTCGCTACATCAACGCGGCGCTCCTGATCTTCATCTATTTCAGTCGATTGCAGTTGATGCTTGGAGGAAGTTTTCGGCATAGTTGAATTAATAAAACGACTTATCCTATTTTAATGATGGTTAGCAGACTCACCATAACTTTGTTGATCGACAGGCACTGATACCGCAAACATTCTCACTGCTGACGCGGCAAAAATTTTGAAGGATCAACCGGCTTACCTTGCTGACGGATTTCAAAATGCAGCTTGACTGCATCACTATCTGAATTCCCCATCTCAGCGATTTTTTGCCCCTTACTAATCGCCTGACCTTCTTTAACTAAAATCGCTTTATTATGCGCATAAGCCGAAAGCAAGGTATTAGTGTGTTTGATGATAACAAGATTACCATAACCACGTATCCCGCTGCCTGCATACATGACTTTGCCAGCACCAGCGGCCAAGACATCCTGCCCCAATTTACCCGAGATATCCAAACCCTTATTTTTAGCCTCGTCATATCCTGCAATGACTTTACCATCTGCAGGCCACATCCAGTCAACCGCCTCACCATCGGCAGGCGATGAAGTCACATCCGCCGGCTTTGGAGGAGTCGTCACTTCGTTTTTGGGCACACTGGCAACGACTGGCGGAACGACAGCAGCAACAGCCGTGGGCACATCTGATTTTTGCAGATCAGCCAGCGTCGCCTCGGAATAAGGCCGCTTATCGCCACGCGGAGATGTTTTATTCGTCGATGGATTCACCGATGATAAAGGTCTGACCTCTACACCAGGATTTGCAATGACAGCGCCGGTCTGTACTGTAGCATTGCCATCAGGAGGCGCTACGCGCAGTACCTGATCAACCTTGATGTCATTTGGATTTTTAAGATTATTCCAGGTCACAATATCACTGTAGCTTTGACCATGATCCAGAGCGATGCGAAATAAAGTATCCCCTTTTTTGACGATGTAAGTATTGCGGCTGTCTACCGGCTTGGCGACCGGTTTAGTCGAAGCCGTTGCCGATCCTTTTAAGGCATCAGGATTACTGTTATCCGTGCCACGATCAACCACCGGGGCATTATTTGGCGTCGTGCTACAGGCACTGACCAACACCAGCAAAATTACTCCTGCGACTAATTTTAATTTCTTCATACTCATTACTAATTCACTTGATTAAACATGCGCGCTTCGAGATCAGATCACGCCTTGGTGCAAAGGGACGAAATGACAGTGTTCCAGTACAGAACTTGTCCACTCATTTTTCGCCGTACGTTGAATTAATTGCAGAACTTGCCTGGCGCCACCGACAGGAGCGATTAAACGTCCACCAATTGTCAGTTGCTCCAGCAGCGCTTTGGGCACTTCCATACCTGCTGCAGCCATAATGATACCGTCAAACGGCGCGACCTGAGGCAATCCGAGCATGCCATCGCCGTAATGCAGGCGAATATTCGCAATCCGCATCGGTCGCAGGTTGTTCTTCGCCAGTTCATGCAGGGCTTTTATGCGCTCGATAGAAAACACTTCTTTTGCCACCAGAGATAAAACGGCGGCCTGATATCCGCAACCCGTACCAATTTCCAGCACACGATTTAAAGCGCCGCCATCACGCATGATCTCAGTCATACGGGCGACAATATACGGCTGTGAAATGGTCTGATGATGTCCAATCGGAAGTGAGGCATCAATATAAGCCTGACTGGCCAGCCCTGACTGTACAAAGAGGTGTCTGGGTATCGCCTCCAGTGCGGATAACACAAGTTGATCTTTGACGCCTTGCTGCGCCACCCGGGCAACCATCGCACGCCGCACAGCATCCGATACCAACGGACTGCCACGAGAGGATTCGGGTGTAATTTTATCCTGATTCAGATTACCACCAGATATCGGCTGACCAGTGACAAATTGTTTTTTTACTGGTCCATGCGTGATCGCATTTTGCATTGCCGTTTGCTGCGTTGCTGTCTTTGGAGAATGTGCAGGGCGGCTTATAGCTTTACCAGGCGGATCAACGACCGAGGACAAGCTGAGAGGGAAGCGTTTGCCGTCCTTATTCATATCTCGCCAGCTCCGAATTCGCTTTGCAATTGCGCCAATTGGCGCATATTGGTTAAATCAATTTGTAACGGCGTCAGCGATACATACCCCTGCCCTGTTACATAAAAATCGGTTCCTTCGCCAGCATCTTTTGCCATACCTGGCGGACCGATCCAATAGATATCCCGACCGTGGGGATCGCGTGCTTTGATCACCGGTTCAGATGTATGGCGTTTTCCTAATCTTGCAGCCTTAACCCCTTTGATCTGCGCATAATCCAGATTAGGAATATTCACATTTAACAAAAACGGCTGACTCAAAGTCGGAAAACCTTGCTCTATCATCTCACGCGCGACTCTTGCCGCAGAATTGAGATGTGACCAGCCTTTTTCTACCTGAGAAAAAGCGATTGCCGGGATGCCAAACAGATACCCCTCAGTCGCTGCGGCAACGGTACCGGAGTACAAGGTATCGTCACCCATGTTTTGCCCTTGATTGATACCAGATACAATCAAATCAGGTTTGGTCTGCATGATTGCCGTCAAAGCGATATGCACACAATCTGACGGCGTACCATTCACGAAGTAATAGCCATTAGCCGCCCGATAAGCAGACAGGGGACGATCCAGCGTCAACGCGTTGGAACTACCGGAGCGGTTGCTATCCGGTGCTACCACGGTGACCTCTGCGATCGAGGATAAAGCGTCTGCCAGGGCAATGATGCCGGGCGCGAGGTAACCATCGTCATTACTGATCAGGATTTTCATGATCAACATTTTAACCGATGCAACTTTGTAAAATCAGACAACAAGTAGTTTTTTACGGCATAATCATAAAATCAAACGACCGTACTATTTCAATCAGGAGACAAAAACATGAAAGCGGTATTGTGTAAAGCCTGGGGTTCACCCGACACACTGGTAGTAGAAGACTTGCCGGATCTGGTACCCGGTGCCGGACAAGTTGTCATTGATGTGAAAGCAGCCGGCGTAAATTTTCCCGACGTCTTGATCATTCAGAATAAATATCAATTTAAACCAGAGCTGCCATTC
Organism: Undibacterium sp. RuTC16W; assembly: GCF_049339445.1. Lineage (NCBI taxonomy): Bacteria > Pseudomonadati > Pseudomonadota > Betaproteobacteria > Burkholderiales > Oxalobacteraceae > Undibacterium > Undibacterium sp. RuTC16W. Next base: position 366,313 of record NZ_JBMPPE010000004.1, on the reverse strand, counting down.
ACTCCCGGCAGTGAGCTTTCTGGCGTTGTACGCGCCGTCGGTGAGGGCGTTGGCAAGATCAATGTAGGCGACAAAGTCATTGCCTTCATCGGACACGGTGCATTTGCCCAGCAAGTAATCGCTCCTGCTCAGGCCGTGATGCCTATGCCTCCCGGCATGGATTTTGATACCGCTGCGGCCATCACGCTGACTTATGGCACATCACATCATGCGGTTGTTGATCGCGCTCAACTCAAAGCAGGCGAAACCATGCTGGTACTTGGCGCTGCAGGTGGTGTAGGTCTGGCAACGATAGAAATTGGCAAAGCATTGGGTGCGCGCGTTATTGCAGCAGCGTCCTCCGATGAAAAGCTGGCTATCTGTAAAGAACATGGCGCAGATCTGACCATCAATTACAGCACCGAAGATTTGCGCGAAGCAATCAAAGCCGCCACCGATGGCAAAGGTCCGGATGTGATTTACGATCCGGTCGGCGGTATTTATGCAGAGCCAGCATTCCGTTCCATCGGATGGCGCGGCCGCTATCTGGTGATCGGATTTGCAAACGGTGAAATTCCCAAACTGCCTTTGAACCTGACATTACTCAAAGGTGCGTCATTAGTCGGCGTATTCTGGGGTGAATTTGCCAAACGTGAACCCAAAGCGAATATGGCAGCAATGCGTGAACTGATGGGCTGGTTAGCCGAAGGTAAAATTAAACCGCATATCTCTGGTCGTTATGCGTTAAAAGATACTGCAATCGCGCTGAACGATATAGCGGCGCGCAAAGTAACGGGTAAAGTCGTTATCCAACCCGAAAAGTAAGTTCATGCGAACTTAAAGTTTGTAATTAAGTTAGCGAAATGGGAGCAAGAGTGAAGCAGGACAATACAAGAGTAAGATCTGCATTACAAGCCAGCCTGTTAGGCTAACCTTTCACCATCTAGTCATTTCGTTATTTGATTATTGAGCGGTGAGCAGACTTGACAATGCCTCGATATCCAACAAAAAGCACCTCATACCGAGGTGCTTTTTTTATTCTGCCTAGCATATCGCTTATCAAATCACGCCTTCAATTACCAGGCGTTGAGGCATCTCCTAACCAATAGCGATTAATATCTTTCAGACCCCATTTAACCGCATCCTCGCGTGCAACGATTTTATCCTGCAATCCAGGGCCAGCAAGATCAAGCAACTCAGGCATGACATACGCCATCGATTTGATAGAAAAAAACACTCTCACCTTTGGCGATAATAAGGACTTGCCAGTCTGCTGCTCGACAACAACACCGAGCCTGCCTGACTCTAAGCGCACCAGAGTGCCGACCGGGAAGATACCGATACTTCGGACAAAAGCCTGAAATACCGCCTCATCAAAATGCCCCTTGCTCCATTCCGCCATTTTTTTAACGGACTCTGCGGGACACCATCCTTGCTTATATGGACGATTCGAAGTGATTGCATCATAGACGTCACAAACTGCTCCCATTTTCGAAAAGAGGCTAATCTGCTCACCTTTTAGCCGCTCTGGATAACCTGAGCCATCCACCTTTTCATGGTGATGCAGGCAGACATCAAGCGCCACCTCGCTAAGACCTGCAACTTCTAGCAACATTTTATAACCCGCGACAGGATGCTGCTTAACTGAGACAAATTCAGCGTCCGTCAATTTACCCGGCTTGTTCAGGATATCATCGGCCACCATCATCTTACCGATGTCATGCAATAGGCCAGCCAGACCAGCTTCGCGTGTTTGCTCATCACTGAGACCCAATTGCTTGGATAAAGCAATCATCAACGCGCAAACAGCGATAGAGTGCATATACGTGTAGTCGTCTTTGGTCTTTAACCTCGCCAAGCCAATCAACGCGCCAGAATTACGCATAACGGAGCTTGCTATTTCATCGACCAAAGGCAGGACATTTTCGACTTCGACGGCCTTACCCATACGGGCTTCATTAAACATCGAAAACACAGCTTGTTTGGATCGGGTCACAATCTTCGCAGCACGCCCGACTTCGTCCTCCATCGATACATTGGGAATGTCGCTAAGAGGAGGCGGAGCAGATTTAACTATCGTGACAACTTCCGGTTCTGCCACGTGAATGACAGGAGCTGAGGGCTCCGACTCAGTCGCCACATAGACGTCCAGCCCTTTGCTGGTATCGATCCAGGCTTCTTTAATTTTGGTGCTCAAAACCTTGGTTAAGATGTTTTGATCATCAATCATGAAAGATTTTTGCCAGAATGGTGTATCCATCCAGGAACTACATAATTCCTGTACATACATACCAACTCGCAGCTGTTTTATTTCAATTTTCTTCAGCATGTTTGAGTGTCAGTGCCTGAACGGTATCGATTACTCATTATCCTATCACCGATAAACCATATGGATGACGAATTTTAAACTGATCGTTTAGCCTATTCCTTAAGCCACGAAGTTATGGCCTTAGCTTATCCAACAGGATAGACAAATGAACAATTTTCAGAGAAATAATATGAAAGAAAATCAAATAACAAATGAATCTACAAGCTCACATACCTAAGTCCTAGATAAAGGACCCATCTGTTTTTAAGTCACTCTCTGTAGCAAGCGCAGTGGTTTAAAAAAGGATTGCATCGTTTTGTTGCAAATAAACGATAGGTTATACGGGTGCTCTGCAATTTGCTGTGAAAATAATTCAGTCACAGAAATTTGCTTTAACTGCTCTGCAATCTTTCCCCACAAGACGAGAGTCGCCGCTGTCACCGCTTGCTCTTCCGATTTTGTTTGACGTTCATGGAGGGCAATCAAAATATTGTGCAAGAATGGTTGCCACGCCTTGGCATCTTTGGCAGGCGCGACATCAGGACGAAAAACCAGTGTCGCGTTCAGCAACAAAAATCCTTGATTTAATAAATTCTGTTGCAACGCAGGCAAAGTCTGAATCAACTCAGCGCCGGGTAATTTTGCTTGCCTTGCGACGACAGACATTGCCGCAATGGAGGTATCCGCCTCAGCTAAATAGCCATCTGCGACCAGCAGCATTTTTATGAAATTACGGAGAGAAGTAGCACGATTTACTTTTTTCGATAAGCCGCCATCCAGATCCGGAGACCATAGATCCCCTACGGCGCCATCCATAAAGCAAAAACCCGTCGCACTCTCCGCTCTTGGGTACGGTCCTTCACCGATTAACACATAACGGACGCGGTCTATCGGCAATGCAAAAGCCGCAAATAAGCGCGTAGCCTCCGGCAAAAAATCAGTGTTTTCTAACTGTGACAGGTACGCAGAATCTGCGCGCTGCAAATCGGATAAGGCACTTCGTAAGGCCGGTATCCATGAAGGGTCTGCAAGCGTTAATGCTTGCTCAATATAATTGGGAAATAACAAAGAATACCCTAGCGTTGATTATCTGGAGCCGAGGCAGGTGGATTAATCACGGGAACACCACTACTTATCCCGATACCAGGGTTCGGTCCGCTAAAAACCTGACGGTTATTTTGCGGAAATGCGATGGGATTCGGCGGTGGTACTGCCGGACTATTCATCGCTGCAGACGGTGAAGAAACGATGGTCGCAGAAGGTGGCAATTCAACGCGCTTCATTATTCCGTTTTCGGATATCAGAATATATTGATCATGCACTTCTTGCAGCGTGATACCTGGGGACAGCTCCTGATTGATGCCAATAGCCTGCGCAGGTTTGCCATTGGCGCTCACAATAGCAACGCTATCGTTGAGGCGTCTGGCAAGGATGACACCTTTTAGCTGGTAATTACTGGCGGCTTGCGCAATCTGGCTCGCACCAAAAATATTCCCCCATTGACCCGCACCCGGCTCAAACGCTACCGTTTGCGAAGGCACTGCAACGGCACGTGCCTTTGGCTTAAATAGTTGAATGCCCCAGAAACTGAGCGACATGCAAACGACAATGAACATCAAAAAACTGATGATAAGAGGTACGCGCTTCATTTCATTCCTTGATTTGATTCTTTATTTGCTGACACCGATGGAAGGCTGGCATACAAGAGATGTTGCCATTGCACAGTCATCGAACCAACTGGTTAATTTCAATAATCGGCATCAACACCGCGAGCACGATCAACAAGACAACGACACCCATTGCGAGGATCAACGCAGGTTCCAGCAAACCGGCAATCGTTAGGGCACGACGCTCCAGGTCTTGCTCCTGCGCATTCGATGCACGCTCCAACATGGCAGGCAATTCTCCGGTGACTTCACCAGCACGTATCATATGTATCAGCATAGGCGGGAAATGTTTGTGTGCAGATAGTGCACGGGCGAGGCCCACGCCTTCACGCACACTGGCAGTCGCTTCTTCAACCTGAGCTTGCATCGCAACGTTGGACAAAGTCTCACGACTGGTTTGTAAAGCACGGAGTATCGGCACACCAGATCCGGTAGTGATCGCGAGGGTATTAGCGAAGCGAGCCGTATTCAAGCTACGTTCAAATTTGCCATATAGCGGCGCGGTCAAAAGCCAGGTATGCCAGCGCATTTTAACGTCAGGATTTTTAAGCGCAGTACGCCAGACCCAAAACGCCAGTGCGATAATTATCGCGACATAGATACCGTAATTACGCACAAAATCAGAAATCGCCAGCATCATCACCGTCAGCAAAGGAAGCTTTTGCTTGGTATTCGCAAATACTGAAACAATCTGTGGCACGACATACGTCAGCAAAAATATGACGATCAAAAAAGCGACGACCGTTACAATTGCCGGATAAGTAAACGCTAATTTTACTTTCTGGACCAGGGAATTACGGCGTTCGATATAGTCTGCCAGACGCGATAAAACACGCGATAAATGACCAATCTGCTCCCCCGATGCAACCAGAGCACAATAAATATCGGCAAAATCATTGGGGTGCTGTTTCAAGGCATCAGACAAAGCAGCGCCGGCCATGACCTCTGAGCGGATGGAGCCGATTAAATCACGGATATAAGTACGCTCAGCTTGTTCCAATAAAGCTGAAAACGATTGTTCCAGCGGAAGTCCAGCCTCCAGCAAACTGGCGAGCTGTCGTGTAAACAAGGCTAGCTCGACATTGGACAAATGCTCACCAAACAAGCTGCGCCGTTTTTTACCTTCTGCATCTAGTTGATTGGCAAGAGCGTCAACAGAAACTGGCAAAAATCCCTGGCTACGTAAATCAGCCCGGGCAGCGCGTGCGCTGTCGGCATTCACTACGCCTTTTTTGCTGGTACCGTCCTGATCAACGGCTTCGTATCGGAATGCTGGCACGGTTGATTATTCTTTCGTCACACGCAATAATTCTTCAGGCGTGGTAATGCCAGTACTTAACCAGCGCTCACCGTCTTCTCGCATAGTTCTCATGCCATCTTTCTGTGCAGCCGCACGAATTTCGGCCTCAGCCGCCTGATGATGGATTTGAGCGCGAATTTCTTCGGTCGTCAGCAGCAATTCATAAACCCCTACCCGCCCCTGATAACCGGTATGCCCACAGTGCTCACATCCCTCGGCATGCCATACCTTGCCGTCAAACCGTTTGCAGTGAACGCATAATTTTCTTACCAGGCGCTGCGCAATGACACCGAGCAAAGACGAGGACAACAGGAATGGTTCAATCCCCATATCCAGTAAACGCGTGACCGCAGCAGCAGAATCATTGGTGTGCAAGGTAGCCAGCACGAGATGGCCGGTCAGCGATGCCTGAACAGCGATTTGTGCGGTTTCTAAATCACGGATCTCACCGATCATAATCACGTCAGGATCCTGACGTAAGATCGCACGCAAAGCCTTCGCAAACGTCATGTCAATTCGCGTATTCACTTGCGTCTGCCCTACGCCGGCAAGCTCATATTCGATAGGATCTTCGACCGTCAGAATATTGGTAGTACCCGCATTAATGCGCGACAGAGCCGCATACAATGTTGTAGTTTTACCTGAACCGGTTGGCCCGGTTACTAGCACAATGCCATGCGGCTGAGCGATTAATTTATCAAATTGCGGTAACACATCGTCGCTCATGCCAAGCTTGCTTAAATCAAGCCGGCCAGCCTCTTTATCAAGCAAGCGCAATACTGCGCGTTCGCCGTGCCCCGTTGGCAAAGTCGAAACACGAACATCAACAGGCTTACCACCGATACGCAAAGTAATCCGGCCATCTTGCGGCAACCTTTTTTCCGCGATATCAAGCTGTGCCATGATTTTGATACGAGAAATCAATGACGCGTGGATTCCTTTCTTCGGGCGAACGATATCGCGCAAAGATCCATCAATACGAAAACGCACAACAGAAATTTGTTCAAACGGTTCGATATGAATATCCGAAGCGCCTTCTCGCAAAGCCTGTGTCAACAAAGCATTGATCATGCGAATAACCGGCGCGTCATCCGCGGATTCCAGCAAATCCTCGATCGCAGGCATATCAGACATTAGCTTGGCCAAATCGAGGTCAGACTCGACTTCGCCGACGACATCGGCAGCATCACCACCAGAGCCAGCGTAGGCCTTGGCAATCAGCTCAAGTAAATCTTCGTGCGGCATGACCTGCAATGCAATCCGGCCAAAGCGGCGCCCGACCTCGGCAATCGCAGCAGGCTTAGTCTGCGTCGATACAGCGAGTGCTACTGAAGAGGTTTCTTTGCTCAGATCACGACTTGCCAGCACAGAAAAATCACGAGCAAACGCATAGGGCAATAAGCGGTTCTCTAGCATGCTCTTATTTACTCTCTTTGCTGTCAGACTTGGACTTATCGACCGCTGTTGCTGCTGGCGCTTTAAATAATTTACCCTTTTCGATTTCAGGTAACAAAGTCGCTGCATCGGTTTCTTTAGTTGGTGTGATTTGTGCGCGCATATAGTCGTAGCGGTCCAGGGACACATTATTACTTTGTTCCGCATTACGAATCACGATAGGCCGGATAAAAATCATCAGACTGGTTTTGCCACGCGTCTTGGTCTGGTATTTAAACAAATTACCCAACACAGGGATTTCACTGAGCAAGGGCACACCCTCGTTCGAATCATCTGTCGAGTCTTTCATCAATCCACCAAGCGCAATGATCTGTCCGTCGTCAACCAGAACATTCGACTCAATCACACTCTTGTTCGTAATCAGACCTGAAGCATTCACAGTGGTCTTATCAACGCTGGACACCTCTTGATAGATCGACATTTTGATCGTGCCGCCATCGGATATCTGCGGCTTAACTTTCAGCGCCAAGCCAACGTCTTTACGCTCAACGGTAGTAAAGGGGTTGACGCCGCTACTGCCTGTCGATCCGGTCGATGCATATTGTCCGGTAATGAAGGGCACGTTTTGACCAACGCTAATTTTTGCCTCTTCATTATCCAGCGTAATCAGTGTAGGAATCGACAAAACATTGCCGTTACCATTCGATTGCAAGGCATGCGCCAAGGCACCTAATCCGAGTTGACCATTTACCTGTTTAAACAGACCTAGGGTCAATCCCGCACCCGGGAGTGTTGATCCGCTACCAGCAATCAGGGCGCCAATATTATTCGTGGTCGATGCCTGGAATGACGTGCCACCGCCGACCCGGTAATCGCTATTACTATTACCTGACAAACCTAACCATTGAATACCAAATTCATTTTCTTTATTCGCCTTAATTTCGACAATCAGCGCCTCGACATAGACCTGCGCGCGGCGCGCATCTAGTTGATCGATCACACCGCGCAGATTACGATAAACCGTTTCACTTGCTGTAATAATCAAGGTATTGGTAGCGGCATCAGCTTGAATAAACCCGCCAGCACCACCAGCAGATAAACTCCCGCTTGAACTGGTGCTGTTCGAACCAAAGCCTGTTGCAGCAGAACCAGTCGTCGCAGAAGACGCCAATCCACTGGTGGAGCCAGCACCTGTTCCTGATGTTGACGGCGTATTAGCTGACAGATTGGATGTAGAGCTACTTGGCAAAGAACTGTCCTGTGTCACGATGGAGCGCAATGTCTGTGCGAGCTTTACCGCTTCCGCATTTTTCAGGTAAACGACATGGACGTTACCTGGCAAGGTCGTAGGCTGATCGAGTTTGGCAATCAAAGATTTCAGCAAATTTCCGCGCGCGCTGGAAGGTGCTTTGACCATGATCGAATTGGTACGCGGATCAGCGAGCAAAATGGCTTTGCCAGCATCTGCCGATGCACCGGAGGTCTCAGTCAGTTTTGCCACCATCGCCGCCAGATCGCTGGCAATCGCGTGTTTGACCGGGATGACATCAACATCATTAGAGGCCGGCATATCAAGTGCGTTGATGATTTTGGTCAGGCGTTTGATATTGTCAGCATAATCGGTAATCACGACGGAGTTATTACCAGGATTCGCGTTGATCGTATTATTCGGCGAAATCAGAGGCCGCAATACCGTCACGATATTATTTGCCGATTCATAATTCAGACGATAGATCTGCGTTGCGACCTGATCGCCTTTCAGTGCCTCAGCCTGAATTGGACCTGCCTGTAATTTGGCATCTGACTCTGGGACCACTTTAGAATAACCATCACCAGTCACCACTGAATATCCTTGCAAACGCAAGCTGGATGTCAGTAATTTAAATGCCTGATCCTTGGTTAAAGGTTTTTCTGATACCAGATTAATCTGCCCTTTTACCCGCGGATCGATGATAAACGTCACGCCGGTATAGTGTCCGATAGCTTTGACCACCGATTCAATGTCGGCACCGACAAAATTGAGAGCCGCTGTATTTTGCCCCGGATCCTGTGCATAAGCGGGAAACGAACCGGAGCATAGAAAAGCCGCGCTCAACAAAGCGACCAAGGGGAGTCGGCGCACATTCACGCCATGTTGTACTGATACGTTCATCGCAGATCTTGCTTTCAATGGATTTTTTCTCATTTGAACTCTAACGCTATAACATCCTTATCGCCATCCCTACGGCGCTGCCCAAGCAAATTCAACAAATTTGCCAACCTGTCTTCCTGCCCTTTTTCTGCCATTGCTTTACCAGAAAATTGAAATCGTCCATCACGCAAACCACCGGCACCACTAAGCAACAAAGGTCCTTTGTTGGTATTCAGCGTTAAATCAGCGGTCTGCCCTTTCCAGTCAAACGTCAGCAAATAACTGCCCAAAGGTTTAATTGCTGAAAGGCGTGATGCCATCTCGTTCATTTCTAGCCGCATCGCGCCGATCACGTCGAGTTTCGCGCCCTGACGATTAAATTGCAAACTATTCCAGGACAACCTTAACTGACCCGACGGGCCAATCGTATTCAACGGTGCGCCTAAACCCTCCAGACGTTCAGGAGGTATTATTAAGTCTGCACCGCTGACAGCCCATTGTGAGAAATTCCCCGACAGAGTAACAGGCTGAGAAAGCGATGCCGGATTTTCTAATGCAACATCAAGCTGCCCTAACAACAACAGCGGAGAAATCCGCCAGCTAAACCTGCCGGGCAGTAATGGTGTCAGCGGCGCATTGCCACTCGGTGCACCACCGATGAATGCTGATCCTCGCCAAAAACTACCTTGTGCGTCACCCAGACTAAGCCGTCCCATCGTTTGCTTCTCGACCAACAAAGCCATCCAGCTTGCAGGCAAAAAAACCAATACCGTCAATACAGTACTGAGAACAGCAGCAATAACCCAGATGAATTTTTTTATTTTCATCATTTCAGAGGTTATTTTTTTGCTGCTTCATCGTCAATGTCGCACTGACCTGACCACTTTCAGCCAAAGTGGTCAATTTCGATTCTTCCACTGTCAAGCGACTCGACTTCTGCATCTCCAGTAACCATTCCATCAACGTCGGATACGCTACAGTCGATATCTGCAATCTGACCATATCATCAGATACGGAGAGATTCTGTACTTTCACGCCACGACGCGATAGAGACAATTCAACCGCTTCACGTGAAATCGCATCGACGTTTTCTGCCATTGCGGCCCCCAGCTGAGCACTTTGCCTGCTCAATACGTCCATCTCAGCTACCTGCTGTTTTAGCTGCGGAATCGCTTTTTGTAATTGTTTTTTCCCTGACCAGGCGGGATCAATACCGACAAAATATAACAAAGCCACTACAACACTGGTGACGCCGAGTAAAAGCATGCGACGCTCACGCGTTTCTAGCTGCTGCAAGTAAGACGTGATGGCATCCATTAAGCTTAGCGCTTTCATTTAGCACTCCCAACCGGTTTAATCTGCAAAATACCATCCTTGAATGAGACCAGCGTCAATGCCTGTTCCTGCAACGAGGTTTTTAACTGATCTGGTGCATTAAAGGATTTTGTTTTCACAAATAAATTACGCTCCCTGTATTCCACACCCAGCACACTGGCTCCGGGCGCGCCAGGTGCCAGACGATCCCAGACTTGCGCGAACTGAGCCGTTAATACCACGAAATCATCAGGTGAGGATTGTCCGGACATTTTTTTTGCAGCAGTGATTTTTTGTTGCATCTGCGCCAGAGGATCAATGACAACCGATTCCTTAGGATAAGCTGAACGATAGGCTTGTGTCATCGATGCAGTCAGTGCCTGCGCTTCACGCTTTAAAGACCACCACTCAATATTCAAACCGATGATATTAATGAGTAAAGCAGCGATACCCAAACCCAATGGCCAGCGCCAGATGCGCCAATCAACAAAGGATTGATTGATTGAACTGAGGCCTGCCAGCAAATCCGGTGTGTGTGTGTCGAGTCCGGCAATCCGATTTTTCCAACTCAATGCTTGTAGGGTAATACGCTGAGCCATCTCTACATTTTCGGTCAACGCATATTGAAACGGCGCGATCGCTTTTGCATCAAGATATACCGTCACGTCCGGCTCCGGCACAAACAAACTCAATGCCTGCAAAGACTCCGATACACCAGCCGCCTGTTGTTGAATATCGGTCGACACCGTTTGATCTAAGCCTAAACCGAGTCCGATAAATGAACCGTCAAAACGACGTGCTGCAAACTCGATGATAAAATTTTCCTGATCCAACAAAACGCTGGTCGCATCAGCGCGACGCTCCATAGCCATCTGGGATGGATATGCCACTACTTTTTTGGCGCCCGACATCAATACAGTGCGATAGACCGTTTCCATCCAGGTTTTATCCACGACGGCGACCGTACACAATCCATCAACGACGCTGACCGGTTGCAAGATGACCTCGGACGCTTCGGTAGAAAGCTGATCCTCCAGCAGGTTCGGCAGCGACATACGTAATTTCGATGCAGCCATCGGCGGCACTTTCGCTTGCAACAAACTCACATCACTTGCCGCCAGCAACAGTACGACCTGACGCGCTTGCATCAAGGCAGGTTTTAACTGAGTGAGTGTCTGACTACCTTGTTGCTCTAGTGTCCCGTTGGCGGACACTGCAGCAAATGGCCGAGCCAAATTAGCCCAGTCCGCACTCGCCTGAGCAGTGACTTTTGAAGGTAATAATATGTACAGTGTACTTGCCATAATCTATTTTCTGTTTACGCAATAGCATCCGCGCATCATGATGGTCAAACTACCAAAACTACTACCGTTTTCTTTACAGTTACAGTTCTCGTATCCAGATAATTTTCGTGATGGCGTCGTTACGCTCAATCAGAGAATTAAAATTCAAAAAAGATCTGCCTAAGCGGATTTTTCCAGAGACGATAAAAAATTCCGTAAATACAGAAACCTCGCCCTCCGCGAGATTCGCCAGTTTATCCGGAAATCTTTGTTTAAAATCCGGCAAATCCAAAAATTCAGCCCTGTCCCGGCTCGCGACAATTGCCGCCGCATCTGACATCGACAATGTCGGAATGCATGCGGACAATACTTCAGCAGAAGCCGTATTAACATTCAACGTCGTGGTGCGTGGCAAAACCACGACAAAGTCTCGTAATTTCGTCAGCATATCGGCATTAAATCCGGAGACAGATAACAAATCATCGATTTGCGTGAAGCGCAAGAATTGTACTGCAGGAACACTGTCTGATGATGTCTGAGACGGATTACTTGCCACACCTGTTATCACCGTGGGATTAGAAGCGGCTCCTGGAGTCGTAGCAGGGTTACTGCCACTCACTGTTGTTTTTTTTGTCTGGGACGAAGCGATTGCTTCAGCGGCGGAAGCCGCCAAAGAAGTATCCAGACGAAGATTTCCCAGCAGGCGTTGAAAAGCGATGATCGCCTTAGGATTTACAACACCGTCTGTCGCCAGATTATTCAGGTTAAATCGCGATTGTGCATCGCTGATTTGTCCCGATAAGGTCGCCTCGCTGCTCTCGGAGTCAGCCCGGCCGTTTTCCACATATTCATCGAGACGTGTTTCTGCCAGATTCGTTGCCCAAGCTTCTTTCAGGTGATCGACTTTGCGACCGCGTCCATCTTCGCGCAAGATAAGACGTGCCCAATCCAGTGCACCACGCAGCACCCATTTTTTTTGTAGCTGAAGGCGCTGATTCTCAATTGAGCGAACCTGCACCTGCTGCTGCCAGAACAAACTGGCGACTATCGTAATGGCAAGGGTAGTAAGTAATAGCGCAGTGACGACCGCGACGCCTGCCTGCTTGTGAGGAAGAGCTTTCATGCAGCTCCCAGCAAAAATACTTTTAACATGGCGTGTTCTCTACCACGTAATTGCAAAGACATTTCCAGCCCGCTTTTCAGGGGTATAGGTTTAGCAGCACTGCCACCGCTGCTTGCCGGATTTTGGGCACTATCAATATCCGTACCGGCAACACGCCAGGCGTTCTCATCCTTATTCCAAGTGCGCATGGCAATTGATGCCACATCGTTTTGCAGCACCACGATAGGCATAGCGTCTGTCTCATTTAAAGCGCTCTGCCAGTCCGCATCAAGCTGCCTTAGGTCACGGGTCGCGGTCGATTCGCGCCGTGTCAGCACACCATCAAGCAAGCGATAAGCGATCACCTGCAAACGTAAAGGCTGATTATCATCAAAAACCGTACGAATCAAAAACAAACTTTGTTGGGATGCCCGCAGACTCTCACGTGTCGCTAACAAATCAACACCAGCGAGATGTGCACAATCATTTTCGAGTTGTGCAAAACTGATTTGCGTACCACGTGATTGTTCTAATTCATTAGTGAGTCCGATTCGTGCTCTGACAATGCTATCCAGGCCGCGCCAACCGAGCACAGCGACGATCGCCAAAATCGTGATTGCGACTAATAGTTCGATTAAAGTAAAGCCGGACTGTTTTTTTTCAGAGCGCATTGGGCACCACTTGAGTCAGCTTGACGATACGGCGCTCTGCGTGTGCAGCATCGAATACATACACTTCCACCCTTCGAAACAGAGGATTAGGCGTGCCCAGCACATGTTCTTCGCAGACCAGATTCAATTCTCCCTGAGGACAAGGGAATGAGCGCTCGCCCAAAGCAGGCCATTCGCTGCTGAGACGAATCTGCGCCAGTCGATTTTCAGCGGACCAGCTCGCCATCATTGATGCACGCAAATCGTTACTGTTCTGTGTCAGACTTCCAATCGCCCGAAGGCTTGCGCCAAGCGCGGTGCCGACGATGACCAGTGCCACCAGCACCTCCAGCAAGGTAAATCCGGACAAGTAACGAGAAGGTGCTCTTTTAAGTAGAGAATGGCGCTTCATCTTATTCCACTACAAAATGGCCAATGCCATCTGCCCTGATCAGTACCTGATCTTCACCGGCCCCCATACTCAAGACGAAGGGTTTATCGACGGGCTCTCGTCCAAAGATAATACGTAGATTGGCATTGTCTATATTCGTTGCAGGACTGATCGTGAGCAGCACCGGACTCATCACGAACTCACGTTCACGCAACATATCTACATCACGAAGTATTTCCCAGGTTAATTCGTTGCGAACCAGGAAATGGTATTGGTTTTGATCCGCCTCAAAAGCGATGGGCCGGTTGCGGACAATCGCTTCTTCACGCGCCAGCTGGAGCAATACAGCAATTCTTTGCGCATCTGTCTGCAGGCGCTGACGACTGCTTTGCATGGCGTTAAAGGACACGGCACCTAGCATGATGCCAGCGATGACCAATACCACCAGTAACTCAAGAAGGGTAAAACCTGCCTGATTACGCGATCTGAAACCTCGGAAAACTTGCACTACGATCCTTATTGATCCCAGGAGCCGATGTCGGCATCGTTACCCGTGCCACCGAGCTGACCATCAGCGCCTAATGAAAAGATATCGACCTCGCCTTTAATGCCTGGCGACAGATATTGATAAGGATTGCCCCAGGGATCTTTCGGCAATTTATCGATGTAGCCACCGGTTTTCCAGCCATTCGCGGCTGGCCCGGCAGTCGGTTTGATGATCAGCGCTTGCAGACCCTGCTCTGTGGTCGGATAACGCTGGTTATCGAGACGATACAGCTTCAGTGCCTGCATCAGGGTAGAAATATCTTGTTTTGCCGCGACGATACGGGCGTCGTCAGTACGTCCCATTAATTTTGGTACAACCAGTGCAGCCAGAATCCCCATGATCACCACAACAACCATGATTTCAATCAAGGTAAAGCCACGCGAAACAATAGATCGAGATGATTTAATACGGTGAGTTGAATTATTTTGTTGAAAAGTTTGATCGCTCATAGGGATAAAAAGTAAAACATGTCATCTGCAAAGACAAATTTGCCCGGCAAAACATAGATTCATCAAATTTAGAAACTTGCTCTGATCGGAACATTATCAAAGCAAACATCTCCAAAACTCATTATGCGTCACGAAACCGGCAAAGCCTGTCCCTGTTGCACTTATTTACGCTAATTAACAACAGATAATACGGCACATCATTAGTGCGCATAAAAAGTATCGCATAGTACGCGAAGTATATTTCAAAAAAATAACAGTCTAGTTATTAGTCTCTAAATAGTTTCTGAATAGTTTATGAGTAATACTTCGCGCAACTATGTCCTACAAATGGCAATCCGACCTATTACGATGTGTTATTGCGATCTTATTGCGGCCTGTAAGTGACTTTTAAGGTGTAAGTCGCGGCAGAATACCCGTTTAACAGAACGTAGGCATCACCGTTTGCCGTTAAATTGATACTGCAACTTTCGGTCGATGTTGATCCGTCTGACTTGCAATCATAGGTCGTCGTCGTTGGCGCCGATGTTTTGCGCACATACAGATCTGCATCTCCGGTTCCGCTCAACGCAGCAGCAAAGCTACCTCCTGCACCAACTTTAAATGGACCATAACTGGCTTTTTGCCCCTTCGTCAGACTGCCAGTAAAAGTTTCTACCTTATCCACTGGTCCGGGCGTCGCTGCACCATCACTACCCAATTCAACCGCAAATGATAAAGCCAGACGTGCGAACTTCAGCGAGTGATTCGCCTGCCCGCCGCTATTGGCATAGGTATCATTTTCTGTATGAATATAAGGGTTATCCTGGGTAAATGCGGTTTCAAAAGGCATGGAGGTTGCATAACCCTGGGCATACCACGACGCGTGATCCGAACAACCATAACCGCACTTATCGTAACCAACACTTAAACTTGGCTGATATGTTGAGATCAGATTGGCGACAAACTGGTTCTGGGCGCTATTTGTGTAATCGGTGTAAAGATAAATATCTTTATCCGATCCTTTGTAGTTGGTCATATCAAGCTGCATCATGCCAATCACGTTGGTATTTGCGGCCTTAAAGCTCTTGGCAATTTCCTGGGAACCACGCAAACCGACTTCTTCTGCGGAATAGCCCATGATTTTAATGGTGCGGCGCGGCTTGTAGTCGTTGGCAACCAACACCCGGATGACTTCCGTCAGGCTGGCAATACCCGAGGCATCGTCATCGGCACCTGGCGCTTTGGTGGTTTCCGTTGTGCCTTTGGTATTAATTGAATCCAGATGCGCGCCAAGGACAATCACTTCAGCAGCGTTATCAGTGCCTTTAATGGTGAGGATCACGGACTTCTGACTCCAGCTTGCATGCGTAAATTGTTCTACAGTGATATCGCTACGGGTCGACGTCATCTGCGCCCATTTTTGTTTCAACCAGTTTGAGGCATTGACGCCATTAGTCGTCGTGTAATAGCGATTCGCATAGCCCGACATATCAATAATGGTCTGGCCGATGTTACTTGCCTGCATCTGAGACAGCATCGGTGCCACAACCGTCTGATTGTCGATCACATACGATGGTGCCAGGCTTGCCGTGAGCGCATTCAGGCTCACAGGCTTACTTAACGCAACTCGCCCTGCACTCTCATTCGGATGAAACATAAATCCACCGCAACGCTTTAGTTCCTGATGTATTGCTGCCGACAATCCGGCGAGCTGTTGCTCATCCACCTCAACTAAGTGCACTTTCTCCTGGATCATCGAACCAGTGAGTCCCTGAAAACCTGGATTAGCGACAACGATCTGACTATCTTTCGCAATTGTCTGCGGTGCGAGTTTTTGTAACTGATGAAACGCTGTATCACCCAGGGTGATCCATACTTTAGTTCCCGCAATGGCCTCAGTGCTTATACCCATCAACAACAGACTGCTTAACATTCCAGAAAACAGTCCAGATACGATTTTCTTTTGCATGACAATACCCCTCCAAATGCACAATACCGGCACTCTTCAAAAATACTGATTGAAAAAAAATCCCGCTCCGGACGGAGCGGGACTGAGAGTATCTACTCAATAACAACTAGAGAGTATTACTGATAAGTTGCGACCAGAGTCGTGCTGCTTACTGCTGCATAAGCGCTGACCAGAACATAGTAAGTTGCTGTTTTTGGTGCAGCAATCGTTACCGTCTCTGCATTTGTGGAGCCTTCAGACTTACCATCGTAAGAGCTTGTCGTCGGTGCTGCACTTGCTTTGACATACAGGTCACCGTCACCAGTACCACCAGCCAGTTTGACGCTCAGATTTGTAGCACCTGCTGGAACAACGATGGAGTACAACTTAGTAGCGCCTTTAGCCAAAGTGATGCCAGTAACTGTCACGCCTTTAGTCAACGGTGTTGCTGTTGGTGTTGTCGTAGCGCAGCTTACGCCAACTGCACTGAATGCAGAAGTGACGTCAGCAACTGTGTAACCACGGTTACCTGCTGCTTTTTCTACGCCGCAAGCACCTTGATTAAACGTGCTGCCTGCCGCCCAGTACAAACGGTTTGCATCAGCCATGACTTCAAATGCTTTGCGTGTGTTCCAGCCAGTTTTAGTTGCCAGCAAATAGAACGCTTTGTTGTACACACCACTGGAATAATGCACATCGAGGCTACTGGTGTAGTTCGCTGCATTATCGATGGAACCGCCGTCCAATGGTGGGTTGTACATGTAACGCAAGGCACCGCTGGCTTTGAAAATGTCGACACCGACTTTGAAGTCATTAGTGCCTTTGACATAGTACTTGACTGCTTCACCAGCCATATCCGAGAACGCTTCATTCATACCGCCGGACATGCCGGAGTAAGTCAGATTCGAGTTCTGTTCTGTGAAGCCGTGGCTAATTTCATGACCAGTCACATCCAAGGCTGTCAATGGGTAGAAGGTGGAGGCACCGTCACCGAAATTCATTGCTGTACCATCCCAGAATGCATTTTCGTAAGCAGAGCCGTAATGCACGCGCATCATCAACTTTTGGCTGATCGGGCGTACGCCCAGATAAGCCTGGTACATGTTGAAGACCTGATTACCGAAGTAATGCGCGTCATTCATCGGGGAGTAAGCACCGTTCACTGTTTTGACCGTATTGCGCGGGCAGGTAAAACTGTGCAGCGTGCCGGAACCGGACGTTGCGTTATTCATGTTGTAGGTATCAACATTCGTGCTGCTCAGCTTACAGGTAGAGCCGCTGACCAACACGTCTAAATAACCGTAACCAGCGGTAGTGCCGTATTCGTATTGGCCTGTTTTAGCGTTACCGCCAGGACCTGTGCCAGTTGTAGCGTGGGCAATACCTTCCCATTTTTGCAGAACCGCGCCGGTATTTGCATCAATGATGAAATGTGGACGGCTTGGCTTGCTTGGATTGGATGTATCCAGGAAAGAAATCACGTAAATCAGTTGGGCAACATTATTTGCGCCAAGCTGGATATGCAATTTGGATTGTTCATTTTCAGTGGAATTAACACGTGCTTGAGTCTTTGCCAGTGTCAATGCTTGAGAGGCTGAATACAATGGTTTTGCAACTGGCAAATCATTACCCAGATTGCGCAACATTGCACCTGCCAGCGCTGGCTGAGCGGCACCTGGCGCTACGTGTTCAACAACACCCTCACCCCAGACAGGTACGCCCTGATGAAACTGCTGGTAACGTGTTACTACTTTACCGTTAGCATAAGTCTGGCTGCGCACAGCTTGCAGTTCGCTAGCAGTCAAGCCCAGCAAATCATTCAATTTTGCTGTTGTACCACCAGCTAATGTTTTCGCCGCTGCTGTAGTCGCTGCTGGCGCAACAAAATTTTCCAAGTCAATACGATCTGCTGCCATCGCATTGCAAGCACCCGCTACCATCACTGCCAGTAGGGTTGGACGTAATACTTGTGTTAATTTCAAAGCTTGTTCCATTTTCTCTCCATTTTCAAATTGCCGTAGGGATTGTGTCCCCTATGAGTATTAGCCAACGCGGTAAGCGTTGAATTTATGTCAATCTAAAAAAACAAGTAGACCAGAGTGAAGGCTTTTGATCTGTATCCCAGCAAAAACGCTGAAACTTCTTGCCGAAAGACTACAAAAATATTGCAGCCAATCAACAGGCTATTGCCCAAATAGTTAATGGAGAGTTAATCAGACATCAAAAGACTTGGAAATAAGCGCGTTGTTTTTCCGCAATGTGAAAAATGGTGCAAATATTTCCTTGCAAGAGAAAATTTTGAAAAAGACCCGAACATGTCAAATATTGTTAAAAAATTGCTGATTTAAAAATACAAAAAAATGCAATTACACCCATTTAAGTAAACATTGTTTTTACATTTTTGAATGAACTATTTTTATTGAATTTGATCAGGAGCAATAATGACGACCATACCAGTCGATCAAATTCAAGATTAAAATAAGTCAAATAGCTGCGTAATTCAGGTAGTTTCCAGACGCAAAGGCAGGCTTCTCAATCGCTGCCCGGTCAGTAAAAACACGGCATTAGCAACTGCAGGGGCAATTGGTGGCGTACCTGGCTCACCGATGCCCTCCGGTGGCTCAGCACTGGCGATGATGACCGTTTGAATTTCAGGTGCTTCATTCATTCTAAGAACCGGATAGTCATGGAAATTCGCCTGCTCAACCTGGCCGTTTTTAATAGTGACCTCACCGTATAAAGCCGCACTAAGCCCAAAAATGATCGCAGACTCAATTTGCTGCGCAATGATATTGGGATTAACTGCAATTCCACAGTCCACGGCACACGTCACTTTATGGACCCGGATCTGCTTATTGTTAACCGAAACCTCTGCCACTTGCGTCACGATAGAGCCAAACGATTGATGTAGAGCAATGCCATGCGCGCGTCCCTCTGGTGCCGGTCCAGCCTTATTCACTGCAGCATCCATTACGGTCAAAAAGCGCGGATGCTGTTTCAATAATTCACGTCGAAAATTGACCGGATTCTTACCCGCCGCATGCGCGAGTTCGTCAATAAAGCTTTCTTTGAAAAATGCATTATGCGAATGCCCGACAGAGCGCCAATATCCTAGAGGGACAACAGTCGGCACGATGACGTGGGCAATTTTTTGATTGGCAAATTCGTAGGGCATATCAAACTCACCCTCCGCTGTCGTCTTATCTGGTCCGGCACCGGGCACACCAAATGTGCGCTTCAGCACCTGATGCGTCACGGATCCAGAGGCTGACTTATTATCATAGGCAGTCACAACACCATTCGCATCAACTAACGCATTAAACCTTGCTAAAGCAGCCGGCCGGTACATGTCATGCGTCATGTCCTCCTCTCTGCTCCAGATCAACTGCACTGGCAAGCCCTTAGTTTGCAACGCTACTGTCACCGCCTGAACCACCATATCGACCTCCAGGCGGCGGCCAAAACCACCGCCGAGATACGTCATATGTAACTCAACTTTATCCGACGAAATATTGGCGATTTTGGCGGCGACATCAACGGCAATGCTGGGAACTTGTGTTGACGCCCACAGATCAAGTTTGCCGTCTTTAAATTGCGCGGTGCAATTAATCGGCTCCATCGTGGCATGCGCTAAAAATGGCGCCTTGTATTCGGCCTTGATGGTCTTGGCCGCAGAGGATAAAGAACTTACATCCCCTTGCTCGTAGTAAGTAAAACCAGATTCAGTGTCAAGTTGACGTCCTAGCTCTTTAAAAATATCTGCCGAGGACACAGTCGCAGCAGGACCAGGATTCCACTCTACAGGCAGTGCCAGCAATGCTTTTTTTGCAGTCCAATAATTTTTGGCTACCACGACAACACCGGCCACCAAATTTGCAGAATTAGTCGCTTGCAAATCAATCACCTGAACCAGATCACCGGCAGCCTTGATCTCACTCTCATTGATTTTTTTGATGCTACCGCCAATAACCGGACTCATTTTGATTGCAGCATAAAGCAATCCCGGTGGACGCACATCGATACCAAAAACTGCGCTGCCATTTGTCTTAGCCGCAGAATCGGTACGTGATTGCGGAGTGCCGATGAGGGTAAATGCTTTGGGGTCTTTTAAACGGACGTCATCAGGTGTAATTAATACCGCCCTGGCAGCCAGTTCACCATAACCAGCGCTCTTACCTGAAGCATGAATCACTTTTCCTTCACTCGTCTTACATTGATCTGCTGGCACGTTCCACTCTTTTGCGGCAGCGGCAATCAGCATTGCCCGGGCAGTCGCCCCTGCTTCACGCATAGGTAGCCATGAGTCCTTGATGCTAGAGGATCCACCAGTAACCTGCAAACCAAGTTCACGGGCAAACTTTGCTGTCATCCAGCGTGCGGTACTTTTAACAGTGCCGGTATTATCTGGATGAAAAGGCAGTCCATCGGCAAGCATGGCAACATTGCCGTAAATTTTATCGATAGGTGCATGAACAGGCTTGACCATATGCATGGGAACATCGAGTTCCTCGGCAATCAGCATCTGCAATGCCGTGTGTATGCCCTGTCCCATTTCGCTTTTATGCATGGCGACCGTGACCATGCCATCTTTCGCAATCTTGATCCACCCGTTTAAACTGATTTCACCATTTGTCACTGGCAAAGAGCTGGTGCTGTTAAGTCGTTGCCTCGGCGGCGTGAAGCCCCAGCCGACAACCAGCGCTCCGGCAACACCTAATCCACCTAAAATAAAACGCCGGCGCGACTTCTTTTGGGGTTCTGTTTTTAACTTTGCTTCTGCCATAACAATGTCTCCGTGATTGTGATTTTTATTGTTAATTATGGATTTTATTTGATTAATTTGATCAATCAGGTATTCCTGCGAGGATAACCCTCAGCCAGGATTCTTTGCCACACGACTTCCTTTTGATCCTGATTCATGAATACCCATTCAGCGACCTCCGCCACCGTCCTGCCGCATCCCCGGCATACATCATCAAAAGTCGTGGAGCACACAGCAACACAGGGCGTATCAGGCCGTTCTTTTTTTTCAATCGTCATAGAAAATTCTTACCTGTCTAAAAATAATACGAGCGTGCTGGAAACGCCAGATTACCCCAATAGTAACGCGATTTCTATAATTCGCTTGAATGGCTATGGCAATTCACATACGATGCCTTACAGACATATCAATGACCTCAAAGCGAACAAAACATGACGCAAGATTTTTTCCAATCCTTCATTCTGCTTATCCTGGTCACCGATCCGTTTGGGAACGTACCTATTTTTGTTGCGGCACTTTCTCATGTTGCCCCCGAGCGGCGCTGGCGTGTCGTCGTACGTGAATGTGCGATTGCCTTTGCGTTATTACTGCTGTTCATGTTCTTTGGCCGGCATTTCCTGACAGCGATGCAGCTATCAGATGTGTCGCTACGTATCGGTGGCGGCGTGATTCTGTTCCTGATTGCGCTTCGCATGGTGTTTCCGCAAGAGGGCGGGATTTTTGGTGATACAGAAGACGATCACGAACCTTTCATTGTGCCACTGGCCATTCCGGCACTTGCAGGACCATCAGCATTGGCTACCGTGCTCCTGTTTTCGTCAAGCAGCAGATTGGATGTAGCAGTTCATGTCGCGGCATTGACATCGGTCGCTATCGTATGGCTAGTGGTGTTATTAAGTGCTGAACGCATGCAGCGTGTACTTGGCAAACGTGTCATGACAGCGTTTGAACGATTGATGGGTTTGATCTTGACGGCAGCCTCGGTAGAAATGCTGCTTGCTGGCATCCGGGATTATTTAAAAACTTTATCCTGAGCTAACCAACCGATACTCTTTAAATTGCATCAGTATCTCAATTAACAGGTGTGACCACGACAGCTTGTGGGGTCCGGCTACTCACATCTTGCGCAAACAGTTTGCCGTTAAAAGTGAAGTAGCCGAGTAAAAACAATACGAGGGCGATAGCGAATTGTTTAAAGAACTGACGGTTCATAAGTGGACTCTGCTTTCTTATAAATTTTCTACATCGCTACCTGCTTTGTGGAGGCAGCAACGATATCAATGAGTGAGAAAATAGTGTCAGACAATTTTGTCGCGCTCAAACTGCGCTATCTCGGATTCGGAATAACCTAGTTGTTGCAACACCTCATGATTATGCTGCCCCAGCTTCGGTCCCAGCCAGTTGGTATGACCAGGCGTTTCAGATAATTTTGGCGAGATAGCTGGCAGCTTGACTGGTGTACCATCGGCAAATGCATGCTGTTCAAACATATTCCGTGCAAGGAATTGAGGATCGCTCATCATATCCCGGACCGAATAGATTTTACCCACAGGCACATCGGCTGTTTGCAACAGTTGCAACGCGCTGTCAATCGTTTGTTGCTGACACCAGTCACTGATTGCCGTATCGATCTCTACCGTGCGCGGAACGCGTCCATCATTGCGGGCCAGACCGGGATCGTTCGCCATATCTTCACGACCAATCGCCATCATCAAGCGCTTAAAAATCGCATCGCCATTGCCTGCAATCACAATGTTCTCGCCATCGCCTGTCGTGTAGGTATTCGATGGCACAATACCCGGCAGAGCACCGCCAGTCCGCTCACGCACCATACCTGCATGATCAAACTCAGGCACGAGCGATTCCATCAGATTAAATACCGATTCGTACAGCGCTACATCGACCATCTGTCCTTGTCCGGCAATGCAATCAGTACCCTGCTTGCCGTTCCAGCGACCACCTGTTGCATCGCGGTGACGCAGCGCCATCATCGCACCAATCACACCATGCAAAGCAGCGACTGAGTCGCCAATCGATATGCCGACGCGCACTGGCGGACGATCGGGATGTCCCGAGACATAGCGTAAACCACCCATGGACTCGCCAATCGCGCCAAAACCGGGCAAGTCTTTCATCGGCCCTGTCTGTCCATACCCGGACAGACGTACCATGATGGTTGCGGGATTAATGTCCTTCAAACTGTCGTAACCAAGCTGCCATTTCTCAAGCACGCCAGGACGATAATTCTCGATAATAATATCGGCATCCAACGCCAGCCGCCGGGCAATCGCTTGCGCCTGAATCTGCTTCAGATTAAGGGTCAGGCTCTTTTTATTTCGCGCCTGAACACTCCACCATAGTGAAGTACCGTCTTTCAACACACGCCATTGACGGATAGGATCGCCTCCGTCGGGCGATTCTATCTTGATGACTTCTGCGCCGAACTCTGCCAGCATACGCGCACAAAACGGTCCGGCAATCAAGGTGCCCAATTCCAGCACTTTGATTCCCGCTAACGGGCCAGTCAATTTTTTTTGAGCGTGTTCAGTCATCGTTTCAGCATTAATTTAAGTGCTGCGGCGGTCCAGCATGGCGCGGGCAATCGTGCCTGCGTCAACGTATTCGAGTTCCCCGCCCACTGGTACACCACGCGCCAGACGGCTCGCTTTGAGGCCTCGTGCTTTCAACGTTTCACTGATGTAGTGCGCAGTAGCCTCACCTTCATTCGTAAAATTCGTCGCCAGCACTACCTCAGTCACCAGCCCGTCGGTAGCACGAACAATCAGTTTCTCAAGGTGTATATCTTTTGGGCCTATCCCATCCAGCGGGGATAATCGTCCCATCAACACGAAGTACAGACCTTTATACGTCATCGTCTGCTCGATCATCATTTGATCCGATGGCGTCTCGACGACACAGAGCATCGATACATCACGCTCGGGATCCAGACAAGTTTCGCAGACATCACTTTCGGTAAAGGTATTGCACATCGCGCAGTGATGAATTTTCTCAACGGCCTGCATCAATGCTCGCCCCAGTTGCGCAGCACCATCGCGATCATGCTGTAACAGATGATAAGCCATACGCTGCGCAGATTTTGGACCGACGCCGGGCAAACGGCGCAGAGCTTCCGCGAGAATTTCAAGACTGGTTTGGGATTTCACGTAGTAGGTGGTCGTTGTGAGTTAGAAGCGAAAGACATACTGAATAGTAAATACGGCTGAGGATGTGTCTCTTGCCAGTCAGGCTTTATTCTGATTCATCTACCGAACGAGTCACCTACCTGATGATTCATCGACCTGATCATAGTTTCGTCAGATTTTTCAGACTTTTTTTGAATTCCTGTACCGACCTAAACAAGCACGCAGAGAGCAGACTCTGTGCGCACTCGTTATATCAACAGGACTTAGAACGGCATTTTAAAACCAGGTGGCATTGGCATGCCTGCCGTCAATGCAGACATTTTTTCTGATGAAGTCGCTTCTGCTTTACGCACTGCGTCGTTAAATGCCGCTGCCACAAGATCTTCCAGCATATCTTTGTCATCGCCCAGCAGAGACGGGTCAATAGTGACGCGCTTCACATCGTTTTTGCAAGTCATCACTACTTTGACCAGACCAGCACCAGACTGACCTTCTACTTCAACCAAAGCCAATTGATCCTGGGCTTTTTTCATATTGTCTTGCATTGCCTGCGCTTGTTTCATCAGGCCAGCGAGCTGGTTTTTCATCATAATACTTCTCCTAAAACATATTCAAAAAATAGTGGCAATCTCTGCCCGGTACAGCAATCTGGGGTTTCGAGCTTTCGCGAGCCGGGAATCTATCAACAATTCACTTAAATTGGTTTGATACTACCCGTCACAATTGTCGCGCCGAATTCTCGCATTAAACTCTGTATGAAGGAATCACTTTGTATCGAGTGTTCCGCCTGTTGCTGGCGCTCTGCGCGCTCGGCAACAGCCTGTGCATTCGCTGTCTGCTCGACTGCACCAATCTTAGTCTCGACCTTGACGGGCTTTGAGAAACGTTCCGCCAATGCCATTTCTAATTTCTCTACGCTGCCAGACGACAATAAGGTTTGCAAAGGCACGCGCAATTGGAATAAAAAAGTATTCCCGTTGATCTGGCATTGAATCAATTCACTTTGCTGTGCAAGCTGCTGGGCTACACCGCGCATAGGCAAACTCGCCGCCAGATTGGGCCAGTGTCCATCCCAATTTAGTTCAGGAATCGGTACCAGCGCAGTAGGTCGCACGATGTCCTCTGCCGGTTCGATTGCCATAACAGCTTGCGCAAAAGCGGGCGTCACCGGTGTGTCGCTCACTACGTCGGTCAAAGCGTCAGCAGATACAGCTTCAGCTTGTTGACGGCCAGCCAGGTTCGCTCGTTGCTGCATCAAAGGGGGGCGTACAGCGAGGCCAGCCACCCCGACCGATTCAAACTCATCATCAAACGCACCAAAATGCGGTGGCGGTTCATTCGACGTTGCAGAATAGCTTGCCTCCATCAAATCCTCATCCCAGGGTGGCGGCATGCCATCGGGGGCATAGGGTGCATTAGATGAGCTTGCTGCTTTTGCCTGAGCCACTGGTGCCGTCGGCTGAGGTGTGACAACGCTTGCAGGTGCAGGTATCGGTGCTAATGCCGGGGATTGTATCTGCGCCGGAGCAGACTGTGCTGCTGCGACAGGCACAACTGGCGCAACAGCAGGCTGAGGCGACAACGCCTTTGCGGCTGCGGCTCGACTTCCTGCAGTCGATTTATTTAAACCCGCAGCGGCCAGTGCGGCAGCTCTTCCCGACATTGCTGGTGATACCGGCTGACTCCCAACACTACTGACTACTGATTCAGGAACAACCGCCGCAACAACAGAAGATGGCGGAGACGCAGGTGCGATTGCTCCTGTACTGACCGTGGTGGCAGTTGCCGGAGTATCTTGCACGACAGGCGCAGATGGCAGTGCAGGAGTCAAAGGTGCAAACGCATCCGCCACCGCAGCAGGCGACACCACGGTAGGAGCAACTGGAGCAAGCGACACTGTCGTCGGTATTTGATTCAGTATTTGATGAGATACCTGCCCTGTCACTGACGCTGGCACTGGCGTTGAGTTTTGACTTGCTCCCTGCGCCGGAGCAGACCTCAGTGACGCTGTCATTGCGGGGCCAGGACGTTGTGGCACATGACCAGATGGTGCAACCCCACCAGAACCGCCACCGCTACCAGAGCCACCTGCTGCGCTATCAGACGGACGGAAAGCCAGCAAGCGCAACAAGGTCATGCTGAAACCGGCGTATTCATCCGGCGCCAAAGCCAGCTCATTGCGGCCATGCACAGCGATCTGGTAAAACAATTGAATTTCTTCTTTGCCAAACAGAGTGGCGAGTCGTAATACCTCTTCACGTTCAGGGGCATCATCCGCAACCGCATCCGGCACCATTTGAGCAATCGCAATCTGGTGCAGCAAACTACCTAAATCTTGCAATGCTGCTTTATAGGACAAACTACGGGCAGCCATCTCATCAGCGACATCCAGTAAGGCCTTGCCATCTTTGACCGCCAACGCATCAAGCAAACGGATCAGATATGACTGATCCAGCGCACCCAGCATGCCTTGCACCGCTTCCAGAGTCACTTTACCTGCTGCATAAGCAATCGACTGATCGGTCAGTGACAAAGCATCGCGCATAGAGCCATGAGCACCTTGCGCCAGCAAGCGCAGCGCGGGCACTTCAAACTCGATTTGCTCCTGTCCAAGAATATTTTCCAGATGCGAGACGATATGCCCCGGCGGCATCTGCTTCAGATTGAATTGCAGGCAGCGGGATAACACCGTCACAGGAATTTTTTGCGGATCAGTCGTCGCCAGGATGAACTTCACATGCTCAGGCGGCTCTTCCAGTGTCTTTAACATCGAGTTAAAGGCATGGTTGGTCAGCATGTGCACCTCATCGATCATATAGACCTTGAAGCGGGCATTCGACGGCGCGTAGACCGCCTGCTCCAGCAACGACGCCATTTCGTCAACACCACGATTGGATGCCGCATCCATCTCGATGTAGTCGACAAAACGACCCGCATCAATCGCCGTGCACGCCTCGCACACACCGCAAGGATGGGCCGTGATGCCGCCGTTGCCATCGACACCCTGACAATTGAAGGATTTGGCGAGGATGCGCGAGAGCGTTGTTTTACCGACTCCGCGCGTCCCCGTAAACAGATAGGCATGGTGCAGCCGTTGCTGCTCCAGCGCATGAGATAAGGCACGAACCACGTGCTCCTGCCCCACCAGCGTTTCAAAGCTTTTGGGACGATATTTTCGGGCGAGAACTTGATATGACATGGCGAGATTTTACCTTATTCCGCTAACGCATCCTGTTTTGATTTTGTCACTTCTTCAAGACTAGCGAAGAATCTGGTCTGGATTATAAGTGCTGGATTGAAATATCGTAAATAAGTCGGCAGAACACGTACTCATTAAGCAGAACTCAGATGCTTTTTTATAAGGCACGCGGTAATGGGGATTGCTTTTTAACAAACAGCACCTCCGCGTTTGTTCGCTGCGCATATTCGTGGCGATGATTCGTGGCGATGATTCGTGGCGATGATTCGTGGCGATGATTCGTGGGGATGATTCGTGGGGATGATTCGCAGCGATTACTCAATATTGTGTTTTTGATGCCTTGACCGCAATTCTTCGCGCAGTGCCGCGACCTCATGCGACAAGCTCAGCGCGTACCGAGCGGATGTCCGCATGAAGCTCACGTTCAAACTTCGCCTCTTACTCACCGACAAACAACGCAGCGATAACGACTTCCCAGCCAATTGCATTGCTTTGACTGGTGCCGCATTGTGCTGAATTGCGTTTACCTAAGTGAATTAAAAAAATGCCTGTCGCGTTCAATACGACAGGCATTTCAGGACCTCATTACCATTGAACCCAGCAGCCTTGCCAAGGCCACCAGACTGTGACGATAAGTCTACATTTCAAACTTCTTCAGATTTTTTCTTAAAAACCAGATCACCACTTTCCACCTCAACGAGAATCACGTCCTTCGGTCCGAATTTCCCTTGCAACAGCATTTTCGACAACGGATTTTCTATCTCTTGCTGTATCGCCCGTTTTAATGGACGTGCACCGTACACCGGATCAAATCCTGCCTCCGCAATTTTTTGCAATGCGGCGTCGCTGACTTGCAAGCTCATATCCATTTGCACCAGACGCTGTTCCAGCACATGCAACTGGATTTTGGCAATCGCACCGATATTTTTCGCATCAAGCGCATGAAACACCACGATCTCATCAATCCGGTTGATGAACTCAGGACGGAAGTGCGTTTTCACCTCGCCCATCACCGCCATCTTGATCACGCCAGGATCACTGCCTTCCATCGCCTGAATCTGATGCGAACCGAGATTCGAGGTCATGACAATCACCGTATTTTTAAAATCAACAGTACGGCCCTGACCATCCGTCATGCGGCCATCATCCAGCACCTGCAACAAGACATTAAACACGTCGTGATGCGCTTTTTCGACTTCATCAAGCAAGATCACGCTGTACGGTTTGCGGCGCACCGCCTCGGTCAGATAACCGCCCTCTTCATAGCCCACATAGCCAGGTGGCGCACCGATCAGGCGGGCGACCGAATGCTTCTCCATAAACTCGCTCATATCGATGCGGATCAGCGATTCTTCGGTATCGAACATAAAACCCGCAAGCGCTTTACACAACTCCGTCTTACCCACACCTGTAGGGCCGAGGAATAAGAAAGAACCATACGGACGCCCCGGATCACCCAGACCTGCACGCGAGCGCCGGATCGCATCAGAGACCGCGCCAATCGCCTCGTTCTGACCGACCACACGCTTATGCAGCTCCTCTTCCATGTGCAGAAGTTTTTCGCGCTCGCCTTGCATCATGCGCGACACCGGAATCCCAGTTGCACGTGACACAATTTCAGCGATCTCTTCCGCGCCAACCTGCGTGCGTAATAGTTTCAGCTTGCCGTGGGTATTCGATTGCGTCGCATCGGCCTGCTTGAGCTGCGCCTCCAGCTCGGGCAAACGCCCGTACTGCAACTCAGACATGGTCTGCCAGTCGCCACGGCGTTTAGCATCCTCCATCTGGAGACGGATTTTTTCGATCTCTTCCTTGATATGCGTACTGCCTTGTACCGTCGCTTTTTCGGACTTCCAGATTTCTTCCAGATCCGCATATTCGCGTGACAGCTTGGCGATCTCTTCTTCGATCAGAGTCAGGCGCTTTTTCGAGCCCTCGTCTTTTTCTCTTTTTACTGCTTCGCGTTCGATCTTTAACTGAATCAGACGACGATCAAGTTTGTCCATGACCTCTGGCTTGGAGTCGATCTCGATCTTGATTTTTGCAGCAGCCTCATCGATCAGATCAATCGCTTTATCGGGTAAAAAACGATCCGTGATGTAACGATGCGACAACTCCGCCGCTGCGATAATCGCAGGATCCGTGATGTCAACGCCATGATGTACTTCGTACTTCTCTTGCAGTCCGCGCAAAATCGCAATCGTCGCTTCGACACTTGGTTCATCAACGATGATTTTCTGGAAGCGACGCTCCAGTGCTGCATCTTTTTCTATGTATTTACGGTATTCATCGAGCGTGGTCGCGCCGACGCAATGCAGTTCGCCGCGAGCCAATGCGGGCTTGAGCATATTGCCTGCATCCATCGCACCTTCGGCCTTACCCGCGCCGACCATGGTGTGCAACTCGTCAATAAAAACGATGGTTTGTCCCTCGTCCATAGCGATTTCTTTGAGCACCGCTTTGAGACGTTCTTCAAACTCACCACGGAACTTAGCACCTGCAAGCAAGGCCGCCATGTCGAGTGACAACACCCGTTTTGATTTCAGGCTATCGGGCACTTCACCATTCACAATTCGTTGCGCCAGTCCCTCAACAATCGCGGTTTTACCCACGCCCGGCTCACCGATCAGGACCGGATTATTTTTACTGCGGCGCTGTAATACCTGAATCGCACGGCGAATCTCATCATCACGACCGATCACCGGATCGAGCTTGCCCAAACGCGCACGTTCCGTCAGATCGAGTGTATATTTTTTGAGTGCTTCACGTTGCCCTTCAGCCTCCTGCGAATTCACATTGGTGCCGCCACGAACAGCAGCAATTGCGGCCTCCAGCGATTTACGCGTCAAGCCATTTTCGCGTGCTAATTTACCCGCCTCGGACTTATCATCGGCCAGCGCCAGCAATACCATTTCGCTAGCCAGAAATTCATCGCCGCGCTTTTGGGATTCTTTATCAGCCAGATTCAACAAGCCCATCAGCTCACGGCCAATCTGCACTTGACCGTCAGTACCGGTGACCTTTGCCAGACGATCCAAGGCACTCTTTAAAGCATTCGTCAATGCGGCCACATTCACGCCAGCACGCTGCAAGAGCGAGCGGCTGCCGCCATCATCCTGATTGATCAGCGCCAACAGAATGTGCACTGGCTCTATGTATTGGTTATCATTGCCGACAGCCTGACTTTGCGCATCAGCAAGAGCTTCTTGTAATTTCGTCGTAAGTTTATCGAGTCGCATTGTTTTCTCCTGAGGTTCCGGCGGCCAGACCGCACAGAAACATGTGATACAAATGAGTGAATTGCCTGAGTACAAGCTACGAACGGAGTTTGGGGCTGTCAGGACTATTTCAAGAAGTGACCTATAGCAGGCAAAGAAGCATTGCGCTTTGTTTGTGCCACATCAAAGAATTTATGGAATTACATCAGATCAACATACATTATCAGCCCGAACAAGACCGGCTACTCGCAAAATTCTCCTTCACACCGATAGTCGAGGCAAGCACTGCAAGCGAGGACTTGGCGACAAGCACTACAACAAAGCCAGCAGATCAAGGCCGACAAGAGATTCGCTGCCACCTGACACGCAGGCTAACGCTGCGGCTATGGCCTGCCATCATGGAATCAATGGACAAACAAGTTGCCATCAATCAACCAGCATCCGCCATGTTCAGCAATGATATCGTCCAGATGGAACACCAATCGTCCGTCGCCCTGCTAGAACAACACGGCGGCTTCAGCGCACCTTACGAAGAACAAGTCCAGACCTGGCCACTAGGCGAAACACCGCTACTACTGGCAACGATACAATTCCATGTAAGCCAGGACGAACCCATGCGCATCGAGTTCATCCCGCTGAGCGGTGAAGGATTTGCAGTGAACCTGACACCCGTCGTACTGCATGCATTTTGCAAGCTGCTGCAAACCACCGTGACGGAAGCCGATTGGGGATTTGAATTAGAAATGCCCGGGGCCGATCAGGAGTCTTTGCCGGCGCATTTGTTGAATTGAGTGGGGTGATATTGGTCTAGTTGATACAGGCAAACTTTTATGTAATTAAAGCGTGCGTATAGTCGGTGCGTGGAACGGCACTCTATGCTGGCTGTAATGCTTAAAACGCAAGCGTTCACGCACTTGGTCAAATAAACGCGGTTTTACAGGCGTGATGTTTTTGCCCATTTAGTTATACTGTATTTTTAATCAGTATAACCAAATACAGCTCGCGTTCATGAGGGTTTCAAGAGATGTAGAGCAAGCTTGTTATTTTTGTATCGTCGGTTATCATTGCAAAATGAAAATTAAAACACGTTAGGGCTCAAAGAATGCGTTTTGCCAGAGTCACGATTTCCGCGTTGGCTGCGTTGATCGCCGGTGTGCTTGGAGTTGTTGCGCTCCAGTTGGCGCGGTCTCCTGGCATGTGGGGGCGTCTGGGCGAGCTTTGGGATTTTGGGCTCCTTGGCACCGTCATCTACGCGGCCGTGCCAGTCGCTGTGTTGGCCTTGTCAGCTCTTCTCGGCTGGCGGCCATCCGCCATTCAAGCAGTCTGCATCTCTGCTTGCTGGCTGTTACTTATCTTTGCTTGGTGGGCTGCAAAGCCAATTCGGGTCTACGATGCGTTTCCGTGGTGGGGGTTTGAAAGGCACTTCCTCGCCATGCTTCCCATACCGTTGGCCGTTGGGCTTGTGTTCTCTCTCTGCGTGCGGTGGCGGCATGAGCCCTAACCGGTCGCTCGAGCCGACTCGCGTCGGCAAGCCGTCGCTCGCGGCTCAGCTTCAACGTTAAACATCAATGAGGAATCAACGTTCATGATAAACAAGGAAGCGAATCCTGTTGAATGGGCGGGGTTAATGTACGAACTTGAAGACGCTAGTGAACATTTAGCTGCCTTAATCGTTGATATGGAAAAAGATCCGGAATTCGACGAAACTGTCTTAAGAATTCAGTTGGGGCATGTCTTTTCGCATTTAAATAGAGCTTGGCATCGACGTGATCTAAATAGGGATTTTGTTGATGAAGAGTGGACGAATGCGAGCAAATTTCCAAATGATTTGGAGCCAATATGAAGATGTTTAACATCACGCTCGACATGGACGCTGCGCAACTCGGTGTCTCGACGAAAGCCGATTTTTCAATTCACTACTCTTCGGTTTCGGCGCGGTATGCGCAGTGCCGGGCAGCTCAACGTTAGCCCTACAATAAATGAACGAACTCCGCAGCCAATCGATACAGAAATGGTGGCCAACTACACAAGCACTCGATCTCGTCGAAGGCGATTGCGATTTAGTGGCGAAGGCTGTTCACGCTGAAGTATCACGATTTTGTGGAGAAGAAGTTGTTGATGGTGATTGGGAGATTTTCCCAAACCTTGACGCGGCTTTTGGTACTGCAAACGAATTTGCAAATGTCCCCACTTTCTACTTGGTGATGCCTACATTTTCGAAATGGGTTGTGCTTTGGAATAATAGTTTTCTATGTGATGGATATGATTCTTTGTGCCACTGCCTTACAATAAACCACGCTTTAACTACATTACATTGGTCGGCACATGACGAGTGGACATCCATGCAATCAGGGGCTGTTTTCACTTATCGGTACGTGAAAGATGGAGATGTTTTTGAGCGAACCGTACAAGCTGCGCAGCAAGATAGAAAGTGGTTGTTCTTCGAAAGTGGAAAGCCGTTGGTCGAAGAAGATGTTCAACTTTATAAGACCAGGCTTAAGCGAGATCGACTTAGCGAAGAACGAGTTTCACAACTTTTAGCTCGACTTGGTGCGTCTCCGTGGTCAGAAGAATTTTACGATTTTTCAAAACCTGTTTTTGTCATTCGGAGACGAATGAAGCCTTCAACTATTATTACAAGAGATCGAAAAGATGTTCTTACACAGGGCTAACATGACTTTCGAAAATGACGCGCGAATAAGCGCTCTCTTGAAACTTACAGATTGGCGCGCGCGCCCTTCAAATCTGCGTTAGGCACCAGCAAATATTAACGGAGTGAAATGAAAGGCTCGCACAAAATCTCAGTCGAATCTGAGCCACAACCTGGCGACATGCATGCCGTCATCAAGGGGCTGACGGAGTTCAATGCACAACACACCGATGGTGCAGTTCACCAGTACCTCCTCGTCACGGTTCGAGACAGTGAAGGCGCTCTTGTCGGTGGTTTGCTCGGCGCAACCTACATAGGGTGGCTGCAAGTGCAAGCGGTCTGGCTCTCCGACAGTTTGCGCGGGCAAGGCTACGGCCGCGTGCTCATGAAGCAGGCGGAGGACGAAGCTCTCCGGCGTGGGTGCGATAGGGCGCATTTGGAGACCTACAGCTTTCAGGCGCTGTCGTTCTACGAGAAGTGCGGCTATTCAGTGGTCAGTCGAATTCCTGACTTCCCGAAGGGCGGGGCCCGATACGCCTTGACAAAGACCCTTACGGAAGTTTTGCCGGCATGAGGCGCGC
Source organism: Undibacterium sp. RuTC16W (assembly GCF_049339445.1). Lineage (NCBI taxonomy): Bacteria > Pseudomonadati > Pseudomonadota > Betaproteobacteria > Burkholderiales > Oxalobacteraceae > Undibacterium > Undibacterium sp. RuTC16W. The sequence continues at coordinate 332,317 of NZ_JBMPPE010000004.1, read as the reverse complement.
GGCACTGGTGCCTAACCCTTCCATCGAGAGGACGTCGCCCGGCAGGCCGGGCGCCGCCTCTCATGTCAAACGTTAGCTGGCTGAGGCGCGTATGAGCACAGAGCAACAAAAAGCAGAGGTCGAACTTGCTGTCTTCCGAGAGTTCATCTCCAAGGCAGGCATCTCTATCGACCCAGAGAGCGTCAGCAAGCCCGGTACTCAGTCTGAACCCGACATCTTCTGCACGTTGAGTAGCGGAGAAAAGATTGCGTATGAGCTGGTTGAGATCTGCTCATCAGATATTGCAGCCAATCTCTCAAAGCTTAGGAATGGCGGCTCAATAGTTTTAGCCACATCTGATCCAACGGAAAAGACACTTCGGCAGAAGCTGCATAAAACCTACCAAACCATGCTCCCCATTGAACTGCTTTGCTATACGAATGGTCGCACTGTCAGCCCAGATGATCAGATTCTTAGTGGAGCACAGCGCTGGGCCAACGCAATTGATGGCCCGTTCAGGAAGGTCTGGCTTCTAGGTCAAAAGGGCATCTATGAAGTGTGGTCAGCAAGCTAACCATTCAATCGAGAGGACGTGCCCCGGCAAGCCGGGTCACGCCTCTCGTCTCAAACGTTAAAGCACTAGGGAAAATCATGGCTACCAACTGCGCATCCTGTTCATCAACCATTCTTTTTGGAGGAAAAAAAGAAAGCGGCAACAATTTCTGCAATAACGTATGCCTAGAAATATTCAAGCATCCGAATTTTTGCAACGATTGCCTTGACGAAACGATTGATGAATCGCCTGGAGGTACTTTTACATTCAATGGCATAGGAACGCATTTGTACGGATGGGGATCGAAGTGTCCTAAATGCAGTTCAGTGGTAAAGAGAAAATGGTTTTGTCTAGCCTTCATTCCCGTCATACCACTCGCGAAATTTCGGATCAAAAACGTAACATCTTCCAAATATATTGGCCGTAAATTTTACGGACAGTTTTAATGAGGGGGAATTTACGAAAATAGCGTGACATGTGCTTTAACATGACGCTCAACTCGGAAACTGCGCATATTGGCGTTTCGAAGTTTGACACTTTATAAATCATTTGCTCTTCGGTTTGTGTGCATCGTACGCAGTAAGTAGGGTGCATTTAACGCACCGAAAATACATGAACGTGCCTATAAATATCAATCCATGTATTTCCACTCTTCGATCAATATATTCAGTCAATAGCTCGGCAAACAATACCTGATCGTGGCGTGAATAGAATTCGGTGCGTGGAACGCACCCTACGCTGGCTACGAATCAGGTCGAAGAACTCATAAGATTCGGTAAGTACAATGCACTCTACGCTTGCTTACCCTAAAATTTCACGATGAGCCTTCATTGCCGCAACATTGAACAAATGTAATGACGTGCGAATTACTTCAACATTTCCTTGTTTATTTGCCATAAGATCAGCCAATTGATTAAATGCCTGCTTTGCAGTTAGCAGAACTTCACTTTTCGAATTTGGACAAAATTCACACATTGTAATTAATGACCATTCTGCTTTTCGTATGCGAGGAACGATCTCATAAACTTTCATTTGCAATTCCTCAATTCTTTTTTCCCAACCAGCCAATTTTTCAGTTGTCTCCCGTTGATCAGAATGAAGCAACATAATCATATCCTCGATAGCCTCGTTATAAAATATTGCTTGCACATAAAACCGCTTGGCCCACTCTCCTCTCCATTCTTTATCCTTTGTAATTTGTACTTTATTTTTCTCTAAAGTTCTATTTATTTTTAAACCCACAAATAAGAGAATCAATGGACTAAAGAATGGGGTCACGATTGATGCGAATTCTTTTAAATCTTTAAAATCATTTGGGTTCATTGGATACCTTACGTTAAGTGAATCTTCATTTCATAAATTTACTGATACAAAATTTGTTATCCACTTCTTCCATAAAGAGTTACACAGAGCCTAATAGGCGCAGGGTGCATTTAACGCACCAAAAATACATGAACGCGCTTATAAACATCAATCCATCTATTTCTATTCTTCGATCAATATATTCAATCAATAGCTAGGCAAACAATAACTGATCGTGGTGTGAATAGAATTCGGTGCGTAGAACGCACCCTACGCTTGCTGAAAAGAACCCTACGTTTGCTCACTTAAATATTTGAGTCAAACGGCTTTGCATCTGGTAAGAACCCAACAGCAATACACAGTGCCGTAACAAGGCCAAGAGTAGGCAATAAAATATAAAATAACGTCAGGAACTCTGGTGCCGCAGGTGGAAAAACATCAACAATCTGACCAGAACGTTTATTCACCCAAGCTACTAATGTAATGTCCTTCCCGTGATGCTCGTGAAATTCATGCAACATTGGAATTGGGTGATCTGGAATGATCGTTTGAATTTCGGCTTGCGAAGAGTTCGAATTTTTCAATTTCAAATATAAACGCCAATAACTACTTGCATGACGATATGGGTCTTGGTCAGTAAAGACTGCAGAAACGAGTAGCACTGGACGCTTCTCTATATCCTGAAACTCGCTATTTCTCAGATCATAAATAAGCAATGACCAAGCAAAGCAATGGAGTATCCCAGCCAAAAAGGCATAGCAGATGATCTTTCGGCGGAAATTTGATTTCATTAGTACAAACTTACCGAACAATTACCAGCAGGCGCAACGCGCGTAAAACTCATATTTAATTCCCTAAAAAAACCGCCCACCAGCTTTAAATTCCTCAGTCGCCTTCACCAACGCACTAGCAATCCCCGGCTCCATCGCAGCATGCCCAGCATCGCCAATCACGTGATAAGCCGCTTCTGGCCAGGCCTGATGCAGGCGGTAGGCTGAGATCGGTGGGCAGATGACGTCGTAGCGGCCTTGCACGATGACGGCTGGCAGATGGCGGATTTTGCCGATTTGCTGGATCAACTGATCTTCTTCCATGAAGGCGCCGTGCAGCATGTAATGCGCTTCTAAACGACCGATGCCGAGGCTAACCGCGTCTGACTCAAAATCTTCAATTGCTTGCGGCTGCGGCTCCAGGAAGAGGCAAGATCCTTCGTAGCGGCTCCAGTTGCGGGCGGCTTCCATGTAGATTGCGGGGTCGTCGCAAAACAGGCGTTTTACATAGGCTTGCAGCAGATCGTGGCGCTCTTCGGCGGGGATGGCGTCGGCAAAGCGCTGATGTACTTCGGGATAAAAATTGCCCATGCCGTTGACGAACCAATCGACCTCTGCCTTGGTACACAGGAAGATGCCGCGCAGGATGAAGCCGAGACAGCGCTCCGGATGTGCTTCGCCATACGCCAGCGCGAGTGTGGAGCCCCATGATCCGCCGAAGACCAGCCATTCGGAGATGCCGAGCATGATGCGGATTTTTTCAATATCGTCGATAAGCAGTGGCGTCGTGTTATTACGGTATTCGCCTAATGGTGTCGATTTGCCCGCACCACGCTGATCGAACAGGACGATGCGGTAATGCGCCGGATCAAAAAAGCGCCGGTGCGTTGGCGACGTGCCACCGCCTGGACCGCCATGCAAAAACAGCACAGGCTGCCCATCGGGATTGCCGCACTCTTCCCAATACAGGGTGTGCAATTCATCAACCTTGAGCATGCCGGTCTTGTAGGGCTCAATCGGCGGAAACAGAGAGAAATTCGGAGAAGGATTCGACATAGTTACCTGACATTTGATCACTTACTCCGGCAGATATCTACATATATACTGGGTAAGAGTATTAAAAATTGACTAGAGAGATATTGCGGGTATATACCTATTTTTGCACATACTCCCTATTTAATTGCTTTTATGCGTTTTTATACATTCCTATGCGTGTTATGCACCTTTTACGATGCAGACAACGCGCGCCAGGTCGCAAAACCTGCAAAACAAAATACGATTGATCCGATCAGATGCAGGCCGCTATGCGCCAGCGCCCAGCCATAATCACCGCGCTGCAACAGTCCCATGGCCTCTGCGGAGAAGGTCGAGAATGTCGTCAATCCCCCCAAAAAACCCGTCACGGCAAGCAAGCGCCACTCGGGGGACAAATGCGGATTCGCGGCAAAAAATGCGACGCAGATGCCGATCATATACCCGCCACCGAGATTCGCAATCAAGGTGCCGACCGGCACTTGCAGCGCGACGCTGTTGAACCAGACTCCCAGTGCCCAGCGCAGCCACGCACCCAATGCGGCACCGACACCGACGGCAATAAATCCTAATCCATTCATACTGGCTCCTTACCAGAATTTGTTGAAATCGTACCAGCGAGCTGCCATTTATTGAGTGCATGATCATCGGCTTCCCGCGCATCGACCCAGCGCGCGCCTTGGGATGTTTGTTCTTTTTTCCAGAACGGCGCTTGCGTCTTTAAATAGTCCATGATGAATTCGCAGGCGGCGAAAGCTTGTCCACGGTGTGCCGACGCGACGGCAACCAGTACGATCTGATCCAGCGGCTGCAATACGCCTACCCGATGGATCACCAAGGTATCCAGCAACTGCCAGCGCTGCCCTGCCTGCTGCACGATATCGTCCAGAGATTTTTCGGTCATGCCGGGATAATGTTCCAGCTCCATTGCCTGCACATCCAGACCATCATTGAGGTCACGCACGAGGCCAACAAAACTCACTACCGCACCGATCGCTGGTTTGCCAGCACGCATTTTTGCCAGCTCGGTGCTGACGTCAAAATCTTCAGTTTGTACAAAGACGGCCATGACGTTTAACCACCCGTCACAGGAGGGAAAAACGCGACTTCGCAGCCATCCTCAATCAACGTCGCTGCATCTGTCATCTGCTGATTGCAGGCCATGCGCAAGGCACGCCCTTCAGCAAGCGCCTCTGCCCAGACGCCGCCGCGCGCAACCAGCCAGTGACGCACATCGCCGACGGTCAGGACCGTATCCGGCAAGCTGACCAGCTCTTCGGAAGTCGCCAGCTTCTCGCGGATACTGGCAAAAAAACGTAAGTGAATTTTCATAATGGAGAAGTGAACTACAACAATCAAGACATCAGGACATGAGGCTAGCAAACGGAATAAAGCGCACCAGATCTCCCGGTGCAATCACCTGGCCTGGCGCCACATCGACCATGCCATCACCCCATACGGTAGAAGTCAGCACAGCAGAGCTTTGATTGGCGAATAGATCAAGGCCGCCACTGGCGTTGATTTTGACGCGTAAAAATTCATTGCGACGATCCGGTTTTGTCCAGGCAAAATCAGCGCGCATTGTATACGCCTGTGGCGTCACGTCGGGCACCCCTTGCAAGGCCAAAATAAACGGTCGCACAAACAATAAAAAGGTCACGAAGCTAGACACAGGATTGCCGGGTAAGCCGAGGAAGAAAGCAGCATGATTGCTATCCACATCACAGCTTACATCACCACTTACATCGCCACTTACATCGCCGGCCACACCACTACTCACAACCTCACCGAACGCCAGAGGCTTGCCGGGCTTGACCGCGATCTGCCACATATTGAGTCGCCCTTCGGCTTCGACTGCGGGCTTGATATGATCTTCTTCGCCGACCGATACGCCGCCGGAGGTGATGATCAGGTCATGCGATTTTGCCGCCATACGCAAGGTATCGCGTGTCGCTTGCAACTGATCCGGCACGATGCCGTAATCAGTGATGTCGCATCCCATGTTGTCCAGCAAACCGGTCAGGGTAAAACGATTCGAGTTGTAGATCGCGCCTGGCTTTAAAGCTTCGCCCGGCATCGCCAACTCGTCACCGGTAAAGAACACGGCTACTTTCAGCTTACGTAACACTGGCAATTGCGCCAGGCCGACTGATGCCGCCAGCCCCAACTCCTGCGCCCGCAAGCGTGTACCCGCTGTCAAAATAGTTGATCCGGCGCGGATATCTTCGCCCTGACGGCGTATCCACTCGCCGCTTGCCGGTGTATGAGAAATCGTCACCATATCGCCGTCAACGCTGCATTGCTCTTGCATCACGACCGCATCGGCTCCGGCAGGAATCATCGCACCGGTAAAAATCCGTGCTGCGGTGCCAGGCTCCAGCGGATCACCGATGTGCCCTGCCGGCACTCGCTGCGACACACGCAAACGCGCCTGCCCGCTCACGCAATCAGCGGCACGCACGGCGTAACCGTCCATTTGCGTATTATCCATCGGCGGCACATGCAACTGAGATAGCTGCGCTTGCGCCAGTACCCGACCATTTGCCGACAAGGTCGGTATGAGTTGCGTCTCGGTAATCGGTTTGGCAGCACGCAATAAAAAATCCAGCGCTTCAGCCACACTCAACATCGGTTTTTTTGTCGTCATAAAAAATCGGTAAATAGATCAATAATTAGATCAATAAATAGATCAGTGAACGGATCGATAACAGCTCTGGCAATCTAAAAAAGCACTGAAAGCAATCAATATTGGATGAACCAGATTGTATAACGATCTCAGGCTTTGTTGATGCAGCCTTACCGCGCCCAGCTTGGCTCGCTTGCAGAACGCAGGCTTGCTTCACCGTCTGCTATTACGGACGTTTTTCGGGAATATCGACCATACAACCAGCATTGTCCACAGCCTATGGCAATTGAATCACGCCACGCCCGATCTCACGCACTTTGCCGCCGACCTTGATCTGACGCTCCGCACTGATGTCGAGATAAAGATGACTAGGCCGAAGCACGTGCGCACCTTGAGAAATCGCCAGACTTGCGGGCAAATCTCGCTCGGTTGCGATCCACCAGCCACCTAGATTGGCGCAGGCAGAACCGGTACCCGGATCCTCGTTGACGCCACCGCCTGGTTTGACAAAGAAATATCGCGAACGAATTTGCTGGCGTCTGGCATCACCCTGAGCAGCAGCATCAAAGGCAAACAGATAGGCGACTCGGCGTCCCATGCTGTTTGGCGGCCAGTGTTCCAGCTGCGCACCATCTGGCTGAGCGCGTTGCACGGCATCGACGCTGTTAAGAGCAATTAGCAACTGATCTGTCCCGGTATTCACCCATAAAGGCTCACACAGCAAATCTGATTCATCCAAGCCAAAAATAGTCGCCACTTGCTGACATGAGAGTTCACACGACAGGATTTGCGGCGCTGCCTTAGTCGGCGCGATAAAGGTCCAGATATCTTGTGCCAACGCGGCAGCAACAATGCCCGCCTTACATTCGAGTGTTACGCAATTGGGTACGCTTGATTCCGCTTGAGATTGGGCTTGAGATTGCGTGACCAGCTCATTGACGACATATGCCGTACCCAGGGTCGGATGCCCTGCAAACGGCATCTCCGCACCGGTCGTAAAGATACGCATCCGTGCAGTCGCCTGATCGGATGGAAGAATAAAAACCGTCTCGGATAAGTTAAATTGCAGAGCCAGTGCCTGCATCTCTGCATCACTTAAACCATCGGCGTGCTCAAAAACACATAGAGGATTGCCACCGAATGTCGCTTCTGCAAATACATTCAATAACCGGTAAGAATAACTGCGCATGATAGATCGCCAAGTGAGGGAAGTAGCAATCATCATAACGAACATTCAGTGCATTGATGGCGTTACGAATAAAGAATCTGCGACAAACCGCATGGCTCAGGATAACCGTATCTTGACTAGTTCAATATCTCAATAATCGAACCCGCAATGCTGGCGCGACTTCCGGAATGAAATACCTCTGGAAGCGGCGCCAGCATTGCGGATTGATTATCAGGAATTTCTAAAACCTTTTAATCGACACTGCATGGAACCACTCACTCCTACTACTCCTGCCTTTTCTCTGTGTCTCCGTGACTCTGTGGTGAGAGGTCTTGGTTTTTGCGTCAGTTTTATCGATGGGATATTTTAATTTGGAAGTTTTTAACAATTCCAAAAATCAAATTCGCAACATCGATGCGCCTTCTGGAGTGAAATACCCCTGGAAGCCGCATCCAGATTGCGGATTCATTACCGAATACAGAAAAAATCAGAAATATGACATCCCTCTGACAAGCTCAAAGCGACCGCATCAGACTACGGCCACCGCCACCGCGTCTTCAAACACTGGCGCCACATTCTCTGAAATCACAGATGTCGCTGCCCTGCTGCGATTCACTGCGCTGATTACAGCTTTGAATGAGGCGCGGACGATGTTGCCATCCAGTGCAGCACCGAATTGCGTCGCGCCCTGATCAACACGCAATTCGACGTAGCAAGCCGCCTGTGCATCTGCACCAGAGGTGATCGCGTGCTCGTGATAGTCCATGAGTTTGATATTTAATCCCAGCGCATTTACAAACGCATCAATCGGACCATTGCCCTGGCCCCGCAGAGTCGCTGGTTTTCCGTTTTGGGTGATGTCGACCTCGATCTGAACCGATTCAGCCTGGGCTGTGTCCTCGCTCATGCGATGTCCGATGTAGGCGTAAGGAATCTTCTGGTCAAGATATTGCTGTTTAAAAATCGCATAAATATCGCTGGAGACAATTTCCTTACCGCTGGCATCAGTCGCCACCTGCACCGCACGGCTGAACTCGATCTGCAAGCGACGTGGCAATGACAAACCGTAATCCTGCTCCAGCAAATACGCCATGCCGCCCTTACCGGACTGACTATTCACGCGAATGACCGCGTCATAGCTGCGTCCGAGATCCGCCGGGTCGATCGGCAAGTAAGGTACCTCCCACAGCGCGTCCGGTTTTTGCTGAGCAAAACCTTTTTTGATCGCGTCCTGATGCGAGCCGGAGAACGCGGTGTACACCAGATCACCGACGTACGGATGGCGCGGGTGCACCGGCAACTGATTACAGTCCTCCACACATTGACGCACCATGTCGATATCAGAAAAATCGAGTCCTGGATGCACGCCCTGGGTATAAAGATTCAAGGCCAAAGTCACCAGATCGACATTACCAGTGCGCTCGCCATTACCGAACAAACAGCCTTCAACCCGATCCGCACCCGCCATCACGGCCAGTTCAGCCGAGGCGACTGCTGTGCCGCGATCATTGTGCGGATGTACGCTGATGATGATGGAATCGCGACGTGCCAATTTGCGATGCATCCATTCGATCTGATCGGCATACACGTTAGGCGTGCTCGACTCAACCGTCGATGGCAAGTTAAAAATCATCTTGTTATACGGCGTCGGTTGCCAAACTTCGGATACGGCATCACAGACGTTTTTTGAAAAATCAAGTTCGGTCAGGCTGAAGGATTCTGGCGAATATTCAAAACCCCATTTAGTCTCAGGATGTTGTGCGACCAGTTCTTTGACAAGCTTGGTACCGTTGACGGCGATGGCTTTAATCTCTTCACGCGACATGCCAAAGACAATGCGACGGAACGCTGGCGCAATCGAATTATACAAATGCACTATCGCCTGTTTTGCACCGACAACCGACTCTACGGTGCGACGGATCAACTCATCACGCGACTGCGTTAACACGATGATCGTGACATCATCAGGGATACGGTTTTCATCAATCAGCTTACGCACAAAATCAAAATCCGTTTGGGATGCCGAGGGGAAGCCAACTTCAATTTCTTTCAAGCCGATCTGCACCAACATCTCGAAGAATCGCAATTTTTTCTCAGGACTCATCGGTTCGATCAAAGCCTGATTACCATCGCGCAAATCGGTACTCATCCAGATCGGCGGATGGGTAATGACTTTGTCTGGCCAGGTACGGTTAGTCAATTGCACAGGTGGAAAAGCGCGGTACTTCGCTGCTGGATTAGTCAACATCATGATGAGTCCTGTTATGGTCAATGCGGGTCAAATTGGGCCAATTATCGTAATTGGATAATTGGATAAAGCGAGAATTTTGAATCGGGAGAGAATCGGTTGTGGCACCAGGCTACCTGACGGCCACAGAACACTAGGCCAGGTAACCGATCGGTAGTGGTAGTAGAGCTAGCGCACGCGCAAAGATCATCACAGCGATAACATCGCCAGAGATGAGCGTTACGAGTATGGACTTAAAGTGCATATACCAGCTTTCTACAACGTCGGACTATTTTGTTTGGAGGTGGTGCCTGAGCACCGGAGATACAGCAACAGCAGGGAGAATTACTGAGCAGCGCTTAGTAGTGGCGCAGCTAGTAGCAGCAGCGCTAGCAAAGTGCTGGCGCCGTGCGATAGAGCTAGTAGGGATTGTGATTGTGCGAGATACATGCCACTAATGTAGGCGACGATACCTCTGGCTGTCAATAGCAAACAATCACAATGTCGGAAATTACTTAGCGACTGTCGAGTGACAGTCCATTGACGAATGAGTGGTATTTAAATGACTGCTTAACATCCAACAGTCTTTTAAAATGCCACCGTCATGACGAACATACAGCTACTCATGACTGCGAAAAACCAGCGAGATAACTTACAACGGTCCATGGCAACAGACACAAATTTTATTACCATCAGGATCACGAAAATACGCGCCGTAATAATCAGGATGATATTCAGGCCGCAAACCCGGCGCCCCTTCGCAACGCCCACCAGACGCCAGCGCCACATGATAAGCACGATCAACCGCAGCCCGGTCAGACGCTAACAAAGCCACCATCTGCCCATTACCCACCGTAGCAATCTCACCGTTAAAAGGCCGGCCGATTACCAACAAAGGACGAGCAGCAAACGGAGACATCCACCCCGCCCAGGGTTTGTCATGATCACAGAATTTCAATCGTAAATCCAGCGTATCCATCAACGCAGAATAAAACGTTAAGGCTCTGGGAAAATCTGTGATGCCGATGGAGATGTGGGAGAACATGGCTTGGTTTGCTTCACGGTTATTCAGACAACAAGTCTCGTACGAAATGCATTTGGAATTGATACTGAATTAGAGTTCAGAATTTCACTGAATCAGACTTAACTATGGTTGTGCAGTACTTTCAAACAGCGTAACTAATGAATAAAACTAAGGACAGCCGAGCTTGATAAGGGTTACAACGAAATTGAACTAATTGCTACTATTCTGACATTCTGTTAATTTATTATTTAATATATTAAAACAAGTTAAGTGTCATGAACATGCAGTTTGCGTTAGTCATCATCTGGAGTAGCTTAGTCTTTTGTCCGGCGCTATGCTTTTGGGTTGTTCGACTTGTAGGCAAAAACCCCGATAAAAGCTTACGTCGACCACTTATCATTAGCGTTGGCAGTCTTGTACTGCTGTCATTCGCAATCGCTATTGGAGTCAGTTCGACAATTAGCTACATTAATTTTAGCGCATTAGGCCTCGGATATTTCGCGTACTGCTTGATCGCCGCATCTACCCAACTCATCAAAAACAAATTCGTGCGAGCTGCAGCATTTTTTGTCACCAATACGCCAATCGTGATCGGCTATGTAATGGCTACGGTTGGTTCTCTTGGGCTGTTTTTCATCGTTGCCGACTATGCGGAATCCCCGATCAAAGTGCAAAGAATATCTACATCTTTAACATGTGAAGTCCATCACTGGGGAATGGCCGCATCTGACTCTGGGTATACCGTCACTTTGTTTGAAAGTTGGCACTTATTACCGATAATCCAACGTCGCATTTACTCAGTTGCCACCAACGAAACTCACCCTACATCGGGAACTCCTCATGCAAGCTGCGAGAACGCTTTTATTCAAATGCAGAGAGATGTCACCAATCAATAGTGTCGCGTAATTGATTGCTCAAAAGGACGTAAATATGGTGGATTACTGCTAATTTTTATGTTCATGATATCAAATTAGAAAATCTACTTTTACCTTATCTCCTCCGAAACCACCCAGCCAACGACAATCTGTCGCGGGTCGCAGGCAATACTTCATGCAACATGGTGGCGGACAAAAATAAAATCATACTGCTTGCTTCGGGTGCGATGTCCAGGGACTCTGAGTCGCTGAGATGCAGGCGCAATGCGCCGCCCTGCTCTGTCTGCCAGTCTCGATTCAGATAAATGACGACGGATATCGTCCGGCGATCATCGTCTTGAAAGCGATCTTTGTGTTGCGCATAGAATGCACCGGGCGCATAAAAAGCGAAATGACTTTCGTAGTCGTCCAGGTTCAGGAATAGATCACGGTTCAATTGCTGTCGCAATGATTCCATCCGCAGCAGATATTGATCACAAGCCGGTGACTGTCCCGCCGACAACCAACTGATCTGATCGCTGCGGAGTTGCGCTTCTATTTTTGTCTGGATTTGTATTTTAGCTTGGGGACTTACGTGCATGTCAGACTTTGTTGCACGCCCCGTCTTGGCAATGCGCAATAATTGTTGGTCGTTGAGTCCCTGACACTCTGCTGCCAATGCCAGGGTTAAGTCAGCATCGAGGAAAATTGCCTGACGTGCCCAACCATATTCAACGAGATGATTGATAAAACCGGCTGGCATAGTGGATGGTGAGTCATCGTCCGCGGGAACGATGCTCACTGAATAGCGATCAACATGAAATTATTTTCTGTATAGGGTGATCAGACGATGTCTGAGGTGCATGCGAATATCATGCGGCGGGTATGGCTAATTTTGTTCATCAAACAGAAGGAGAGAAAATCTGGCAGATCATGTAGTGGTTTATCTGCGTGTTCACTCACTCATAGTAACGCTGATCGTACTCGCCCTCGGAATTCATTTACAGGGATGTCCTAAAACGTCCGTAATTGGTCTCTGATCAGGCAGTTTTTTAAGAATATGCGTGATATTCTGAGTTCACCCTCAGTTCTTCCTTCAGAAAAAACCATGTTACAACTTCGACCTAACTGTGAGCATTGCGATTGTGATCTGCCTCCTGATTCTGAGATGGCGCGCATCTGCACTTTTGAGTGCACATTTTGCGTAAGCTGCGCTGATCAGGTGTACAAGGGCATATGTCCGAATTGCGGTGGCAATCTGGTCGCCAGACCGGTTCGGCCGGCGAATAAACTCATAAACTATCCGGCGTCACAGGAACGTGTGCATAGGCCTGCGACCTGATTCACATTTTTGTTGTAAGCTCAAGCCCTGCGGCCTTCTCCACTCAATTTACTGCACATCTATTTCCATGTCTAAAAACGTCCTTACTACGCGTCATTTATTGACGGCACTGATTGTCGTGTTTTTATGGGGAATGAATTTTGTCGTGATTAAGATTGGTTTAAAAGGCATTCCACCATTTTTGATGGGGGCATTGCGTTTTATGCTGGTTGCTTTTCCTGCGATCTTGTTCTTGCCGCGACCTAAGGTGTCCTTTAAATTATTGGCGGCATATGCGTTGACGATCAGCCTCGGTCAGTTTGCTTTTTTATTTTCGGCGATGGCGGTCGGTATGCCGGCGGGACTGGCTTCGCTAGTGCTCCAGGCGCAGGCTTTTTTTACGGTCGGCCTGTCTGCGATTGTATTTGGCGACAAGCTACGTGCCAGTAACCTGATTGGCATGCTGGTTGCCAGTGCGGGATTGGTACTGCTTGGCAGTGCGAGTATTCCTAGTATGCCTGGCATTGCAAATTCTGCCAGCCAGGTAAGTTTATTGGGTTTTGCGCTGACGATTTGCGCAGCTTTATCCTGGGCCAGCGGCAATGTAATTAATAAAAAAATTGGTCCGACAGCAGTTCTGAGCCTGGTGTCATGGAGTGCACTGATTCCGATTATTCCATTTCTCTTGCTATCGCTCGTTTTTGAAGGCGGTGATGTAATTGTGCATAGCCTGAGTAATATGAGCCTGCCTTCTGCGTTGACGATTGTGTATCTGGCCGTGGCAGCGACCCTGATTGGTTATACCTTGTGGGGACGTTTATTGTCCAGCCTGCCTACGCATATGGTGGCGCCGCTGACCCTGATGGTGCCGGTGATTGGACTGACTGCCGCATGGGTTTTACTTGGTGAGGCGCTGCGCCCCTTGCAAATCATCGGTGCGCTGATCGTGATGTGCGGCTTGCTGATTAATGTGTTTGGTGCGCGCTTGCTGGAGCGTGCCCGCACTTTGTTTACCCGTTGATCCTGCGATCGTGCGTACACAAATCGTTTATTTTTTACTGTTGCCAGATACCTTGCTGATTGATCTAGCGGGTCCGGCGGATGCTTTTTTATTCGCGAACCGTTATCAGCAGAAAATTCGTTTTGAGCTGAAATTTATCAGCCCCAAGGATCGGATTATCTGCTCTATAGGATTGCAACTCAGTCCTTTATTGCCGCTGCCAGAACAGATAGAATCCGATGCGATCGTGGTATTGCCCGGTTTGGTTGGCATGGATTTTCCGTACCAGGAAGCGCATGAACAGGCCTGCATGCGCTGGTTGCGTGAACACGTCAGCGCGACACACCGGCTGGTATGCATCTGCTCGGGCGCTTTGCTGGCGGCGCATGCCGGACTATTGGCGGGTCACATGGCGACGACGCACCACGATCATTGCCAGGACCTGGCGCAGATCGACAGCTCTATCCGTGTCGAGGAAAACCGTATATTTGTTCAGCATGACAATATCAATACCAGTGCGGGCGTGACCGCCGGGATTGATCTGGCCTTGCAACTGATCAGTGATATTGCAGATCCGTTGACGGCAACAGCCGTTGCCCGGAATATGGTTGTGTACATGCGGCGCGCCGGCTCAGATCCGCAATTATCGCCGTGGTTCATGCATCGCAATCATATCCATCCGGTCGTACACAAAGTACAGGATGCGATTATCAAACAACCGGATTTTGCCTGGAGCCTGCCGCTGCTCGCAGAACTGGCCTGCACCAGTACCCGCCATCTGACACGCTTATTCAAATCCCATGCAGAGATTTCTGTGCAGGATTACATCAGTAGCCTTCGACTTTCTTTGGCGAGTAAATTATTAACCCAAACTAACTGGCCGATAGAGCAAGTCGCGCAAGCGGCAGGCTTCGGCTCGGTCAGGCAATTTCGCCGGGTCTGGAGAAACGCGTATGCAGAGCCGCCAGGGCTGCATCGCTAGAAAGCTGGGTATCAAACAACCAGCACAGCCAGCGTCTAACCACATGCAAGTAAGCCGCATAATTTGCCAGCATCTTGCGCTATCATGAGAGATATTTATTGGTACTCTGATCGAGACCCTGTCATGACCCAAATTTGCCCCAAATGCAGTTACATCCGCAAAGAGACTGACACCTGCCCGCCATGGCAATGTCCCTCATGTCAGGTCGCATACACCAAGGCGGGCGACACCATCCGGCCTCAATTACTGCACCCCGCAGCGCGCACAAATCGTCTAGACAGAGATCATTCTGCAATCTGGAAATGGCTGCTCGTTGCCGTACTACTCGGTGCTGTGTTGTGGCAACTCAAGCCAGCAGGAAGGTTTGGCAGCAAATCCACCACTCAGCAATCGGCTGACGGCAGGCAAACCATGCAACAACCCATCGTGATTTTATACGGCACTACCTGGTGCGGCTATTGCGCTGCCGCACGTGAATTCTTTAAAGCGAATGGTATTGCCTATACGGATCTGGATACAGAAAAAACCACCGAGGGCTATCAGGGGCATAAAAAACTCGGTGGCGGCGGCGTCCCTTTAATCGTTATCAACGGCGAAGTAATGCATGGATATAGCGAAGCCGGATTGCGTCAAGCTCTGGCACCATGGATAAAAAATTAGGGAGATACGGATGCGCAGGTTTCTGAAATTACTTTGTGTGCTGGGTACTGTTCTACCTTTGCCTTTATATGCACAGAGCACCATCAACGATGTCAGTTGGCTAAGCGGCTGCTGGCAAGCGGTCGGCGGCGATGCCGGGTCAGAAGAGCACTGGCTGTCACCGGCAGGCGGCAGCATGCTTGGTGTGGCACGCACTGTACACGGAGGTAAAACCGTGGCGTATGAATATATGCGGATACACGAAGACAAAAATGCACTGATCTTTACGGCAAAACCGTCTGGCAAGGCCGAAGCTAGTTTTTTGCTGTTATCCATCGATAGGCAGAAAGTTGTATTTGAAAACCTGCGTCCGGAATTTCCGCAAAGAGTGATTTACCATTTGCAGGATAATGGTAATTTACTAGGCAGGATTGAAGGTCGTTTGCAGGATGTCGACAAGGGTATTAACTTCCCCATGCATAAAGTAAGTTGCGCGGGAAAGTGATGTGATTGCATGGTTGTATGCTTATGCTGCAATGAGGGATAGTGTTGAACATATCCCTGTCTGCATTATGTAGTCTGCCTGCGCCCATAATAACTAAATCTTATCCCGGACTTGGTCGTGCATACGAACTTGCCAGCGCCCTACCCCGTCCTCACCCGCATGTGTATGTGTGTAATGTTGGATGATTGTGTATTGCTATTCGCTCACATGAGCGAACGAAAGTATCCGTTGTGTGTAGACCGGACATTGTTCATCTATTGATATCTGTTTTTTTTTGAAGTTTTCATAAAAAAACCGGAAGTATTTTTCAATACGTCCGGTTTTCAGATTCTGGCTCGCTGCGATTCTACAAACCAGTGTGGCTCGCGATAAACGCTTTCATTTTTTCGACATCCGCCGTCATTAGCTCAAATCGTTGCGGTAAGGCTTCGATGTTTTCAAAACCAGCCGGACGCTCTGCGTCTCGCCCCAACGCTTCTTGTATGGTTTCATTAAATTTTGCTGGCAAGGCGGTTTCCAATACGATCATGGGAACGCCTTGCTCTATGCGCTCCAGAGCGACCTTGATGCCGTCGGCCGTATGCGTATCGACCGTGATGCCATATTTTTTTTCAACCTGACGTATCGTCGTCAAGCGATCAGCGTGAACAGACTTGCCTGACTCAAAACCGAAGCGGGCGATTTTATTAAATTCATCGCCATCGCTGCCTGGCTTACCGGATAAATCGAAACCACCTTCCGTTTCTACCTTGCGGAATAAGGCTGCTACGCGGGCGCTGTCACCATCCAGCAGATCATGGATGAAGCGTTCAAAATTGGAGGCCTTGGAAATATCCATTGAAGGGCTGGTGGTATGCCAGGTCTCGGCTGATTTTCGTACTCGGTACACGCCAGTGCGGAAGAATTCATCAAGCACATCGTTTTCATTCGTCGCTACTACGAGTTTGGCAATAGGCAGGCCCATCATGCGAGCGATATGTCCGGCACAGATATTACCGAAATTACCCGATGGCACTGTGAATGAGACCTTTTGGTCATTGCTGCTAGTCGCGCTCAAATACCCACGGAAGTAGTACACCACCTGAGCGACAACACGTGCCCAGTTGATCGAATTAACGGTGCCGATTTTTTGGCGGGCCTTGTAGTCAAGATCATTGGAGACGGCCTTGACCATATCCTGACAATCATCGAACACGCCTTCGACAGCGATGTTAATAATATTCGGGTCTTGCAAACTGAACATTTGCGCAGTCTGGAAGGCACTCATTTTTTTATGCGGTGACAGCATGAAAACACGAATGCCTTGCTTGCCGCGCATCGCATATTCGGCAGCACTGCCTGTGTCACCGGAGGTCGCACCAAAAATGTTGAGTTCAGCCTGATGCTTAGCGAGGGTGTATTCAAACAAATTACCCAGCAATTGCATCGCCATGTCCTTGAAGGCAAGCGTCGGGCCATTCGACAGGGCTTGCAATATCAGTTTGCGACCGTCCTTCTCTTCCAGAACCCGCAAAGGCGTGATTTGAGCAGCATTTTCGCCTGTACGGACATTGCGGTAGACATCCGCAGTGTAGGTTTTGTCCGTGATGGCTTTGAGATCAGCGACAGGAATATCCGTCGCAAATTTTTTGAGCACTTCCAATGCCAGATCGGCGTAAGACAGTGTGCGCCAGACATTGAGTTCTTCACCGCTCACTTGCGGATAAGATGTTGGCAAATACAGGCCACCATCAGGAGCCAGACCACCTAAGAGTATTTCGGAAAAATTGGGGCGTGCGGCATATCCGCGAGTTGAAGCGTATTGCATAGGATGACTGACGAAATTGGAAGAGTTAGACGAATATTCTCTGCATTATATCGCCCTTACCCTGCTCCAGCCTGCGAAAATTTGGTCAAATCTCGGTTTAGAGCAATTGTACGTCTTTGGCTGTATTGAGTGCAAAGTCAGTTGTACGTAAATATCTGCGACTGGAGTGAAGTACCTGCAAAACATTATCAGATAGGTATAGCTTCATTTATAACTTACTCCGCACCCTATCCGGCTAAACGCTCAGGATGGCTGTACACGACAAAACCTTGTTCACGGACGAAGCCAATCAGGCAAATACCCCCGCGTTCGGCAATACTGATCGCCAGTGTGGTCGGCGCCGAGATGGTTGCCAGTATCGCGATACCGGCACGTGCTGCCTTTTGCACCAGCTCATAGCTTGCACGACTCGTCATGACTGCAAACCCCGTCCGGGATGCAAGTGATGTCGCTATCAACGAGATGGCTGATTGTTCGCAGGTCTGACGCGGAGTATCCGCCGTCATTGCACCAATCAACTTATCAAGTGCATTATGGCGGCCTACATCTTCTCTGACGATCTGTATTTCTCCATCCAAGTCACTCCATGCAGCCGCATGTAGAGCACCGGTCAGCGCGTTGACGGGTTGCTTAGACTGTAATTCTTCAAAAGCTTTTGCGAGTGCCTGCTTGCCGACCTGTACGTCACGCATGACGAGTGGCGTCGCCAGATCCAGCGCCGTCAGGCTCTCTAGTCCACACAGGCCGCAGCCGGTTTTGCCGGACAAACTGCGTCGCTTATCTTTTAAACGCACGAAGCAATCGGATGCAATCGTGATCTGTACTTCTATACCCAATGCCGCTATATTTTGTATGCACTCAATATCGTAAATCTGATCAGGCCGGTCCACGATTTGCTCTGCCAGACTGAAGCCGATAGCGAAGTCTTCGAGATCCATCGGTGTCGCCATCATGACTGCATGCGAAATACCGTTAAAAACCAGCGCTACCGGAATCTCTTCCGCAATGGCATCATCGGTACGCTCACTTGTGGTGGTGGAAAATTTGTGCCGCTCTATGTGCAAGCGACGGCTGGCACGTGCCATTTCATCGGGTTGAGTCATTTTGTCGCGATGCATGCTGCACGCCCTTTTTCAGTCAATACCAGCATCGTTCTGTCGCCGTCTTGCTCGGCATGCACCCAACCCAGACCGGGCTGCTGGCCGATGCAGTCATCCGCCAGATAGGCAACGCAGCGCAACAAGCTGCTATGTCGTGCACGGAGCTTCTTACTCAAACGTGCGATTGATACAGGTTCAGACTGCGTCACCAGCTCTGCCAGCAACGCATCGGCCAGATCGGCAACCGGATTAGCACCCGGCGGCCGATCTGGTTGATCTATTAGTGCATCCTCCGTCATTATTTGCCCGAAACTATTCCACTACCGCCGCTAGCACTGCGGTCTCTATATGGGGTGCAATCACGACCGGGATCGATTTAGAGGTCGGTGTACGGGCATAATCGGCGAAACTCGACAAAGGAACCAGGCCGTTTGTTTCGGGAAAATATGCCGCCAGGCAACCACGAGGAATATTGTATTCCACCAGCATGAAGCGTTTCACCTGACGTCGCGCATTGTCGTCACACAGACTCTCGATATCGACCCAGTCGCCAGCTTGCATCGCCAGCTCAGCCATATCTTCCTTATTGATGAACAAGACTCTGCGTTCACCAAATACGCCGCGATAGCGATCATTCATGCCATAGATCGTGGTGTTGTACTGATCATGGGAACGCATCGTCGCGAGATTGAATACTGGCGAGCTTCGGCTCTCACGTGCCTGATGAATCGGCAAATCTGTAGGAACCGCATGCGCATAAAAATTCGCTTTATTTGTCGCCGTTTTCCACAAACGTTCTGATGCAGTATTACGCAAATGAAATCCGCCCGGTACTTTGACGCGGGTATTAAAGTCGGCGAAATCATCGAACACAGCAGCAATCTTGTCGCGGATACGGTCATAGTCTGCAACCAGCCACATCCAGTCGGTTTTGCTGCGCCCCTTCAGGGTTGATGCAGCCAGTCTTGCAACAATCATCGGCTCGGACAAAAGATCAGGAGAAGCTGGCGCATTAATGCCTGAGGACAAATGCACCATACTCATGGAATCCTCGACACTGACCGCTTGCGGCCCGGTCGCCTGAATATCAATCTCAGTACGTCCAAGGCAAGGCAGGATCAAGGCGTCACGTCCGCAAACCAGATGACTGCGATTGAGCTTGGTCGCCACATGCACGGTCAGGGCGCAATTTTGTAAAGCTCTATGTGTGAGTTCTGTATCGGGTGTCGCCGTGGCGAAATTACCGCCGAGCGCGAAGAAGACTTTATTTGGCGCATCCAGCATCGCCTGAATTGCGCCAACAGTGTCGTAGCCATGCTCCTGTGGCGGCACAAAATCAAATACCTGTCCAAGCCGATCCAGGAAAGCAGCATTCGGTTTTTCATAAATACCCATAGTGCGGTCACCCTGCACATTGCTGTGACCACGCACAGGACAAGGTCCGGCACCGGGACGACCGATATTGCCACGCAAGAGCAGCAGGTTCACGATCATCTGGATCGTGGCGACGGAATGCTTATGCTGGGTAATACCCATGCCCCAGCAGGCAATGACTTTGCCGGCGGCCATGTAGATATCGGCAGCACGTTGGATCTGTGTGCGTTCCAAGCCAGATTCACGCACAATTACATCCCAAGGTTCCGCCAGTACTTCCGCAGCAAACTGATCAAAATTCGCCGTGTGTTCAGCGATAAACCCGACGTCGATAATGCGCTTGGCATTGGCAGCCTGCGCCGCTATATCGGCTTCAAGCACACATTTAATCATGCCCTTGACGGTTGCCAGATCGCCACCTATTTTCAGCTGAAAATAGTCGGATGAAATCGCCGTCGATTGCCCGCTGATCATCTCTGTCATGTCTTGCGGATTCTGGAATTTTTCCAAACCACGTTCACGCAGCGGATTAAACGACACAATCGCCGCACCGCGCTTCGATGCGCCGCGCAACTCACCTAGCATACGCGGGTGATTGGTGCCGGGATTTTGTCCAAAAATAAGAATTGCATCGGCAATCTGGAAATCCGATAAAAGCACGGTTCCTTTGCCGACACCGATCGCTTCACGCATCGCGAAACCCGATGGTTCGTGACACATATTCGAGCAATCCGGAAAATTATTCGTACCAAATTCACGCACAAATAATTGGTATAAGAAAGCTGCTTCGTTACTTGTGCGACCTGAGGTATAAAAAATTGCATCGTCCGGCGACGGCAAGGCATTTAAGTGCGTCGCGATCAAGTTAAATGCACTTTCCCAGGAAATCGCCTGGTAACGGTCGCTGCTGCGATCATATTGCATAGGCTGGGTCATGCGCCCCAGACCTTCTAGCCAGTAATCGCTATGGGTGGTGAGTTCTTTGACGGTATGCGCGGCGATGATATCCGGTGTTGCGCGACGCGCGGTCGATTCGGCGGCGACTGCTTTGGCACCGTTTTCGCAAAATTCAAAAGTCGAGGTGTGATCCGCATCAGGCCAGGCGCAGCCGGGACAATCGAAACCATCGGGCTGGTTCGCAGACAGCAGGGTCTTTGCGCCTTTGCCAGGAATACCTTGCTCGATAATTTGTTGTGCAACGCTTTTCAGCGCCCCCCAACCACCCGCTGGGCGGTTATAGACCTGAACCACTTTTTTATTCATAACAACCTCAAACATCAACACGGCAAGCCAGTCAGTTTCTTACATGCTTTATGTATTGAGTAATTGAACGAAGCGAACAAACCGAACGAACCAAATGTATACACAAAGAGACCAGGTGAAGAAAGAAACAAACCGGAGGAAAGAATGATTTATTGACTACTTACTACTTACTACTTACTACCATTTACTGCTACCTGCTACTAATACGACTACTACTTATTACTGTTCAGCGCTGATTAACGCTGATCGATACTGCTTAATACGGATTAAGTCTACCTTAGAAAAAAAGATCGCACAGAGGCGATCTTTTTTTCTGTTTAGTCTGTTCTTATTTAAACAAGACGATTGCTTTTTGCAAGGTAATCCAGATGCCGATTGAAAGTGGAATTCCTACTGCTGCCCAAGCAAATACGACAGTGACAGGGCTGCTGGCCGTAGCCGCGACGACCACACCGCTACTGTCAGTGGTCGCTGCAACGCTGCGATCATGGGCAAGCTTGCGCTCAGCAGCTAACTCTTCATCGGTCATAAAGACGCTGTCTTTCACTGGACGCACCAGCAAATTACAGATAAATCCGAGTACTAACATGCCTGCCAGAATGTACATCGTGACGTCATAGGCCTGAGCTTTTGGTACGCCATGTGCCAATTGGTATTCACGGATATACGTCACCAGAATCGGACCGAGCACACCCGCAGTTGACCAGGCAGTCAACAGACGGCCGTGGATCGCACCCACCATTTGTGAACCGAACATATCGGCGAGATACGCAGGCACTGTCGCAAAACCACCGCCGTACATCGACAAAATAATACAGAAAAACAGGACGAACAACGCCAGGCTACCAGCGTGCGCGACGGTCGGAATGGAGACATACAAAATGAAACCGAGCATCAGGAAAACAAAATATGTTCCTTTACGGCCGATGTAATCAGAGATTGATGCCCAGAAGAAGCGGCCACCAATATTAAACAAGGACAGCAAACCGGTAAATGCGGCAGCGATAGTAGCGATCTGTTTCTTTTGATCGCCACTCAAGTCATTGAAACCAATATCGAGACCAATTAATTTACCGCCGAATACTTCTTGCAGCAAAGGTGAGGCCATTCCCAAAATACCGATACCGGCTGACACGTTGAGGCACAAGACGCCCCAGATCAACCAGAATTGCTTGGTCTTCCAGGCCTTGGACAAATGCACATGCTTGCTAGTGATCATGGCATTATTTGCCGCAACAGGTGGGGTCCAGCCCGCTGGTTTCCAGCCGGAAGCTGGTACGCGATAGCCGAAGGCACCTGCCATCATGAAGACGAAATAAATAGCCGCCATGACCAAGAAAGTTTCCCATACGCCGACTGAGGTCGGTGTAGCGAAATGACGCATCAGCCAATCTGCCATAGGCGAGCCGATCATTGCGCCGCCGCCGAAACCCATGATCGCCATACCCGTCGCCATACCGCGACGATCAGGGAACCATTTAATCAAAGTGGACACAGGCGAGATGTAACCCAGACCCAGACCGATACCGCCGATCACACCGCCGCCAAGCCATAACAACCAGGCTTGATGCGAGTACACGCCAAGCGCAGAGATCACCAGACCGCTACACCAGCAGATCGCCGAAACAACACCGGCTTTGCGCGGACCTGCATGCTCCAGCCAGCCACCGAACAAGGCAGCAGAGGAACCGAGGAAGATGAAGAACAGGGTATACATCAGACTCAGCGTGGAGATTTTCCAGTCGCAGTTGCTGGCAAACAATTCGGCGATTAAGCCCATGTCAGCAGCGCAAGCCAGCGGTTTATCGATACCGATCGCTTTAGATAACGGCAACCAGAACACCGAGAAGCCGTACGCCATACCGATACATAAATGGATTGCCAGTGCGGCGGGTGGTACTAGCCAGCGGTTGAAACCTTCACCTGCAATGGTGCGTTCCTTTGCCAGTAAGGAATATTGAGATTGAGACATGGGAATCCATCCTTAGCTTGATCAAGCTTGAATAATTAAGGGGAATAGACAAACAAATAGCGTAAGCATTTAATTAAATGCTGCTGAATTGTCTTATGAAAAATTCTTTTTGACAATTCATTAAATTGTAGCAAGATTGTTTTGCAACATTTCCTTACTACGTACAAGGTTAATCAATATTCCTGACAGGTAAATGATAGCGGTATATAAATAAGCCTGACAATCAGACCTTTAAGTAAAAGATGAAGTACAGGGAGGAAGTATTTTTACAAAGCCCCCGTAAATGCTGCGGATAGAAGGTATTTTATAAAAAAATAGAGGGAGTATATTATTACCGGTACAAACCCCTATTCCAGAAACATTGCATCAAATAATGACATTCACAATCCAGAATCAGGCTGGAGCCGATCAATGGCCAACTGCATACTTCATTTATTTACAATTTAAACAATCTAGCATCAGCAATTCATATTAGCAGCTCATCAAGCAGCACGCATTAGCGATGAATAACCACCATCAGAGCCTTTGCCTCGGTCTTGCCTGTATTACGTATCGCGTGATTTTTATCCGCCTCATAGCGCGCCGTGCCACCGACCTTGAGTTTCTTCTTCACACCATCGACCTCCACCTCGACACTACCGTTCAATAGGGTCAAATGCTCGGTAGCGCCCGGATCATGCGAGTTTGACACCAGTGCACCGCCCGGAGCCAAACTGAGCTCATACCACTCATATTTACCCGCCAGCTCCATAGGTCCAAGGATTTTTAGTACATAACCGGCATGCTCTCCCGGGAGAGTCGGTGTCTCATGCGGCTCCAGCATACGGATCACATCGACCTTCGGCGTCTCTGCCGATAGCAACTCGGCAATACCAACCCCCAAGGCATTGGCCAGACGCCATGCGACGGCGATGGTCGGATTAGCTTTTTCCCTCTCAATTTGTGACAGCATGGATTTTGAGACTCCCGCGGTACGGGATAAATCCTCCAGCGTCAGATTACGATCCAGACGCATTCTTTGCAGAGTTGCGCCAACTTCGGGCGGGGTATTAGCCAGATTTTTTTTCATATTTCCGCTTGCATAGTTTTATAAGCACAGATAATATCCACTATATCGAACTTTAGTTCTTCATATCGAATATTTCAATAGATTAAAAACATCTTACCAGAGCGCAACGCTGCTGGGATGTTTTATTCAGCCATACCGGAGGTGACCATGAGCACAACAAACACAGCAACGACAACACTGACCGCAGGGACTACCCAGACGAAGCAAACTTTTTTTAATGGTCTGAGCCAGAATCTGGATACGCTGCGTCAGCAAGGACTCTATAAACCAGAGCGTGTGATTGCCTCTCGCCAGGGTGCGGAAGTGACCTGCGACGATGGCCGCCAACTCATTAATCTATGCGCAAACAACTATCTTGGCTTATCCGGCGATGAGGCGATGGTACAGGCCTCGATCAAGGCGACAGAACAATATGGTTACGGTCTGTCCTCGGTACGTTTTATCTGCGGCACACAAACAGTACATAAACAGTTGGAAAGCGCAATCTCCAGCTTCCTGGGAACAGAAGATACTATTTTGTACGCAGCCGCATTTGATGCAAACGGCGGCGTATTTGAACCTTTATTCGATGAAAACGATGCGATCATCTCGGATGCTCTGAACCATGCTTCGATCATCGATGGTATCCGTCTGTGTAAAGCGGCACGCTTCCGTTATGCACATAACGATATGGCGGATCTGGAAGTCCAATTACAAGCCGCCGCTGGCAAGCGCCATCGGGTGATCGTGACCGACGGTGTATTTTCAATGGATGGCACGATTGCCAAGCTCGATAAAATTTGCGATCTGGCAGATAAATACGATGCCCTGGTAATGATTGATGAATGCCATGCATCGGGCTTTATGGGTGCAACAGGTCGCGGCACACATGAACACCACAATGTTTTGGGTCGTATCGACATCATCACTGGCACGTTGGGTAAAGCACTGGGCGGCGCAATGGGTGGATTCACCTCGGCACGCAAAGAGGTAATCGATACCTTGCGTCAAAAATCCCGTCCGTACTTATTTTCCAACACACTGGCACCCTCGATCGCCGGCGCCTCACTCGCCGTGTTAGAGCGCCTGTCTTCGTCAACCGAATTACGTGATCGCTTGCATGCCAATACAGCGCATTTCCGCAAAGAAATTGCCGCACTCGGATTTACGACCAAGCCTGGCACACATCCGGTGGTGCCTGTGATGCTGTTCGATGCCCCTATCGCCCAACAATTTGCGGCTCGCCTGTATGAACTCGGCATCCTGGTAACCGGCTTCTTTTATCCAGTGGTACCGATGGGGCAAGCCCGCGTGCGTGTGCAATTGTCTGCAGCGCACACCACCGGGCAACTAAACACCGCTCTCGCCGCCTTCGCCCAGGCAGGTCGCGAACTGGGCTTGATCAAGTAAATCCAATTCAATCAGAGGTACTCAGGAAATCACATGGAAAAAATATTAGTCATTGGTGCCAACGGCCAGATCGGCAGCGAACTGGTTGATGCCTTAGCCGCACAACATGGCGCAGACAATGTCGTTGCCGCCGATATCAGCCCAAACAGCCTGTACGGTGCCAAGATCTATCAGGTTATCGACGTGCTGAATCCAGTCCGCCTTGCTGAAGTCGTCGAGCAATATCAGATCACCCAGGTGTATCAACTGGCTGCATTGTTATCTGCGACAGGCGAACAGGTACCGCTAAAAGCCTGGACCTTGAACATGGATGGCTTGCTGAACATTCTGGAACTCGCCCGTATCCGCGGAGAAGCGGGCAAGCCTCTGAAAGTCTTTTGGCCATCGTCAATTGCCGCATTCGGCCCCAACACACCGGCCGTTAATACGCCGCAGTATACGGTCATGGATCCAAGCACGATTTACGGCATTAGCAAACTGGCGGGTGAACGTCTGTGCGAATACTACTTCCAGAAGTATGGTGTCGATGTCCGCAGTATTCGCTACCCTGGCATCATCAGCTACAAATCGCCTCCTGGCGGCGGTACGACTGATTATGCGATTGCGATTTTCCATTCTGCCTTACGTGGTGAGCGCTATGACTGCTTCCTCGAAGCAGAGACAACGCTGCCGATGATCTACATGCCCGATGCGATTCGTGCCACGATTTCCCTGATGGATGCACCTGCAGGCAAACTTTCTATACGTTCCTCCTACAATGTGGCCGGTTTAAGCTTTAATCCACGGGAATTAGCCCTCGCAATCAAACAAAATTTGCCAGGCTTTGACATACACTACGCCCCGGACAGCCGCCAAGCGATTGCTGCAACCTGGCCGCAGAGCCTGGATGACAGCATCGCCAGCAAAGACTGGGGATGGCAAGCGCAAATCGGTCTGCAACAATTGGTAAGCGACATGTTGAAGAACGTCAAAGTCAGTAACGGAGCGCTTGCTGCATAAAACAAAAAAATCCGGATCAGCAAGACATTCTGACATCGCGATGATAGCGATCATAGCGATGCCGAATCAGACATGATCAGGATATACGAGACAAAGGACAATGTATGGACATGCGGGTATTTGATTTATTTAAAATAGGTGTAGGTCCATCCAGCTCCCACACCGTCGGCCCCATGCTGGCGGCGCGACGGTTTTTACTCGAATGTCCTGAATTATTTAAAGTCAGCAAAGTCCAGGTTGCGTTGTACGGCTCTCTCGCATTGACTGGCCATGGTCATGCAACGGATAAAGCCGTGTTGCTGGGGCTCATGGGCGAGACGCCACAAGATGTCATTCCCGACACAGTAGAAGACAAACTCACTGCCCTTGCTGACAGTGGCAGCATGAATCTGCTGGGAGAATATCCAGTCAAATTCGACATGATGGACGATCTGCTGTGGCACAAGCAGGAAGTCTTGCCAGGTCACCCGAACGGTATGCGTTTTACCCTGACGCGCAATGACGGTACGGTATGCGAACAAGTGTTTTACTCTACTGGCGGTGGCTTTATTTCGACTGAAGCAGAGCTACAGCAATCTGCTCAAGGCAGTGCCGACAGCGCTGCAAGTTCCTCGCTGCCCTTTCATTTTGGGACGATGGCCGAATTGCTGGCACATGGTCAGCGTAGCGGATTCTCCATCGCCGCAATGCTGCGCGCCAATGAAGTCACGCGCTGCAGTGATGCTGAACTGGATGCGGGCGTCGACAAAATCTGGTCCGTTATGAAGGGTTGTATTTCGCGGGGTCTGCAAATCTCCGGTGAATTACCCGGTGGTCTGCATGTCAAGCGACGGGCGGCCAAATTGTGGCGCAGCGCCAATGAAAGCGCGGATGTATTGCCGCATGACGGCATGCACAAGGTAAGCCTCTACGCGATGGCCGTTAATGAAGAAAATGCCGCTGGCGGTCGCGTAGTCACTGCGCCGACCAATGGAGCTGCGGGCATTATCCCGGCAGTTTTACGCTACTACGCAGAAGACTGCAAACCAAGTAATCCCGAGCAAGGCATACGGCAATTTTTATTAGTCGCCTCGGCGATCGGTATGCTGTGCAAGAAAAATGCCTCTATCTCCGGCGCAGAGATCGGCTGCCAGGGAGAAGTCGGCGTCGCCTGCGCCATGGCCGCAGCAGGCTTGACTGCCGCACTAGGCGGCACTAACGAACAAATCGAATCCGCCGCTGAAATTGGTATCGAACATCATCTAGGAATGACCTGTGACCCTATCGGCGGACTGGTACAAATTCCCTGTATAGAACGTAATGGCATGGGCGCCGTCAAAGCGATTACCGCAGCCTCTCTTGCGCTGAGGAGCGACGGCACGCATCACGTCAGTCTGGATCAGGTGATAGAAACCATGCGTCAGACCGGTGCGGATATGCAAACCAAGTATAAAGAAACCTCTTTAGGCGGTCTGGCCGTGCATGTAGTGACCG
Source organism: Undibacterium sp. RuTC16W (assembly GCF_049339445.1). Lineage (NCBI taxonomy): Bacteria > Pseudomonadati > Pseudomonadota > Betaproteobacteria > Burkholderiales > Oxalobacteraceae > Undibacterium > Undibacterium sp. RuTC16W. Next base: position 303,889 of record NZ_JBMPPE010000004.1, on the reverse strand, counting down.
TCAATCACGCCGCTTGTTAGGCAGACTGCGGAACTCAATTGCTCTCTGTTTGTCTGATTCATCCAATCGAGTCTTACAGCGGATAAGGCCCTCGATGCCTTCATCCGCTAAGGTTTAGGCTTGGCGCCTTAACCTGACTCCATTTGTAATTCTCAAAAAATAAACTACTATTTTGATAGAGACTTTGTGCTGACGCAAAGTCCCGCTCGCTGGAGCATCCAGGCTGCAGATATCGTCCGCTCACTTGATACTGGATGTTCATGCAAGGGAAGGCATATCATGTACAACAAGATTCTTTTACCCGTTGATGGCTCAGCACTGTCGCTAAGTAGCGCCAACGCAGGACTGGAATTCGCTCAACAATTGACAGCAAGCATCGTTATTGCATTTATTGCGCCGACCTTTCAATACCCGATGTATGGTGAATTCATTCCACCAGTTACCCAGACCGAAGAGGAATATCAGGCAGCAATGCGAGCGCTCGGCGATCACTATTTCCAGACAATCAAAGAATCTGCAAACATGATAGGCGTTGCCGTCCAAAGTGAGACGACATTCAGTGATTCAACCGCCAAAGAAATCGTTCATATTGCCGGGCAATATAGTTGTGACCTGATTTTTATGGGATCACATGGCCGCAGTGGCCTTGGCAATTTTTTGCTTGGTAGCGTCACGACTAAAGTTCTATCCATTTGCCAGATTCCGGTATTAGTGCACCGTATCAAGCATCGCTAAAAATGACGGCTCGACATCCTCAGATCATACTGCTGAAAAAATTGAGGAAAAGCTGACGCAGTAGACTGGCGAACCTCTAGAAGTCCCCAGATGTAAAGTACAATATGTTTTACCTCATAGCGATCTTCAATGATTCCGATGAGGTAAAACGTATTTTATTTTGCCCTTCTTATCCTACTCTATCGATGATTCGCATACTGATTGCAGACGACCACACCATCATGCGCGAAGGTTTAAAGCGCATCCTGGATGGCATTGAAGATATACAGGTTGTGGCCGAAGCGGTAGATGGATTCGATACATTGGAAAAAGCGAGATTAGGCAATTTTGATGTGTTGCTGATGGACTTATCCATGCCAGGGCGCAGTGGTGTTGATCTGATTCGCCAGATCAAGGATGAGATGCCTAAATTGCCGATCCTGATCCTGACCATGCATGAAGAAGAACAATATGCAGTGCGGGCAATCCGTGCCGGTGCACGCGGTTATCTGACCAAAGAGAGTGCTGGCACACAACTGGTAACTGCTTTACGCAAAGTCGCCTCAGGACGTCCATATATCAGCATGGAAGTTGCCGAACAACTCGCGATGTCTGCCATGCCCGCCGATAACGGCTTGCCGCACACACAGTTATCTGATCGCGAATTCGAGGTATTTAACCACCTGGTAAAGGGACGTTCTATTACTGAAATTGGCGACCTGTTACACCTCAGCGTAAAAACGGTCAGCACGCACAAGACACGTATTCTGCAAAAAATGGGCATGAACAATATGTCTGATCTGGTGCAATACGCGATTTCTCATCATCTGCTTCAATCTGTCTGAACTGCACTGTCAGAACCTTCCTACTACCCACATCGCTCTTTGACGCACACGAGTACTACAGGATCGCGTGCCTATCTTGCTTAATGCCTGAAAAGACAGATTGAGTCATCGCTCTTCCGTTAGGAGTATTCCTACAAAGGACTCAGTAATTTCCGTCAGTCAAATCAGCATTCCCTGATATAAATCAATTCCCTTACTGATCATAATGAATTCATGCAAACACATGCATGCGTCCGTGAATTTATCTCAAGAATGATTGAGAAGTGTATTACAAATTTACCCAAGATCAGAAAAATGAGCCCGAGCTTAAACCTGTACATCGTTGAAGATTCTGTATTGATCCAAAATCGCCTGGTCGATTTCATGGACGATCTGCCTGATGTCCATATTATCGGCGTCGCAGCTGATATCAAGAGCGCCTACCAGGCGATTCTGGAGTCGGATATCAACGCGATGATTTTGGATGTGCAGCTTAGTGACGGCAACGGACTGAGCTTATTAAAAAGCGTCAAACAAAAGAAACCTGAGGTCAAAATTATCGTGCTCACCAACCACGCCACTGATGCAAATCACTTGCAAGCCATGCGAGCCGGTGCCGATGGTTTTCTGGATAAATCCACCGATTTCGCACAAATACTACGCATCCTGCATAACTGGATTCATGCAGAGCCATCAAAGAATTTGAATTAATCTACCTCGTGAGGGAAAACCATGTCTACCGCCACTGTTTCTACATCGTTGTCGAATACCAAAGTGACCGCCAGCCAGGCCGCCTATTTGTCGACAAGCGTATCGGCATCTGCGTCTAATGATGCTGGCTGGCGCTGCCACGGCACACTATGGTCAAATCTGCATGAGGTGTGTGACTTGCTCGGCATTGCCACTCCGTCAGCGTCTGATGACGAACAAGTTTTATTCCAACATGTGCGTTATAAAGCTGGTCAGCGTATACATACCATTGGTCAGAATTTCGATACCTTATATATCGTCAATTCTGGTTTTTTGAAGACCGTATTAATCGATGAATACGGCAACGAGCAGGTATTAAGCTTTCCTATGAAAGGCGATTTGCTTGGTATCGACGGTATACATACGCAACGTCACGCATCGGAAGCGGTTGCCCTCTCTGATTGCGATGTCATCTTAGTCCCGTACACAATATTTTCGTCCCTTGGCCGCCTGTATGCAGAATTGGAACAGGCCATGTTCCGGGCCATGAGCCGAGAATTAGTGCGTGAACAAATCATGATCGGTATGCTCAGTGCATTAAGTGCAGAAGCTAAAGTCGCCCGCTTTCTGCTTAATCTGGGTGACCGTTTTGCACAACTCGGTTATTCGAACAAACTCTTTAATTTACGCATGACCCGTCATGAAATTGGTAGTTATCTAGGCTTGACCCTGGAGACAGTCAGCCGTACCTTGTCTGCCTTCAATGAATTGGGACTGATCCGTGTTGAGCAACGCCAGATTGGCATTCTTGATCCTGTCGCATTAAAAACATTGCGTCGCTTACCACCCGCCAAAACCCGTCTCAAAGTGGGTGAAAAAGTCACCGCGCTCGTAGGAAAGAGCTTACTCCCGCAATGGAGTAAAGAGGTTGCGGTTGCACTGAATTAGTATAAGCTTAGTTAATATATCGACACTTGGTCTTAACCCTGAGACCTGCTTTCTCTATGACATCAAGGAGTCCGACATGACTTACAAAACCGTACTGGTCCATCTGGATGAATCAAGCCGCTCTGCGCTCAGAGTCAAGGTTGCTGCAGAGATCGCGATTGCGGACAATGCGCATCTGATCGGTACAGCGGTGACCGGTGTTTCACGCTTTATCTATCAAGACGGCAACATCAGCGCAAGCGATCCTAATTTGACGATCCATCTGAATTTTTTACGTGAACGTGCAGAAAAAGCGATCGCCAGTTTTGGTAAAAGTATGCAGGAATTCGGCGTAGCATCTTTCGAGAGTGTGATCGCTAACGATGAGGCTGGCGGTGGTATTGGCTTACAGGCGCGCTACAGCGATCTGGTCGTGGTCGGCCAAACGAATCGTGATGAGCCCTCGCCTTCTGTATTGCCAGATTTTCCTGAATACATCGTGATGAATTCTGGTCGCCCGGTATTAATCATTCCTTATACCGGCGATTTCACGACGGTTGCAAAACGTCCGTTGATTTCATGGGACGCCAGCCGCGAATCGACACGCGCGGTCACCGATGCGATTCCTTTATTAAAACGTGCTGATCTAGTGCAAGTGGCAATCTTCAATCCAAAGGCAACCCCAGATGCGCACGGCGAACAACCGGGTGCGGATATCGCACTCTATCTTGCCCGTCACGGTATCAAATTAGAAGTATCAGTACACAAGACTTCGACCGATATTGGCAATGCCCTACTCTCACTCGCTCATGACTTAGACAGCGATATGCTGGTAATGGGCGGTTATGGCCACTCACGTTTCCGTGAAATGATCATGGGCGGTGTGACCAGAACTATTTTGGAAAGTATGACCATTCCCGTTTTGATGTCACATTAAAATCAGCATTGATACAATCGATGGATGAAGGCACGTGAATTCGTGCCTTTTTTTCATCTACTTTTTTCCGCTAATTACTAACGACGCTATGTTCGTCAGAGCTAAAAACAGAGACGGAGAAAAATATCTAACATGCGACAAACTCCCCTAAAATATAGACTTGTTTGATACAACCCGAATTTAGCCGCCCGGATCCGCCGCTCTATGTTGCTCCATATGCCCAAAGAACTAAAACAAGCCAAATGGATTGCGCTGTGCCTGCTGGTGTTGTCTTGTGTCATGTGGCTGAATAAAGCCAACTTCGCACATTACAAAATCATTGCCTCCTTACCTTTGCATACGGCATTAGAAACAGCAACTATCGTCATTTTTTCCTCTGTGTTTATCGTCTGCTGGAACGCCTTTGGCGAGCGCCGTAAAAAGAGTAGCGTCATACTCGCCGTCGCTTTTTTATGTACGGCGATTTTAGTTTTTTTTCACGCGATCAGCTTCCAGGGTATGCCGGGTTTTTTGCAAGCAATTGATATGCATAAATCACTCAGCTTCTGGCTCATATCAAGGCTGATCGTCGCGGTCACCTTACTAGGACTTACACTTAGTTCCAGAGATACGTTTTCATCGCCGTCACAATCGGTTGCGATACTCGTCGCGGGAGTCCTGCTAACCACTATTTGTGTCGCTTTCATCTTAATTGCACCTGAGTACGTACCTTTGACGTACTCGGCGGAATCAGGCCAGACGACTTTCAAGCTGATGGGTGAGTCACTGTTGATCGGCCTCAATGTTTTGACGGCGACTCTGTTATATCGTCAGGCTGTCCGTATCAAGGATAAGCACGCGGAGGAGCGACTGCATATCGATAGAGCTTCGTTATTTGTCGCCAGTTCAACCATGGCGATGTCGGAAGTGTATTTCTCTTTATATACCGATGCCAGTGATATCTATGTCATCGCAGGACATGTTTATCAATTTCTGGCAGCGACGGCGATCTATCGCAGCATGGTTGCGGTAAACATTCATGCCCCTTACGCTACCTTGAGCGCCGCAAATAAAAAAATTGCGAGGAGTGCCGACGAATTGTCTGTCCATAAAGAACGCCTTACCGGCATCATCGAAACCGCGATTGATGGCATCATCACTATCGATGAGCATCAGAATATCATTCTGGCGAATCCTGCTGCTGCGGCGATGTTTGGCTACGCCATAGAGCACATGAACGGCACCTCGCTTAATGCAGTAATTCCGGAGCGGCATCGTAAGTCGCATGGCAGTCACGTCAAAAAGTTTGGCCAGACCGGTGACACAAGGCGAAAAATGGGCGGCAATTTCGAAGATTTTTATGTCACAGGCTTGCGCGCCAGCGGTGAAGAATTTCCCATCGAAGCATCGATCTCAAGCTTGATGGAAAATGGACATCGCTTCTATACCGTGATTTTCCGGGATATCACTGAGAGAAAAATTGCTAAAGAAAAAATGGCGCAATATCACTCGCAATTGAGTCAACTCTCCAGTGCATTACAAAGTATCCGGGAAGAGGAGCGCAAACATATTGCACGCGAATTACATGATGATCTCGGTCAACTTCTGGCTGCATTGAGGATGGATTTATCCCTGCTGCAACGCGATACCGAAATATCAGGCAAATCACAAAAGGCCTTGTCCAGCATGGATCAGTTGATATTAACTTCCATCACAACCTTACGCCGTATCGCAACCGATTTACGCCCACGCGCGCTGGATGAAGGGGGACTCTACTTTGCCCTGCAAACATTGCAAAAAGATTTCACCCAACGCCATCAGATCGAATGCCAATTGCGGGCAGACGAGGATCTGCTTAACCTGGATGATGCGCATAGTACGGCGATCTTCCGGATTATCCAAGAATCACTGACGAACGTAACTCGGCATGCTAAGGCGAATAAAGTCGTGATTGAGTTTGAGCGTACGAAGGACGAGCTGAGCTTCTCCATCAGTGATAATGGTCGCGGCATTGAGGAAGAAGATATGCGCAAATCACGTTCGTTTGGACTGGTAGGAATGCGCGAACGGGTAAAAGCAATGCAAGGTGAATTTTCAGTCGGCAGCAATCATGGCGAAGGCACGCGGATAGAAATCCATTTGCCGCTGACAAGCATCGTATTTAGCGAATCCGGCGCGTGAATCACCCGAAATTTGAGTCATCATTAGAACAATCACAGGAGTCAGCTTAAAAGCGTAAAGTGGCGTATCCTGACGATGTACCTTCCGGAGAATGATTATGTCGATTTCAGCCCTTAATGCAGGTTTATCAGGCTTGCAATCTTACCAGCGTGCCTTGGACAACTCAGCGAACAGTGTTGCGAATGCGAGCACCAATGGATTTCAAGCGCAACAAGTGTCATTCCAGGAGCAAAAAAATGGTGGCGTTACGACAACGATCAGTAATGGCCTAGAAACAGATGGCAGCTCAGCTACCCCTAGCAGCACGGATCTGACAAAAGAAATTATTCAATCTTTAGAGTTTAAAGCAGGATTTGACATCAACGCAAAAGTCGTCAAAACGGCAGATGACATACTGGGCACGATCATCAATATCAAAGCGTAATCGTTGACCACCCCAACTGTGTTTGACTGTCTTTAGCCGATTCCAGCTGAGTCACGCACCTATCCGACAAGCTCATCTAGGTGTGATGCACAAAAAATCAGGCATCAGCGACATATCAAAATACCATAAACCTGAGAGTCCGATTGCTAGTAGCAAGCTAGCTGCAACAACACGGACATATCGCGCATAGCGGCTAATTTTTGCATATCGTATGAGACCTGGCGCTAATAACAAATAGGGCAAGGCACTCAGACCAAAAATCAACATCAACATCGCACCAGACCTTGCGTCACCCGCCAGCAAAGCAAACGGTGCAACACCATACAATAAACCGCAAGGTAAACATCCCCAAGCCATACCGGTAAAAAACGGATACCGAGATGCATTACGCATCGCCAAGCTGAGGATATTAGTAACAGATGAGTTCAGGCGAGCAAATAACGCTGACGACGGAATCAGTGCCCGAACCAGATCTGTCCAGCCTGACAAACGCATTCCCAAATAAATTAATGCGAGATTCCCAACTATAAATAAGATTTGCTGAACCGGTAGATAAGGTCTGAACAGCATACCGGCAGTCCCTAGACTGCCAAACAATGCACCAACCAGCATATAAATAAAAATGCGCCCGGCATGCCTTAAGATTAATGGGGGAATAACCGGGGCAACGCTTTGTACAGTAGCTTGACTGCTAGCATCAGGTGTGGTGTCCGCTACTCGGATATGGATCACTTTTTTTTGGGCAGAGTCACCCGATGATTTCTCATCACCGAGGCGTTCACTATCCGCATCACCCAGCAGACTGGAGATACCTCCGCACATACCGACGCAGTGAATCCCGCCTGCCAGACCAGCGGACACTGCGGCAATGACGAGTGGTAGCGTCAACATAAGCAATGAAGAGTAAAGCGACGAGCGACGAACCAATAGCCCGTATGTTCTGTCAGATTGGGCATGACGATCTGTCCTTGATTTAAGTCGGATTTTTCGTCAGAACAACGGCGATGGCGGATTCTCTTGGAAGCCGCATGCCATCCGCATCTCTATGAAGTAATAGCGGTCTAATGAAAAATCCGGGTTCAATGCGTTTCCGTCATTAACAAAGCAGTTAAGCCACTGGATAATATTCCCAGCAACCAGAAGGAGAAAAAACCGATGGTGTAAACACCGGTGATATGTATCTTGATGCGTTCATCCAGAATGATCAACTCCATAGGATCAACCAGACTGAAAAATAAGCCCGTCATGACACAAGCCATTAAAAAAGCTGGCCACAACACGACCATCAATAATGGTCGTACCCGTGTTTGACGGTGAGTCGAATTGTGCGATTCCAAATCCTGTCCCTTTTTATTCAATGTCAAAGTTAACAGTCTCGATACGATGAGTAAAGTTATTTTGCTGCTTGTAGTTGTAAGGGTTTTTGCTCTGGATTAAACCAGTCACCTGTCAGACGCCATTCGCTTGTCTCCAGCTTGGCGTGAAATAACTTAACCTGATTAAATGACGATGATGATTGTGCTGGCAGATGACCTTCATAACTCCCCGGCACAATTTGCTTCAAAGGCAGACGCCTGACTAACTCATTCACCGACGTTGCGTTTGCTGCGGCATTCGCCAGACTCAACTGAACGGTATCAGGCAATACACCGTTACCGGATAGCTGCATCAATACACGTCCGGAAGAATCTAATGTAATTGCCGAGGTCAATTGAAGTGCTCTGGCACGGGCATCTCTTTGGATATCTTTATTAATCATCAAGCCTTGCTTGTAATAGTCCTCAGCAATAACTTTGTCGGCACCACGCCACGCAAGAAATCCGGTGAACAGACTTGCACACACCACAATCGCAGGCCCACCAACAACCAGCAGAAGCCAAGGTTCTTTGTACCAGCGGTCGGCTTTTGGTTTTACCTGCATGAATATCGCACTCATATCATTCTCCTATTTTGGCACCAGAAACACAGCCTTTTCAGTGACTGTGAATTTGGCAGCCTTACTATCCTTGACGACAAATCTGATACGGTTAGAGCCTGGCTCCGCCGCGCCGGGAGGTATGCGAACGCGCATTGGTATTGCTTTAGTCGTTGCCGCGTTAATACTCACCGTGGTCTCGCCTACGATGCGAATACCGTTGATACCTTTGACTTCAAACTGCACTTCTTTGGCAAGCTCTTCCGTATTCATGATCTGAATTTTGTAGACATTATCAATCGCACCGGTTTCCGTCACACGTGGCATACCGCGGTCACGGATCACATCCACTTTTAAAGGAACATGCAAAGCCAAAGACAATCCAGCTGCGAGAATGATGAGGCCGAGAATACCGGAATAGACCAAAGTACGCGGACGAAAAACACGTCTCCACATCGCATTGGAATCAAGTTGTTTAGTCAGTGCATGATCCGTGGTGTAGCGAATTAAACCACGCTCATAACCCATCTTATCCATCACCTGATTACAACCGTCAATGCACGCTCCGCAGGCGATACATTCATATTGCAAGCCATTGCGGATATCAATTCCCGTCGGACAAACCTGTACACAAATACCGCAATCGACGCAATCACCCTTACCTTCCACCTTATAATCGACTTTTTTATTTCGCGAACCACGAGGTTCGCCGCGTGCGGTATCGTAAGTAATTGTCAGCGTATCTTTATCAAACATCGCGCTTTGAAAGCGGGCATAAGGACACATATATTTACAGACCTGCTCACGCATCCAGCCTGCATTGCCATAAGTTGCAAAGCTATAAAATAGTACCCAGAAGGTTTCCCAGGGGCCGAGGGTAAAGCTGAATACTTCCGCTGCCAGTTGATGGATTGGCGTGAAGTAAGCGACAAAAGTAAACCCTGTCCATAAAGATAAAATAAGCCATGCACTGTGCTTCAATGATTTGATACCAAATTTACGTGCAGATATAGGGGATGCATCAAGCTTGATACGTGCATTGCGATTACCTTCGAGCCTGGCTTCTATCCATAAAAATATCTCTGTATAGACCGTTTGCGGACAGGCATATCCGCAAAACAAACGACCTGCAATAGCGGTAAATAAAAATAACGATAATGCCGAGATCACCAGTAAGACCGCCAGATAAATAAAATCTTGTGGCCACAGGACCAATCCAAAAATATAAAATTTTCGTGTGACCAGATCAAACAATACTGCCTGCCTGTCATTCCAGGTAAGCCAGGCGGCACCATAAAAAAGAGCTTGCGTAAAAAATACCAGTACCCAGCGCCAACTGGCAAACCATCCCTTTTGTGAACGTGGATATATTTTGCGACGCTCTTCAAATAAGGCTATTTCAGCCTCTTCTATCGGTACCGGTATGATGGGAATATGCTTCATAGTTTCTATCAAAGGAAGTGATGATATGAATAGCGAACATCTTCGCAACAACATCAGCACTTCTGATCATTCAGTGTCAGAACGACTGGCACTGAATTCATGGTGATCTCTTATTTTGCTGCCTCTGATGTAGCGGCCGGGGCACTTGAAACTTCCGCGATTTGTTGAACGGTGGCTAGCTCTGCCGTTTTTATCACTGCCGACGGGTCATTAGATAAACTCCACACATACGCAGCGAGCAAATGAATTTTTGCAGGCGTCAAAATAGTTTTATGTGCTGGCATTTGATTATTACGGCCTTTGTTGATGGTTTCCATCACGGCATCAATGCTGCCACCATATAACCAGATTTTATCGGTCAAATTCGGTGCCCCCAACGCCTGCGTACCTTTACCTTCAGCGCCATGGCAGGCGGCACATGCTGCAAATTTGGATTTACCCAGTGCGGCCTTGATCGGATCATGAGTAGAATTGGATAAGCTCAATACGTAATTGGCGACATTGCGCACATCATCATCAGTACCTAGCGCAGCTCCCATCGGCGGCATCTGGCCATGACGGCCCTCAGTAATTGTCGTGACGATCGTTTGCGGATCACCACCATATAACCAGTCACTATCAGCCAAATTTGGATATCCCTTACTACCTTGTGCATCAGAACCATGACATTGTGAGCAAGTATTCAAAAACAGACGTTGACCAATTTCTTTTGCCTGTGGATCTTTAGCAACTTCTTTGATGTCCATCGCCAGATACTTGTTAAAGATAGGTCCGTATTGCGCTTCACCATCCGCCATTTCTTTTTCATACGCTCCGGCCTGACTCCAGCCGAAACTACCTTGCCTGTCACCAAGGCCAGGATAGACAATCAGATAGCCGATACTGTAAATAATGGTGAGATAAAACAACCACATCCACCAGCGTGGCAACGGATTATTTTTCTCTGTTAAATCTCCGTCCCATACATGACCCGTTGTTTCGGCTGGCAATGGTTTGCCATCACTACCTATTTTTACTTTGACTGTAGATTGCGACCACAGCAACAATCCGCATACAAAAATACTGATTGCAACCAACACTGCAATCCCTATACTCCACCATTGGTTAAAAAAATCTGCCATGATTATTTTCCGTTCTCACTCTCAATTGGCAAGCGTGCCAGCTCTTCGAATCGGGCTTTGTTTTTACTACTGAATGCCCAGTAGAGAATGCCCAAAAACACGATCAGGCTGATCACAGTCACGACACTGCTGACGATGGTGAAATTAATGTCCATGGTTCATCCTCTCTCTTAGAAATCTGACTTGCTAGTAGTCATGGAATCCGGATAACGACAACACCATTAACAGGCATAGTTCAAATTGTCGTACCCAAAATTTCCTTAATTTTTATTTTTGATCGATGTGCCTAAAATCTGTAAATAGGCGATCAATGCGTCAAGCTCTGTTTTATCGGCAATTTCATCCGGGGCAGCTGCGATTTGCTGATCTGTATAAGGTACGCCCAAGGTTTTCATCGCTTTCAACTTCGGAGTGATCTCTGCTTTATCGAGTTTCGTTTTTGCCAGCCAGGAATACGAAGGCATATTCGACTCAGGAACAACTGAACGTGGATCATTCAGATGATCTCTGTGCCAGGCGTCGCTGTAACGGCCACCAACCCGGGCCAGATCGGGGCCGGTACGCTTGCTACCCCACTGAAATGGATGATCGTAGACAGACTCTCCTGCTACCGAGTAGTGGCCATAACGCTCAGTTTCTGCACGGAATGGACGAATCATTTGTGAGTGACAGCCATAGCAGCCCTCACGTAAATAGATATCCCGGCCGGTCAATTGCAATGATGAATATGGCTGCATCCCCTGGACTGGCTGCGTTGTCGATTTCTGGAAAAATAAGGGAACGATTTCTACCAGTCCACCGATGCTGATCGTCAGTATGACCAGTACCAATAACAATCCCACATTTCGCTCAATCAGATCATGAGTAAAATTACGCATATAAATTCTCCTTATTTCTCTGATCAGGCATGAGCCGTAACTGGGCTTAACATGGGAACCGCATTGTTGACAGGCTTTGCACCAGCGACGGTTTTTACAACGTTATATGCCATCACCAACATGCCACTGAAATACATCAGGCCACCGGTCATACGAATGACGTAGTACGGATAGGTAGCCTTCACTGTCTCTACAAACGAATAAGTCAAGGTGCCGTCTTCATTCACTGCGCGCCACATTAAGCCTTGCATCACGCCAGCAATCCACATCGAAGCGATGTATAAGACCACACCAATCGTCGCCACCCAGAAGTGCACTTCGATCAACCGCTTGCTATACATCTCTGTCTGACCAAATAATCGCGGAATCAAGTAGTACAAACTACCGATAGAGATAAAACCCACCCAGCCCAACGCCCCAGAATGTACGTGCCCGACAGTCCAGTCTGTGTAATGAGATAAAGCATTGACTGTTTTGATTGCCATCATCGGGCCTTCAAAGGTAGACATACCGTAAAAAGACAAGGAGACGATGAGAAAGCGCAGGATAGGATCAGAACGCAGCTTGCTCCAGGCACCGGATAAAGTCATGATGCCGTTAACCATACCGCCCCAGGAAGGTGCCAGCAAAATCAGGGAAAACACCATACCAATAGACTGCGCCCAGTCAGGCAATGCGGTGTAATGCAGATGATGTGGACCGGCCCACATATAGGTAAAAATCAATGCCCAAAAGTGAACAATTGACAGTCGATAAGAATAAACTGGACGCTCGATTTGTTTAGGAATGAAGTAATACATCATGCCCAGGAAACCTGCCGTCAAAAAGAAACCGACTGCGTTGTGCCCATACCACCACTGCACCATTGCATCCTGTACACCGGCATATGCAGAATAAGACTTAGTCAGAGATACCGGAATAGCCGCGCTATTGACGATGTGCAATACGGCGACAGCCACGATAAAGGCGCCATAAAACCAGTTGGCAACATAGATATGTTCGACCTTGCGCTTGACTAACGTACCGAAAAAAACAATGGCATACGCAACCCATACCACAGCAATCAGGATATCAATCGGCCATTCCAGTTCAGCATATTCTTTACCCTGGGTATAGCCAAGTGGCAAGGAAATTGCCGCCGCCAGAATAACGAGCTGCCAACCCCAGAAGGTAAAGCCTGCGAGTGCATCAGAGAACAGGCGCACACTCGATGTACGCTGCACCACATAGTAGGAAGTACCCATCAAGGCACAACCACCGAATGCAAAAATAACTGCATTGGTATGTAAAGGTCGCAGTCGCCCGTAACTTAGCCAGGGTATTCCTGAAAACAACTCGGGCCAGGCAAGCTGTGAAGCGATAATTACGCCTACCAGCATACCAACTATTCCCCATACGACTGCCATGAGAGAGAATTGCCGCACTACGCGATAATTGTAAGAACTTTCTTTAGATATCGTCATGATCTCACTCTGTTAATAGAATTCATTGACAGAATAGCGAGCATGCTTACATGCGATATTGATACAAATCAAAAAGTAGGAATTAGGAAAAAATTTTGAGAAAATTTTAATCAATAATTTCAGTGAAATCTGAATTTATTGAGCTTCTCATGCTTAAAGCAGACGTAAAAAAAGCACCTTACGGTGCTTTTTTTCCATGTCAGATCCTATTATTGAGGAGCTGCTGCAGGAGGAGCAGAAACAAGCGCCTTATTGATAGTAACTTTGGATTTTTGCTTGAGCGCTTCTACATAAGAGAACATATCGTTTTGCGCGATGGCATCAGCAAACTGCGATTGTTCAATTTTACGTCGTCCCGCATCTACCGTACCTGCATTTACCTTTGCAATACGATAAATACTATAGCCAGAACCGGGGGTCTCAACACCAACGAATGCGGGCAATTTTTGCAGATCGGCTTTCATGACTTCAGTAAAAACTGCTGGTGCAACATCTTGATTTTTCAAACGGGATACTATCTTACTTTCAGAGAAGCCAGCAGCGTTGTCCGCCAATTTCAATGCCTTCAGTTTATCCTCACCCGCTTTTTTTGCAAGAGCAACTGATTCTGTCAAAGTAACACGAGCCAGTATGATCGCCTTCACTTCTTCGAATGGACGTTTGCTCGCCGCTTTGTACTCAATGACACGACCGGAGACCAGTGTACTAGGCGCTACTTCAACAGCTTCTGTGTTGTGTTTCTTCTTGACGGATTCATCAGAAAAAATCGCCTTCAAGAACTTTGGATTATTAAACAAAGCCACTGCTGGCAAAGCCGGATTCGGTTGGCGAGTCAACACATTAGTCGTTTGCACTTGCAGTTTCAGTTTATCGGCAACCGGCTTCAAACTATCTGCTTGCTCGTAGACGGTGTTGGTAAATGTTTCTGCTGCTTCAGCATAAGCTTTAGCTGCTTTTTGTTTTTTGATGTCTGCCACGATTTGTGACTTCATCTCTTCCAAAGACTTCACACTCGCTGGTTTAATCGCCGTCAACTGGATGATGTGATAACCGAATTCTGTTTGAACAAGCTCACTGATTTCACCTTGTTTCAACTTGAATACAGTGTCTTCGAATGCTTTAGTCATTGCACCCTTACCGAAATAATCCAGATCTCCGCCACGCTCTGCTGACACCGGATCCTGAGAATGTTCTTTCGCTAATTTTGCAAAGGATTCAGGGCTCTTGCGCACATCAGCTAATAGCTTTTCAGCCTTTTGTTTGGCTGCCGCTTTATCCGCATCTTTTGCATCTTTGTTGGATGAAATCAAAATATGGCTTGCACGACGCTGCTCTTCAGTCGTAGCAGACTTTTTATTTTGTTCGTAAAAAACTTGAATCTCTGCGTCGGACACAGTGATTTGCGAACTCAGCGCCTCATTGTTCAACACAACATACTCAGCTTTGATGGTTTCAGGAATTTCAAACTGAGCTGAATTTTTTTCGTAGTAGGACTTCAGCATCTCATCCGTCACTTTTACCTGTGAGGCAAAATCAGCTGACTGAAAATTCAGAGCCTGAACTTCTCTTTCCTGTTCGTTAATAACAGACAAAGAATTAGCGACCGTTTTTGGAACAATTGCCGTGGACTGCACGGCACCCAGCAACTGCTGAAGTGACATACTTTGACGCAAACGTTGTGCATAGCTCTCTGGCGTCATACCCTGCATTGCCAATAATTTTTTAAATTGCTCAACGTCACGAGTACCGTCGGGCTTGAGCAAAGCTGGCTCTGCCAAAATTGCCTGCTGCAATGCCTCATCCGATACGCTCAGGTGTTGATTGGCTATTTCGACATTAATCACTTTACGTGTGATCAGATCATCGAGAATATTTTGGCGAGCCTCGGCGGTATTCAACAACTTGGAGTCGAATTGCGGGCCATACATCTGGCGCAGACGCTCCAACTGGTCACGCTGGGCTGTATCAAACTCTTGTTGACTAATCGATTGTCCGGCTACCGTCGCAACAGGCTCATTAGCGCCACGTGAACGTGTATAGCTTTCCAGGCCAAAAAAGGCGAAGGAAGGAAAAATAATCAGCAGCAATAAAAACTGCATCAAGCGTTGGTGTGTACGAATATACTCAAACATGGTCAACCGATCACTCTGACAAACTGTTACCGAATATGAAAAAAGGTGAACTTGCGTTCACCTTTTTAATCTTGGCGGAGCGGACGGGGCTCGAACCCGCGACCCCCGGCGTGACAGGCCGGTATTCTAACCAACTGAACTACCACTCCTTATATACTGCAAATGCTGAAAATTTGTGGTGGGCGCTGAGAGGCTCGAACTCCCGACCTAAGCCTTGTAAGGGCTCCGCTCTACCAACTGAGCTAAGCGCCCCATCAAATTTACAACAGTGTGGTGCTTGTCACTGCACCACGAAGTCAATTAGTTTACCGCATCTTTCAAAGCTTTGCCAGGCTTAAATTTAGGAACCTTAGCAGATTTGATCTTAATTGCTTCACCAGTGCGTGGATTACGGCCTGTTCTTGCTGCACGTTTACCAACAGAAAATGTGCCAAAGCCGACCAGAGTCACTGTGCCACTTTTTTTCAATGTTGTTTTAACTGCGCCAATCACTGCGTCTAATGCACGTGATGATGCTGCCTTTGAAATATCAGCTGTTTTCGCAATGTGATCGATCAATTCAGTTTTATTCACTTACGTCCTCCTCACAAAAGTCTAGTTTAACTTCGCGATGATGTATTCGATTATTTATTGGTCGGCCATCTATCACGGCAGGCAGAAAATCTGCATCCAGTATTAAATCAAGCCGGAAAGCCTTGTGTCAAGCGGTTTGCAGCGTTTTCCTACAATCTTCTTGGGTTTTCTTTGTTAAATCAAAAGTATAATTTCGAAATTCGGATTTCGCATGCATTTACCCTCAAAACAGCCTCATCAGACAAGATCAGACCTGTTGTTTTAAACCATCGAATCAAACCATTTAATCAAAAGTCTATTTTTGATCGCAGAAATTATTCCGCAAATTAATCAATCATCCCGAGAAATAATTTATGAAAACCATACAGCAATTCGGCACACCTCTTTCCGCAAATGCGACCAAAGTCATGCTCCTCGGCTCGGGCGAATTAGGCAAGGAAGTCATCATTTCTCTGCAGCGTCTGGGGGTTGAAGTCATCGCAGTTGATCGCTACGACAACGCACCCGGACACCAGGTTGCGCACCGCGCCTATGTAATAGATATGACAGATGGCGCGGCACTTGCTAGCTTGATTGAAAAAGAGCAGCCCGATCTGGTTGTACCGGAAATCGAGGCAATCGCCACGCCCATGTTGATGGAATTAGAAAAAGCAGGCAAAGCCCGCGTCATCCCTACCGCCCGCGCTGCATGGCTGACAATGAACCGCGAGGGCATTCGTCGCCTTGCAGCTGAGACTCTGGCGCTGCCGACTTCACCTTATCGCTTTGCCGACAGCCTTGCAGAACTACAGGCAGCATGCAACGACATCGGCTTTCCGTGCATCATCAAACCAGTCATGTCCTCATCAGGTAAAGGTCAATCCAAAATTGACAGCACGGATGAAGTACAGTCCGCCTGGGATTACGCAGCAGCAGGTGGTCGCGTGAACTCCGGCCGCGTCATTGTCGAAGGTTTCATTGATTTTGAATACGAAATCACATTGCTGACGGTACGTGCAATGGGCCGCGATGGTCAGATCGAAACGCATTTCTGTGAGCCTATTGGCCATGTTCAAGTACAAGGCGATTATGTCGAGTCATGGCAGCCGCAAATTATGCATAACAAAGCACTAGAACGAGCTCGCGATATCGCAAAAAAAGTGACCGATGATCTAGGAGGACTTGGATTGTTTGGCGTCGAATTATTTGTCAAAGATGAGATGGTCTGGTTCTCAGAAGTCAGCCCTCGTCCGCATGACACAGGCATGGTAACCATGTCGAGCCAGGTGCAAAGCGAATTTGAATTACATGCCAAGGCCATCCTTGGATTGCCGGTCAACGTCAGCTTGCGTAGTCCTGCCGCCTCTGCTGTCATCTACGGACAACACAACCACAAAGCGATTGCCTTTGAAGGCGTGGCAGAAGCATTACAGGTTGAAGGCACGGATATCCGCTTATTTGGGAAGCCAGAGTCCTTTAACCGCCGCCGCATGGGCGTGGCACTGGCAACGGCCAAAGATACCGATACTGCAAGAACACTCGCTAAAGCAGCAGCGGCAAAAGTACGTCCGGTGATTATTGATTGATGTACTGAGAAATCGCAAAAAATTTCTGGACACATCCCACTGAGTGAATATCTGGCACCTCTAAAAGCCTGCTTTGCCAGGCTTTTATTTCAGCTTAACATTTTGTGTGTTTCCTCCAACTTTCTTGATTTCACCTATAGTTAGTCCTTCCGTCGTTGTTTGTTCAAAATATTCAAAGCATATATATGAAATTTGATGTTGCAATTGTAGGCAGTGGCCTCGCTGGTTTATCCGTCGCGCTGCATCTCGCTAAAACGCGTAAAGTCGCAGTGATTTCAAAACGTGCTTTACTGGACGGCGCCAGTGACTGGGCACAAGGCGGCATTGCCGCAGTACTTGATTCGCACGACAGCCATGAACAACACATCTCGGACACACTGATCGCCGGTGGAGGCTTGTGCGACGAAGGGGCAACCCGCTATATCATTGAACATGGTCGCGAGGCGATTGACTGGCTGATTGAGCAAGGTGTGCCGTTCACACGCGACGACGATGCCGAACTGGGCTTCCATCTGACGCGGGAAGGTGGTCATAGCCAGCGCCGTATCATTCATGCAGCGGATGCGACAGGCCATGCCGTACAACTGACTCTCGAGCAAATCGTACGTGCACATCCCAATATCAGCTTGTTTGAACACCATTACGCCATCGACGTCATTACCTCTGCCAAACTAGGCGAGACCTCGGCAACCCCGCGCTGTCTGGGCTTGTATGTACAGGATGTTAAAACCGGAAAAGTACATACCTTTGAGGCACAGCATACCGTGATGGCGACTGGCGGCGCTGGCAAGGTTTATCTTTACACGACCAATCCGGATACAGCGACAGGCGACGGCATTGCAATGGCATGGCGCGCTGGCTGCCGTGTTGCGAATATGGAGTTCATGCAATTTCACCCGACGTGCCTGTATCACCCTTACGCTAAATCATTTTTGATCACCGAAGCGGTACGCGGCGAAGGCGGCATTCTCAAACTGCCCGCCGAAGCAGGTACCAGTGCGGGTGCGCGCTTTATGCTGGATCATGATGCACGTGCAGAACTTGCGCCACGCGATGTAGTTGCGCGGGCAATTGACTTCGAGATGAAAAAGCGCGGACTGGATTATGTCGAACTGGATATCACACATCAGCCGCCGGAATTTTTAAAAGAACATTTCCCGATGATCTATGCCCGCTGCCTGGAGCTGGGTATTGACATCACAAAACAAGCTATTCCCGTCGTGCCTGCCGTTCACTTCACCTGCGGCGGCATCGTCACCGACACGACTGGCAGAACGGATTTGCCTGGCCTGTACGCCGTTGGCGAGACGGCTTATACAGGATTGCATGGGGCGAATCGGCTTGCCAGCAACTCTCTGCTCGAATGCCTGGTCATCGGCAAAGCCACGGCACAACATATCGCAGCACAAGAACAAACTGTCTCACCAAACCTACCCGCCTGGGATGAAAGCCGTGTATCCGATGCAGACGAAGAAGTCGTGATCGCTCATAACTGGGATGAGTTACGACGCTTTATGTGGAATTACGTTGGCATCGTCAGAACCAACAAACGACTGGAGCGCGCCAAGCACCGCATCCGTTTGCTGAAGGAAGAGATCGATGAATATTACGCGAATTTCCGCATCTCTAATAACTTGCTTGAGTTGCGAAATCTGGTTGATGTCGCCTCACTGATCGTGAATAGCGCGCTGTCGCGTCGTGAAAGCCGCGGCTTGCATTTTAGTCGCGATTATCCTGATACGCTGCCAAAAGCGCTGCCGACAGTCTTATCACCGAAGCGGAAGAAATAGTCTGCAGTATTACAAAAATCAAAGCGCGCTACCGTGTTATTGCCAACATGGTAGCGCGTTTTTTATCTATTCTGGATTACAGCAAAGTGCTAAGAAAAATATACTGCCACCCAGTATTATTTAACATTCCCACCAATCATTGCGGATTAAGCCTGTTTTTATGCCTATAGATGGGGAGTATCGTAAAAATCAGATAATCCGTAACGAATAGTCCGTAGCCTTGATGTCTTTGGTCAAACTACCGATCGAAATCCTGTCCACACCTGTTTCAGCAATTGCACGCACCGAACTCTTATCAACACCGCCGGATGCCTCCAGCAAGGCACGGCCAGCATTCAGATCTACAGCAGCCCGCATCATCTCGGTACTAAAGTTATCCAAAAGAATCGACGCAGCACCCGCGCGCAGAGAAGTTTGCAGCTGCTCCAGACTTTCGACCTCAATTTGTATACTGACATCCGCCTGCAAGGCATGCGCAGCCTGCATCGCCGCTTCGATACCACCTGCTGCCGCAATATGATTTTCTTTAATGAGAATACCGTCGTACAAAGCCAGACGTTGATTTTTACCTCCACCTACCCGTACGGCATATTTTTGTGCGAGACGCAGCCCTGGCAA
The DNA here is from genome assembly GCF_049339445.1 of Undibacterium sp. RuTC16W. NCBI lineage: Bacteria > Pseudomonadati > Pseudomonadota > Betaproteobacteria > Burkholderiales > Oxalobacteraceae > Undibacterium > Undibacterium sp. RuTC16W. The sequence continues at coordinate 283,715 of NZ_JBMPPE010000004.1, read as the reverse complement.
GGTTTTTCGGGTATCAAGAATCGCCGCAGCAGTGCCCGCAATCAAGGTCACGTACTGACGCGTTACCGTTGCCACACCAGACAGCAATTGCAAGAAGTTCAGCGCGCTGCGCTCAGCAGTCAGCAAGGCACGTGCAGGAGCCGTGATTTTGCACACCGGGCTATTCGCTTTCATCAATGCCCCCTCCTCCCACATCCACTCGACTTTAATGCGGCTATCCAGCGCTGCCATCACAGCATCAAACCAGGGGGCACCGCATAGCACCGCCTCTTCGCGCACAATCACTTGCGCCAATACCATCTGATCTTCCGGAACCAGTAAACCAGTCACATCACAGCCACCTACATCCTCGGCAATCGCATCTGCAATATTACGTTCAAATGCTGCTGACAAATCCGCATCAAACGGTGCGAATACATTTTTCAGATTACTCATGGAATGACTCATGCCGGACCTATCCCTGAAAACAATTTTTGCTCTTTAGCCAAATCTGCGCCCGGGCGCACATTCGCTTTTTTTGCCGCGGCAAAATCCAGCATACGATCAATGCACAATTTTGCCTTGACACTGACTGCAGTGTCGACCTGAATTTCATTATGACCCTGCTCAAGTACCTGTAATAAATTACGCAAACCATTCATCGCCATCCACGGGCAATGGGCGCAACTCTTACAGGTAGCGCTATTGCCTGCAGTCGGCGCGACGATAAATTTTTTTCCTGGCGCTGCCATCTGCATTTTGTGCAAGATGCCGTTGTCCGTCGCTACAATGAATTCTGTCGCCTCCATAGTTTTGGCCGCATAAATCATTTGAGAAGTTGAGCCGACCACATCTGCCAGCGCCACCACTGCAGCCGGCGACTCTGGATGCACCAGCACCTTAGCGTTCGGATGCTCCGCCTTCAACACGTCAAGCTCGATCCCCTTAAACTCATCATGCACCAAACATGAACCCTGCCACAGCAGCATATCAGCACCCGTCTTCTGTTGTATGTAAGAGCCCAAGTGCTTATCCGGTGCCCACAGAATTTTTTTACCTTGCGCGTGCAAATGCGCCACGATATCCAGGCCGATACTTGATGTCACCATCCAGTCGGCACGCGCTTTGACAGCAGCACTGGTGTTGGCATACACCACTACAGTACGATCGGGACGTGCATCACAAAACGCAGCAAACTCGTCCGATGGACAGCCGAGATCCAGCGAGCAGGTCGCATCCAGATCCGGCATCAAAATCGTTTTTTCAGGACTGAGGATTTTTGCCGTCTCCCCCATAAATTTGACGCCAGCAACGATCAACGTTTTTGCCGCATGATCACGTCCAAAACGTGCCATCTCCAGGGAATCAGAGACACAACCGCCGGTCTCCTCAGCCAGATCCTGCAAGTCGGCATCTACATAATAATGTGCGACTAAAACAGCTTGCTTTTCATGCAGCAATTGTTTGATGCGAGTCCTCAGTTGCTCTTTTTCTGCTGCATTGGGCGCATCCGGAACACGAGCCCATGCTGCGGCGGTACAACTGGTTCCAGAATCCATTTGCGGACGTTCAAATTCAATGACTTTGGTTGCTTCCATATGCATTCTCAACAGGGTCAAAAACTTAGTGTAACAGCATAAAAAAACCCGCGCTCCTGTGACCAGAAGGGCGGGTTAGTATTATTTCTTATAGCAATTGGTGCCCGAGGCCGGAATTGAACCGGCACGCCCGCTATTAACGAAGCGGCGGATTTTAAGTCCGATGTGTCTACCAATTTCACCACTCGGGCACGCTACTTAAAGAACAGTGCTAATGCACCATCCATCAAAGCCTATCAAGCGCCTGAGGCGCTATAAATGGAGGCGGGAAGCGGAATCGAACCGCTCTAAACGGCTTTGCAGGCCGCTGCATAACCTCTTTGCTATCCCGCCAAAACTATAATTTTAAAGCGAACAAACTGAACTTGGATTATGAAGTCACTAAGATCACTTTACATCTAAAACTTATTTCAGCCAACTCGCTGAATAAAAAAGGGAAGCACTGCTTCCCTTCAAATTCTGGAGCGGGAGAAGAGTCTCGAACTCTCGACCTCAACCTTGGCAAGGTTGCGCTCTACCAACTGAGCTACTCCCGCATTCGAAACAAACATCTATGCTTAAAAAATCTGGAGCGGGAGAAGAGTCTCGAACTCTCGACCTCAACCTTGGCAAGGTTGCGCTCTACCAACTGAGCTACTCCCGCAGAATTTTTTACGCCCTGTCATTAATGGAGCGGGAGAAGAGTCTCGAACTCTCGACCTCAACCTTGGCAAGGTTGCGCTCTACCAACTGAGCTACTCCCGCATCAACGACAGGCGCACATTATATATCAGCCAATTACTCTGTCAAGACATTTTGTCCGTTGTCTCTTTGATTAAAGGCCATGCACGGCGCAAATAATAAAACATAGACCACACAGTCAACACAGCTGCAATCAGGAGCAGCCATGCGCCCCAATACGCTGTATCAATCACATTGAAGAGCACATCGTAATACAGCAACATAGGGATAGCGACCATTTGTGCGGTCGTTTTAATCTTACCTAACGAGCTTACTGCTACCGATTTTGATGCTCCGATTTGCGCCATCCATTCACGCAATGCGGAGATCGTAATCTCACGTCCTATGATTACAAAAGCAATGACTGCGTTGACACGGTCCAGCTGAACCAGCACCAACAAAGCACCTGCCACCATCAATTTATCGGCAACCGGATCGAGGAAAGCACCAAACGCAGAGGTTTGGTTCCAGCGGCGTGCAAGAAAACCGTCAAACCAATCAGTGACTGCCGCGACAATGAACACCAGAGTGGAGGCTAGTCCCCGATCAAAAGAACTCAGCCAGGAATCAGGCAAATAAAAAACGCCGACTACTAGCGGAATAAGCGCGACGCGTAACCAGGTGAGCAAGATGGGAATATTGAAAGGCATGGATGATTTGCGTAAGGTATTTACCTATTAATTTTTGTATTATATTTGTCTAACGCAATCGCTTGTAAATTTCTTCAGCTAATTGACGGGAAATGCCATCGACTGAAGCCAAATCGTCCACACTTGCATCGGCGACTCCCTTTAGCCCGCCAAACCTCACTAATAAGCGTTGCCTGCGCTTTGGTCCGACGCCTTCAATTTCCTCTAGCTGTGATGTTTGCCTTGCCTTAGCGCGCTTGGCGCGCATGCCGGTAATAGCGAAGCGATGAGCTTCATCGCGAATTTGTGCGATTAACATCAACGCAGCTGACTCCTTACCCAACTCTTTCTCTGCTCTGCCATCTACAAAAATCAGGGTCTCCAAACCTACTTTACGCCCCTCACCTTTAGCAACTCCGACAATCAGGCTGATATCCAGTGCCAACTCGACAAACACTTGCCGTGCCATTTCGACTTGTCCTTTACCGCCATCAATCAGAACGACATCCGGCATCACACCATCGCCATTTGCAACCTTTTCATACCGCCGCATCAGAACCTGACGCATGGCGGCATAATCATCGCCGGGTGTAATATCGTTGATGTTATAGCGACGATATTCCCCGTTCTGCATTACATGATGATGAAATACCACGCAGGAGGCTTGCGTCGCCTCGCCTTGGGTATGACTGATATCAAAGCATTCTACGCGCAACGCCTCAAGGTCTTCCACCTCTAGCTCCAGCACACTCACTAACGCACGGGTTCTGGATTGTTGCGACCCTTGCTCGGACAACATCCTCGCCAACGCCAGTTGTGCACCCTTGATTGCCATTTCCAACCAGGCACGGCGCTGCTCCTGAGGTTGAAACGACAGGTGAATCCTATGCCCGCATTGCGCTGTCAGTGCCAGAATAAGATCTGGTGCATCTAGCTCAATATTTAAAATCAAAGTCGAAGGAATAAACTGATCGACGTAATGCTGCGCCAAAAAAGCCGATAGCACTTCGACTTCAATTGAATCTTCCATCGCCAATTGCGCATCGTCGACGTGGGCAGGAAAATAAGCACGATCACCAAGATGGCGACCACCACGTACCATTGCCAAATTCACGCAAGCACGTCCACCCTCGACAATCACTGCAATGATGTCTATATCGGCATCGCCTGTCGTTTCCATGCTTTGCTGGTGCAGCACCTTTGACAAGGCAGACATTTGGTTTCGTACAATCGCAGCTTGTTCAAATTTCAGATCTTGCGCATAAGCCAGCATTTTTTTCTCTAGCGTTTGCATTACTTCAGATTGTCTCCCTCGCAAAAATTTGGAAGCATTATCAACATCTGCCATATAGTCTTCGTGTGAAATAATGTCGACACAAGGTGCGCTACAACGATGAATCTGATGCAATAAGCAAGGGCGAGTACGGTTCGAAAAAACGCTATCCTCGCAGCTTCGCAGCAAGAACACTTTCTGCAAAATTTGCATTGACTCCTTGACCGCCCAACCGGAAGGAAATGGCCCGAAATATTGATGTTTTTTATCGACCGCACCACGGTAGTACGTCATGCGTGGCGATGTTTGATTTGTTATCTTCAGATAGGGATAAGACTTGTCGTCTCGAAATAAAATGTTATAACGTGGGCGCAAAGCCTTGATCAGATTATTTTCAAGGATTAAGGCCTCTGCCTCACTGCGCGTTACTGTCGTTTCTAATCGGGTAATTTTTTCGACCATCATAGCAATACGGGGACTGCTTAAGGTCTTTTGAAAATAACTGGAAACACGTTTCTTGAGGTCACGTGCCTTGCCGACGTATAGCACTTGATCTTGCATATCAAAGTAGCGATACACACCGGGCAGATTCGGAAGCTTGGCAACAGTATCAAGCACCGTACTGCGCGCATCTGCAATTGAATTTGATATTACTGGAGATTGTGGAGACTGATCAGACATGTGAAGTATTTTTTTCAACGATCACAAATGCCACAGCATAGTCAGCCTCATCGGTGATAGAGACTCGCACTGTTAAGTTTTGCTCACGCATCCAATCGGCTAATGCGCCATGCGTTACCAGAATCGGCTGTCCGCCAGGGGCGTTTATTATTTGCGCAGATCGCCAGGTCATCGGCATACGCATACCTAAACCAATGGCTTTGGAAAAGGCTTCCTTCGCCGCAAAACGAGTCGCCAAAAAACGTAAACCCCGGACCTCTACTTTGGCTTTGCGACTATGGTATTTCTTTAATTCATCCGGGCCTAAAATCTTTTCTGCAAAACGATCACCGTGTCGCTGCAACGCAGCTTCGACACGTGAAATTTGCAGAATATCGGTACCGATACCGTAGATCATTTATATTCGATTAAAGGTGATGCAATCTGGCTTGCGTCATGATCGCTTTCATATCGCTGACTGCTTTTTTCCAGCCGACAAAAACTGCCTGAGCAACGATGGCATGTCCAATATTGAGTTCAGTGATATCAGGAATCGATGCAATAGCCTGAACGTTCAAGTAATGTAAGCCGTGTCCGGCGTTAACCTTGAGTCCGCGCCTGATTCCCTCAAAAGCACCGAGTTTGACACGCTGCAATTCAGCTAATTGCTGCGCCTCATCATGCGCATCAGCGTAACGACCGGTATGAATCTCGATTACTGTGGCACCGGTTTCTGACGCAGCTTGAATTTGGTGAACGTCGGAATCAATAAATAAACTGACACGTATATTTTTTTCTTGCAGCTGACGCACTGCGGCCTGTACCTGGACAAAATATTTCACCACATCCAAGCCGCCTTCCGTGGTGACTTCCTCTCTACGTTCTGGCACCAGACAAACGTCTTGAGGCTGGATCTTGCAAGCGAAATCAATCATTTCATTGGTGACCGCCGCCTCAAGATTCATGCGGGTAATCAGGCGGGGACGAATACGCTCAACATCTGCATCTTTGATATGACGTCGATCTTCACGCATGTGCAGGGTAATACAATCCGCTCCCGCCTCCTCCGCCATTAAAGCAGCATCTAAAGGATCCGGATAACTTGTGCCACGGGCATTACGCAAAGTAGCAACATGATCGATATTAATACCCAAATCAATTGTTTGAGTTTGTTGATGTATGTTCATAGATTCTGCAAATCAATCAGAATTTGGCGCGTATTCAGCGATGCGCCATGCAAATGATGCGCCAGTAAAAAGCGCATCAACATTTTACTTTGAGATTGCGTTATGGGATCCTGATAATCACCCGTGTGCATATCCAACAGAGTCTTACCCTTCACCCTGGGGCTGGTATCCGCAGCTCTGGCAGGTCGGGCTCCACGTTCAGGATCCACCACATAATTTTCTTGCGGAAAAACCGCCATTTGGGTCAGAGTGCAGCGGGTAAGATCGCCGACCAGACCGGACTGCTGTAATAGGGTATGTTCAAATTTTCTCAAGACAGTCAGCGCAGGTTCATTATGCGCAAGCTGATTGAGTGTTGACACATATTGATCAAATAACTCAGGATGAGGTTCGTCCCGGACTAAAAATTTGACGAGCAATTCATTCAGATAAAATCCGCACAACAACGCCGATTTCTCTAATGGCAGCATGCCGCCTACCCACTCTGCTGCGCTTAGCGTCTTGATATCTGATTTTCCACTCCAGGCCATCGTTAACGGCTGAAAGGTCTGTAAGATATTTCGCAATTGAGAATGTGGCCGCTTTGCCCCTTTTGCCACTAAAGCCAGGCGACCGTAGTCACGCGTGAATACATCGATGATCAGACTAGTTTCTTTGTAGGGATAGGAATGAAGCACAAAACCGGGCTGACCAAAGATACGAATATCTTTGGTAAAAGCTCTTACTGGCCGCGCAGGCGAGCTCGTTTTTCTTACAGACACCTTCGACGTCTTTGGGAGTACTACAGTCAAAGGTACATCGGCAATGCTATCGAGCGGCATTACATCGTCTATCTTCAGGTCTATCACCTGGGTATTCATAGATAAATTATTCGTAACCGTATGCGCGCAAACCAGCTTCGTTATCCGCCCATCCGGATTTTACTTTTACCCAGATTTCAAGATAAATAGGGCCGCCAAACAACTTCTCCATATCTTGCCGCGATTGCGTTGAAATCTCTTTCAATCTCGCCCCCTTATTGCCGATGACCATAGATTTATGTGTGTTTCTATCGACCAGGATAGCCACAAAAACGCGTCGCAAGTTACCTTCCTGTTCAAATTTCTCAATCAGAACTGTGCTCGTATAGGGGAGTTCGTCTCCGACAAAACGAAATAACTTTTCCCGAACAATTTCCGTTGCCAAAAATTTTTCACTACGGTCAGTAATATCATCCTCAGCAAAAATCGGCGGATTGAATGGCAAATACTTTTTAATTTCGCCTTCTAAATTCTCTAACTGAAAACGCAAAGTCGCAGAGACTGGCACTACCGCAGCGAAAGGATATAAAGCCATGATTTTCTGCGCAAAAGGCATCATGACAGCCTTGTCCTTGACGCGATCAGACTTATTGATTACCAGAATACAAGGCACATTCTTCGGCAATAAATCGATAACTTGCTGATCCGCAGCGCCGAAGGTACCTGCTTCAATAATAAAGAGAATGACATCAGATGCGGTCAAGGTATTTGTAACCGTGCGGTTCAAGGTACGATTTAAAGGATTCGAATGCCTAGTCTGAAATCCCGGCGTATCAACATACACATACTGGGTATTATCTTTGGTCTGAATACCTGTAATTCGATGACGAGTAGTCTGCGCTTTGCGAGAAGTGATACTGACTTTGGCGCCAATCAAGGTGTTCATCAAAGTCGATTTACCAACGTTTGGGCGGCCGACAATGGCGATATAGCCACAACGGAATTCGGTATTATTCAATTGATCTGTCATGCGGTCTTTGGACGTTGGGTAGGTACGCTAAGTTCAGCGGAGGGCACTCCTTGATCATTTGCTGTATCCAGCAACGATTTTTGTGAGGCAATATTCAATTTTTTTTCATCACTCACCTCAGTTTGAACGGTAGCAATGCCAGCAAGTTTTAATTGAGAGGTACGAGGTTTAGCCTTGCGTGATCCAGGTGATTTTGCCAATAGAGTCAGCGCTGTTTCCAGTGCAAGTTTGGCCGCGGCTTGCTCACCAGCTCGGCGACTGCCACCGGCTCCAAAAACCTGGATTTCCAGCTTTGGCACTAAGCATTCGATTTCAAACTCTTGATTGTGGGCAGCACCATGAGTAGCGACTACATTGTATTGAGGTAAAGCGATTTTTTTACTCTGTAAAAATTCTTGAAGCAAGGTTTTTGCGTCTTTACCTAGTGTAGTCGGGTCAACAGTGCTTAACACTGGCGCATACAGTGACTTGATTACCTCGCGAGCCGCATCAAATCCCGCATCGAGAAAAATCGCCCCAAATAAGGCTTCGAGCGTATCTGCCAGTATAGATGGTCGACGAAATCCACCTGACTTCAGCTCCCCCTCACCCAAACGCAGAAATTGCGACAGCTCGATTCTTTGAGCAATTTCATATAGAGATTGTTGCTTTACTAAATTGGCACGCACACGCGAGAGGTCACCTTCATCTATATTTGCAAAACTATCAAATAATAAAGAAGCGATAACGCAATTTAAAATTGAATCGCCTAAAAATTCCAGGCGTTCGTTATGCAAACCACTGTGACTGCGGTGCGTCAAGGCCTGTTGCAATAGCGCCGCATTTGAAAACTGATGCCCCAGTCGTTTTTGCAATAATTGGTCGTTCATATCAGCTCTGATTATTCCAGCCTTTTAGCGGGAGCACCGCTTTTAGCTGTTGTTCCCTCGTACTCTAACAGTAAGCTTGCAGGGCCAAATAAGGGAATTTTTTTTGTATAAGCAAAGCTGACATCCATCCCATCAGCACCTTTTACGATAGATAAATCTTTTCCGCTAACAGCATCAAAATATCCGGCTGCAGATTGCTTATCAAAAGAAATTTGTATGTCGCGCACAGTGCTGCCAGCTTGCTTGGCAATTACTATAGCTTTTTTTATTGACAAATACTCAACAACCGTGGGCACCACTTTCATCCCCAACATAGCAATCATGACTAAAACACCCAACGTAAGTATCAATCCAATAAGGGAAATACCGCTTTGCTGAGTGAATCTTCTATCATTTATAGTTTGCATAAAATGTACGCTCCAATCAATTATTTAAAACTGCCAATTCTTTTCAAATGGCTAAAATTCATCCAGATTGCAAAAGCTTTACCAACAATATTCTGGTCAGGCACAAACCCCCAATAACGACTATCCAAGCTATTATCCCGGTTGTCGCCCATCATAAAGTATTGTCCGGCTGGTACAGTGCAGCTAAATCCTTCGTTATCATAATTACATAACTCTCGCAAAGGAAACTGATGGGGATCCCGTACGAACGCTGGTGATTGCTCGTCATTCAAAATACTATGTTGTACGCCAGTTAAATCTTCCTTTAATTGCTTTGAATAACTCAGCCGCTCCTCATCCAGAAAATCAGGCAACATTTCGTAGGAAATATCTTTACCATTTACAGATAATCGTTTGTTTTTATAAATTATTTTATCGCCTGGAACACCAACCACACGTTTAATATAGTCCACTGCCGGATTTTCTGGGTACTTAAACACCATCACATCACCACGCTGCGGATTGTTAATTTCTATAACTTTCTTATTCAGAATTGGTAAGCGAATCCCATAAGTAAACTTATTAACAAGAATCAAATCACCAACAAAAAGTGTCGGCAACATCGAGCTGGATGGAATCTTAAATGGCTCGTAAAGAAACGAACGCAAAAAGAATACCAAGGCAATCACAGGAAAAAAGCTACCGGAATATTCAATCCAGGTTGGCTGCTTCAGCAATCTTGACTCCAATTCGTTACGGCCGCCCTCTTCAACACGAATTCCTTCGGACGTTAACCTGGCTGTGCGTGCATCAAACTCAGCCAGCGCCTGATCTGCTGTAAGTCGTCGTTGCTTGCTCCATACAAACATGTCCAAAAACCAGATAACTCCCGTCGCAATGGTAAGTACGAAGAGAATTAATGCAAAGTTACCCAAAATCGATTGAAAACTCATTTCTCATCCACTTGTAAAATTGCCAAAAATGCTTCTTGTGGAATTTCCACAGAACCAACTTGTTTCATACGTTTTTTACCTGCCTTTTGCTTCTCAAGCAGTTTACGCTTTCGGCTTATGTCACCACCATAACATTTTGCCAATACATTTTTACGCAAAGCTTTGACGTTCTCTCGGGAAATAATGTTTGCACCAATCGCAGCCTGAATTGCTACGTCAAACATTTGACGAGGAATCAATTCACGCATTTTCGCTGCAACTGCGCGACCACGATATTGGCTATTGGCACGATGCACAATAATCGCCAACGCATCGACTTTTTCACTATTAATCAGCATATCGACTTTGACCACATCTGCTGCTCGATATTCTTTAAATTCGTAATCCATCGATGCATAACCGCGCGAAGTCGATTTCAAACGATCAAAAAAGTCGAGTACGATTTCAGCCATCGGCATTTCGTAGGTCAACTTCACCTGTCGCCCGTGATAATTCATATCAAGCTGCACCCCGCGCTTTGAAGTACAAAGAGTAATGACGGCGCCTACATACTCTTGAGGCATATAAAGATTCACCGTTACGATTGGTTCACGAATCTCCTCTGTCCGTGATGGCTCAGGCATTTTGGACGGATTATCTACCATCAGAATACTGCCATCGCCCATGACAACTTCGTAAATTACGGTAGGTGCTGTCGTGATCAAGTCCATATCGAACTCACGCTCAAGACGCTCCTGCACAATCTCCATATGTAAAAGACCAAGAAACCCGCAACGAAATCCAAAACCCAAGGCCTGCGACACTTCTGGTTCGTACATTAAAGCAGCATCGTTCAGTTTTAACTTTTCCAGAGAATCGCGCAAGGCATCATACTGATTTGCCTCAACCGGAAATAATCCGGCAAAAACTTGTGGCTGAACCTCTTTAAATCCTGGCAACGGCTCTTTGGCTGCCTTACCAACGATAGTAATCGTATCGCCAACCTTGGCTGCTTTGAGCTCCTTAATGCCTGCAATAATGAAGCCAACCTGACCTGCAGTCAGCTCGGTACGAGATAATGATTTTGGAGTAAATACGCCGACACTTTCAACCAGGTGCTGAGCTTCGGTTGCCATAAACAAGATTTTGTCTTTGGGACGCAAAGTGCCATTGACGATGCGGACCAGCATCACCACGCCGACATAGTTATCAAACCAGGAGTCAACGATCAAAGCTTGTAAGGGCGCATCGGGGTCGCCTTTTGGTGGTGGTACTTTTTTGATCAATGACTCGAGTACGTCCTGCACCCCCAATCCGGTCTTAGCGGAGCAATGTACAGCATCACCAGCCTCAATCCCAATCACTTCCTCAATTTCATTGATGGCATTATCCGGGTCAGCAGAAGGCAAATCAATCTTGTTTAGAACAGGAACGACTTCCACGCCCAATTCAATTGCTGTATAGCAGTTTGCAACGGTTTGCGCTTCTACCCCTTGCGATGCATCCACTACTAGTAATGCACCTTCGCAGGCAGATAGCGAGCGACTTACCTCATAGCTGAAGTCAACGTGACCTGGGGTGTCGATCAGATTTAAGTTATAGATCTGGCCATCGAGAGACTTGTAGTGCAGTGCGGCAGTTTGTGCCTTAATTGTAATGCCACGCTCACGCTCGATATCCATCGAGTCCAGCACCTGAGCTTCCATTTCGCGATCGGACAATCCGCCGCACAATTGGATAATTCGGTCAGCAAGCGTAGATTTACCGTGGTCAATATGGGCAATGATTGAAAAATTGCGAATGTTCTTCATTAGGGGGACAGGAGGCCTATTACGAAAAAGGCGCTCTTAGCCGGGCAAAAAATCCCTAGGCGAGCGCCTTAATATTGGGTTATGCAAAATGACATTTTACCGGATTTCGCCACAGAAAGCCCAAAAATGATATTGCATCGGGCAAACGTTAATCCCAACGAATTAAATCAATAACAATAAAACAAAATAAAGAATACGCAAAATCTAATCAGACACTTACACAAAAGGAGAAAAATGAAAATTCGCCTCTATTTTACGCTGCGGCAAACACCATTTAGGGTCGTAATCTATACGAGCAAGGTAAAGCCCGTCAGGCATAAAGGTAGGCGCTGACATACTACGATCGCGACTCGATATCAGTTCCTCAATCCACTTTGGCTCACGCTTACCAGTACCTACAAAAATCAAGGCACCAACGATATTACGAACCATATGATGTAAAAAAGCATTCGCTCGCAAACTAAAAATAAACAGAGATCCCTCCTGGCTTATTTGAACGTCATACATGTGTTTAACCGGAGATTTCGCCTGACATGCTGCGGCACGAAAAACGGTAAAGTCATGCACACCAGTTAAAAAAGGGATCGCTGCCCGCATTCGCTCAAGATCCAAAGACCGAAAAACCCAACCTGCTCGTTGCGATAACAGTGCTGACCTCACTGGATTATTGTACAAAACATAATGATATGTCCTTGCATAAGCACTGAATCGTGCATGAAAATTATCTTGAGCATCGGGATCAGCAAAAGGGACTTCCGTCGCCCATTGAACTGATACCGAGTCTGGCAAAAACGCATTAACACCGTTGACCCAAGAATACATGGATCGATCAAGTTCAGTATCAAAATGCACAACCTGCTCAACCGCATGAACACCGGCATCCGTACGGCCAGCACAAGCAGTAGCGATTGGCGTTTGAGCAAAAGCAGAAAGTGCTTTCTCCAGTTGATCTTGAACCGTTTTACCCGACGGCTGTGTTTGCCAGCCCTGCCAGCAACTACCGTCATATTGCACACCTAATACCAAGCGCTTCAATTCAAATCCATTTAATTAACCGTTAAAATAAAAACGGGCGCAGGCAAAATGCCGCGCCCGTCGTTGCGTCAATGCAGAATCAAGATAATTGAGCCAGCATCTCCTGTGCTTTGATTACCTGATCTGGTGTTCCGCCTTTGACAACCTCATCCAATAATTCACGCGCCCCATCCTTGTCGCCGATTTCATGATAAGCAACAGCAAGATCAAGCTTGGTTGCCATTTCAGCGTTATAAGCTGGCGATTCCTGGTGATCCAGGTTGACCACTTCCGAGTTACTGGCTTCCGGCTCGAGATCCAGATCAATGCCGGACAAATCAAATTCAAAAGCAGCAGGCGCATCAGGAACAATCGCTTGCGACACTACATGCTCAGCAACCTCAGATACGGGCATATGCGGGTCTGGCTGTACCGAAGATTCAAAAGCAATGCCACCTAGGTCATCTGAAACACTCTCAGGTGCGTTCAAATCTAAAGAAAGATGATCAATATTGAATTGATTATCAGTATGCCCGGCATGAACTGCAACAGGAATATCGACAACTGCAGGCTCAGCAACATGCGCCTCTCCACCCATGTCAAAATCAATTGAGGCAAAATCAACGATTTCCTCGACAACTGGCTCTACATGTTTCGCTGCATGAGAACTTGCGGACGTCTCAGGTATTTTCGGCACTTCCAACTCAGCCAACGCAGGAGTAGTATCAGCTCCTGGTATTTCCAAATCAAAATCCAATGCACCTAGACCCGCATTTGCATCAACAGCGGTAAAGCTCATGTCCTCCTGATGTAACTCAGGCGCTTTTTCATCACCCGAACCATGAGCAGTATCAATGATACTGATAGATTCCAACATATCATGAGTCAAAGAATTAGCTAGCAGTGCATCCGGATCCAGATCTTCCAATGGCTGAGTGCCTGATCCCATCACACCAGTCGCATCCGCAGGCGCCTTACCACCCGCGTACAGAGGATTCGTTGGATCCAATGAAATGCCCATGGAAGCGGCTTGAGCCCAATCATCACCCTCACCGCTGGTCATGCCATACAATTCGCCTGCCAGGCGCTCGAATGATTTAGCATCTTTACGAGTAAAATAAATTTCCAGCAATTTCACTCTGACTGCATGTCTGTCTGGCTGAGTGCGCAAAGCCTCTTTCAGAATTTCCTCTGCCTGAGAATCACGTCCATAGGCAATGTACACATCTGCCTCAGCAACCGGATCAACCTCATTCGCGTCTAATTGACTTGCCGATGGTGCGAAATTCGAGTTAAAGACACTGTTATTAGTATCAACACTCTGACCACCAGTGGAGCCAAACATTGAGTTGGCTTTCATGCTGGAACCAGTCAGGATGCTATCTTCGAACTGTTGTAACTTTTTCTTACGCTGGCTTGCAAAAATACCGTAACCACCAAGTAAGGCCAATAACACACCGGCACCAGGTAACAGGAAACCACTATCCATCAAGCTATCAAAAAATCCTGGCTCAGGTGGCGGAGGTGGCAGTATTTTTTTCTTGGGCGGTGTTTTTGCAGGTGGTGCAGATGCTACACCATCTGCACTGGCCACACTGGCAATTACAGGCGCCGGACTGGACGCAATAGCTGGTGCTACAGCCTGCACTGGAGTAGAAGCTGATGCTGGCACCGATGCTGCTGGCAATGGGGAGGATGCAGAAGCAGCTTTCGCTGATGCCGATGCCAATTTTGCAGCAGCTTGTTTGTCACTTAAATCCTTGTTTTTAACTTCAAGAATTTTTTGCAAACTTTCAACGTTCTTCTCTAACTCTTTTACTCTGGCATTTGCATCTGCTATTGCTTTGTCTTTTGCAATTTTATCTTCATCGGTCGCCTTGCCCGTCGCCGATTTCGCTGAAGCGCTAGGAGCCGCTTTTGATAATTTCAGTTTATCTAATGACTCATTCGTTGCTGTAGGCACTTCCTTCACTTTGGCGGTAATAACACCGCTGGCAGTCTGCTTAGTAGCGGTTACTTTCTCCGCTGGGGCAGTTGCGACTTGTCCTGCAAGTTTGTTTCTATACGAGCTAAAGTCATTGGCATGCGCCATGACAACTGAATGTGCCTCTGAGGCATTAATCGAGGAACGGCTAGTCTCACCATCAGGAACAGTTAAAATCTGCCCGCTCTTCAGGCGATTCATATTGTTGCCAGCAAATGCTTGCGGATTAGCTTTATACAAGCTGACCAGCATCTGATCCAGAGAAACGCCTTCTGCCTTGTAGCTACCTGCGATTTTGCTCAAGGTATCACCAGGCTTTACCTGATAGTCACCGGCCGGCTTGGATTGTGCTGCTGTTTCATTTTTTGGTGTTGATGTTTTGCGTTCTACAGGTGCTGGCTGTTGAGCCGGTTGCTGCGCCGAATTCGTAACAGGACGTGTCTGCACAACATTGGGAGTCGTCGACTGTGTCGAACCTGCAACAGTCACAGGATTTGCCACCTGTGCTGACTGGCTATTTCTTAATTCTGCAGGATCGAGCAAAAAGGTGTACTCGCGCAACAACTTGCCATTACTTGAATTCAGCTCCAGCAACATATCGACGAAAGGCTCGTTCATCGCCTGATTTGAACTGATACGTATCACATATCCGGCCCCACGCTGCTCCACACTAAAGCGCAAAGATAATAAGGCAGGATTAAAATCAATACTTGCCTGACGAAAAGACTCGGACGATGCCAATTTTGGCACTAGTGAACCAATCTCATCCTTATTGGGAGATGTCAGCTCAATCTCTGCACGCAGAGGTTGCCCCAGAGAGGATAAGACAGTTAATTTACCCAGGCCTGTTGCATAGGCACTGGACAACATGAATAAAGATGAGGCTACCGCTGCACCCAGCATTTTGCCTCCCAGAGAAATGACTGGTGAGCGTTTATAGTTATGCATTTTATAGGACATATTTGGGTAATTTGGTCAATCCAGTTGGCGATAGCAATCACATCAAATAGCGGATGGATGCATCATATTGTCGCAAGATAACATTACAAACTTAGCCGTGCAAGCTTAACTCGATTTGTCAGTATGGTAAATACATTAAGAGGTCAAACTATTTCCGTTTAGTATAAATCGTTGTTGCAGTTTGACAATCCAGAGATAAGAACGGTAAAAACCCCTCAGAAAATTAAAAAAGGAGTGAATTCACTCCTTTTCGCTCTGCTAATATAAAGTACCAAGTTAATCGGCGACAAGAAGACGCAACATACGACGCAACGGCTCTGCAGCCCCCCACAATAGTTGATCGCCAACCGTGAAAGCAGATAAATATTCACCACCCATCTGCATTTTACGCAAACGTCCGACAGGAATAGTTAAGCTGCCAGTCACTGCGGCGGGAGTCAAATCACGCATAGATGCTTCGCGCTCGTTCGGCACAACTTTAACCCATTGATTATTTTGCGCGATGATGTCGTTGATTTCATCTAAGGGCACATCTTTCTTGAGCTTGATGGTCAATGCCTGAGAGTGACAACGCATCGCGCCGATACGGATGCACAAACCGTCGACTGGGATTGCCTCAGAACCGAAGGCAGCGCCTTTGCCTAAGATTTTGTTAGTTTCAGCACCAGCTTTCCACTCTTCTTTAGAAACGCCATTTCCCAGATCTTTATCAATCCAAGGAATCAGATTGCCAGCTAATGGCACACCAAACTGCTTGGTTTCATCACCAGTAAAGGCATGCTGCTTAGCCAGCACTTTGCGGTCAATTTCCAAAATTGCCGCTGCCGGGTTATCCAGCAAGGCCTTAACTTCGGCGTTGATACTGCCAAATTGCGTCAACAGTTCACGCATGTGTTGCGCCCCACCGCCAGAAGCAGCCTGATATGTCATGGAAGACATCCAGTCAACCAGGTTATGTTGAAACAGTCCACCCAAGCCCATCAACATGCATGAGACCGTGCAATTACCGCCGATATAATTCTTCACGCCTCGACTTAATGCGGTCTTGATCACGTCGAGATTAACCGGGTCAAGAACAATCACTGCATTGTCGTCCATACGCAGAGTAGATGCCGCATCAATCCAATAGCCGTCCCAGCCCGATGCACGTAATTTAGGGAAAATTTCCGTCGTGTAGTCGCCGCCCTGGCAGGTAATAATAATGTCGCACTTCTTCAGCGCATCAATATCATTTGCGTCTTTCAATGTTTTTTCATTTTTTGCCACCGCAGGAGCCGTGCCACCTGTATTGGATGTTGAAAAAAACACGGGTTCGATATGAGCAAAATCACCCTCTTCCTGCATGCGCTGCATCAGGACTGAACCCACCATTCCACGCCAACCTACCAGACCAACTAGTTTCATCATCTTTCCCTAAAATTTGCAGGCAATCCCTGCTGATTTACACGCCAACCACTTTCTAAGCCAAGGCACTTACAACCGCATTACCCATTTCGACGGTACCAACTTTCGTTGTACCCGCCTCATAAATATCCGGTGTACGCAAACCTTGTGACAAGACCTTCTTAACAGCATTCTCAATACGGTCAGCCTGCTCAGCTTTACCCATAGAAAAACGCAACATCATGGCCGCAGAGAGTATCGTTGCCAAAGGATTTGCCACGTTCTTACCGGCGATATCCGGTGCAGAACCATGCGAAGGCTCATACAGACCCTTATTATTTGCATCCAGAGACGCAGATGGCAGCATGCCGATCGAGCCAGTCAGCATTGCCGCCGCGTCAGACAAAATATCACCAAACATATTGCCGGTCACAATCACATCGAATTTTTTCGGCGCACGTACCAGTTGCATCGCAGCGTTATCAACATACATATGATCCAGAGCCACGTCAGGATATTCTTTATGCACGTCGGTCACGATATCTTTCCAGAACTGAAAAGTCTCCAGTACGTTCGCCTTGTCAACGCTGGTCAGACGTTTAGAACGTTTTTGCGCTGCCTGAAAAGCGACATGAGCGATACGACGGATTTCCCCCTCTGCGTAACGCATGGTATCGAAACCTTCGCGCTGACCTTTAAACGGGCCATCCGGGCATTCTCTTACACCACGCGGCTGACCGAAATAAATATCACCAGTCAATTCACGGATAATCAATATATCCAGACCAGAAACCACTTCAGGCTTTAAAGTCGAAGCGCCCGCAAGTTCAGGGTATAAAATCGCTGGACGCAGATTCGCAAACAGATTCAAGTTCTTACGCAAACCAAGAATCGCCTGCTCCGGGCGCAACGCACGCTCTAATGTGTCGTACTTCCAGTCACCAACCGAGCCAAACAGCACCGCATCTGCATCCAGCGCCAGTTTCAGCGTTGCTTCTGGCAGCGGATGTCCGCTCGCTTCGTAGCCCGCACCTCCGACTGGCGCTGTTTCCATTTCAAATGACTCACCCAGCACATTCAAAACCTTTACCGCCTGTTCGATAATCTCGGGACCAATGCCGTCACCCGGCAAAATTGCTATTTTCATGTTTTACCAAATTCAATTAAATCGTATTAGTCAACCAGGGTTGCATTGCGATATGACGCTCTTCAAATGCGCGGATCTTGTCGGCCTGACGCAAGGTCAAACCGATGTCATCGAGTCCATTGAGCAAACAATATTTGCGGAAGGTATCCACGTCAAACGGATAACTCACACTCCCGCTCAATGTGGTCACGACTTGCTTTTCCAGATCTACAATCAGGCGAAAACCGGGAAAAGCCTTGACCTCGTTAAATAACTGATCAACTTGGGACTCACTCAAAACAATCGGCAGCAGTCCATTTTTAAAACAATTATTAAAAAAAATGTCCGCAAAACTAGGCGCAATCACCGCACGAAAGCCAAATTGATCTAACGCCCAGGGGGCATGTTCACGAGAAGAACCACAGCCAAAATTTTTACGCGTCAACAAAATCGACGCGCCTTGATAGCGCGCCTGATTCAACACAAAATCTGGGTTTAACGGACGCTTGGAATTATCCATTCCCGGCTCACCGTGATCGAGATAGCGCCACTCATCAAACAGGTTAGGGCCAAAACCACTACGCTGTATTGATTTTAAAAATTGCTTAGGAATGATGGCATCGGTGTCGACATTGGCTCTATCCATAGGCGCAACGAGACCATCAAGAACGGTAAATTTTTCCATGATTATTTTTTACCGGCGCCTTCAACCACTTCGCCTGCTTTTTTGACGTCTTTACCAATGCCTTGCACTGTATTGCAAGCAGCCAGAACAAACACGCAGATAGCCAAAGTAAATAATTTTTTCATGTTAATTCCTTCAAATAAAAATTAGCGCAAAGCGCGGACATCAACAAAATGACCAGCAATACCTGCCGCAGCAGCCATCGCAGGAGACACCAGATGAGTACGGCCGCCCTGCCCCTGACGACCTTCAAAATTACGATTAGATGTGGAGGCGCAGCGCTCACCCGGCTCCAGGCGATCTGCATTCATGGCCAAGCACATCGAGCAACCCGGCTCACGCCATTCAAAACCTGCATCACGGAAAATTTTATCTAAACCTTCGCGCTCAGCCTGATCTTTGACCAGACCAGAGCCAGGCACCACCATGGCCAGTTTGACATTCGACGCGCGGAATTTGCCGCGCACGACCGCAGCCGCAGCACGCAAATCTTCGATACGGGAATTGGTGCAAGAGCCGATAAATACTTTGTCGATACGGATATCTTCAATTGCTGTGTTTGGCTTCAATGCCATGTAAACCAGGGCCTTTTCCATTGCATCCCGCTTAACGGCATCTTTTTCCTGATCAGGATCTGGTACGCGGGCATCGATACTGACCACCATCTCTGGCGATGTGCCCCAAGTAACTTGCGGCTTGATCTCCGCAGCATTCAGCGTGACGACCATGTCAAATTTCGCACCGGCATCCGTATGTAATGTATTCCAATAAGAGACCGCGGTATCCCAGTGCGGGCCAACAGGCGAAAATGGACGACCTTTTACATACTCAATCGTGGTCTGATCGACCGCGATCATCCCTGCACGGGCACCTGCCTCGATGGCCATATTACAGACAGTCATACGACCTTCCATCGACAGACTTCGGATCGTTGAGCCAGCAAATTCAATCGCATAGCCGGTACCACCAGCCGTACCAATTTTGCCAATGACGGCAAGCACAATATCCTTTGCGGTAACGCCTGCTGGCATTGCACCGTCCACCTGAACCAGCATGGCTTTGGATTTTTTAGCAATCAGTGTTTGCGTGGCCAATACATGCTCGACTTCTGACGTACCAATGCCATGCGCCAGGCAGGCAAACGCGCCATGAGTCGAGGTATGCGAATCACCACAGACAACCGTCATTCCTGGCAAAGTGGCACCCTGCTCCGGTCCGATGACGTGCACAATTCCCTGACGCTTATCGTTCATACCAAAGTAAGTCAGTCCGTATTGCTTTGCATTAGCGTCCAGCGTCTCCACTTGCAAACGCGAGGTAGGATCGTCAATACCGTTAATGCGATTCGTCGTCGGTACATTGTGATCCGCAACGACTAAATTCGCCGACAAGCGCCAGGGCTGGCGCCCTGCCAGTTTGAGCCCCTCAAAAGCCTGCGGGCTGGTGACTTCATGCAGCAAATGACGGTCAATATACAAAATAGCCGTACCATCGTCGTCGGCATGAACTACGTGGGATTCCCACAGTTTGTCGTAAAGCGTTTTAAGCATGATCTGAAGCCTGCGCGATGATTTAAAAAACGATAAATGGTGAAAAACAAATCATATGCTGTGAAAAAAATGAACAAACGGCAGAAATAGGCCAAGAATTGATCATCAGAGACACAACACATACACAGAGGATGCCGGACATCGATTCGTTTAATCTGATTGGAGCAACCATTAAGCGAACACAAAGAATTAAGCGTGATGGATGAGCGAATTTACACAGCGCTGTCGGATGACTATGCAGCAAAACCGATCAATCGTGCACCACGCAAGTGATTTTGTGGCCTTGAAGACCGAGCCCGGGAGACTCTTATGCAAGATTTGCGTTTGATTATGCCACAATTGTGCATTGCAGAACCGTGTCACGCATCAATTTAAGGCATTCAGGTTTCAATATAAAAAAGCTGAATAGGGACTTAAAGCAAAATTTTTGTTGGAAAAATCAGGGGAATCAGAAAAATTCCCCTATTTTATTTGGCGCTGCAAGCGTACTGAGATAAAACAATGCGTCAAGGACGAGCTTGATGGAAATTAAACATACTCAGGATAAGTATATATTTCAGCGCCAATAAAGAACAGCGCAATTAAGGGTGTTTTTAAGCATACTCCCCTTATTTCATATTTTTCTATTTAAAAGTGCTGACTTGCACATCACCGCATTGCGCTCTGTGCCTCAACGCATGATCCATTAGCACCAATGCCAGCATGGCCTCAGCGATCGGCGTGGCGCGAATACCAACACACGGATCGTGACGACCAAAGGTTTCCACCATTACAGCATTGCCGTCCTTATCGATTGATCGGCGCGGCGTCCGGATGGAGGAAGTTGGCTTGATCGCGATCGACACAGTGATGTCCTGCCCGGTTGAAATACCACCCAAGACACCACCTGCATTATTGCCGACAAAACCTTCCGGCGTTAACTCGTCGCCATGCTCGGAACCACGTTGAGCGATGCATTGAAATCCAGCACCGATTTCTACACCTTTGACCGCATTAATTCCCATCATGGCGTAAGCGATCTCGGCATCCAGCTTGTCATAGATAGGCTCGCCCAAGCCTACCGGTACACCACTGGCAACCACATCAATACGCGCCCCGATGGAATCGCCGTCTTTACGCAGCGCGTCCATATAATCTTCAAGCAGCGTAATCAACGCCGCATCATTGTTTGGCGCAAAAAATGGGTTTTCAGGCACATAATCCCAAGACTGGAAGGGAATCACAATATCGCCCAACTGACTCATGCCACCTTTAAATGTGGTGCCATATTGCTGATGTAACCATTTTTTAGCTATCGCTGCGGCGCCGACAACAGGTGCTGTCAAACGTGCAGAGGAGCGGCCACCACCGCGCGGATCACGGATGCCGTACTTGTTCCAATAGGTGAAATCGGCATGCCCCGGACGAAAGGTTTCGGTGATATTGCCATAGTCCTTACTACGCTGATCCTGGTTACGAATCAGCAAGGCAATCGGCGTACCCGTCGTTTTACCTTGATACACACCCGACAGGATTTCTACCGTATCCGGCTCCTGCCTCTGCGTGACATGGCGCGAAGTACCAGGTTTGCGACGATCCAGTTCTGGCTGGATATCCAGCTCAGATAACTCCAGACCCGGAGGACAACCATCAATAACACAACCAATCGCTGGTCCGTGAGACTCGCCAAATGTGGTTACAGTAAATAAAGTTCCAAAAGTATTACCGGACATAGTGTTTTGCAAAATTTTATTCAGAATTGACGCAATTTTAACAGCGATCACCCATTAACCGGACAAAAACCCTGAAACAGACCGATCCAAAACATCAAAAACTACCGACAAAACATCGACATGCATCTACAAAATCAGTTTTTATGGAGGCAAACTGCCATTTATTAAGTTTTCTTGTTTTATACTGAGTACACAGAGCATTTGTGACTTGGCTGTTTGTAAATTTAATGCGATAGTTCCATACAAACATAATCATTAAGATTTGTAGTCAATATATAAATCCATCCTTGGAGTCGCTTCTCAGATGAATGCAATGATCCACTCTTCCGAAGATGATCTGGTCTTTCTGGATGAACCAGAGGCAAGTGAGTCTTCGGCAGTGACCAGGCTTCACCCCACGTGGCGAATCATGATCATCGACGATGATCCGGATGTACATTCAGCGACAACATTTGCCCTGGGCAGCCTGGAGATCCAGCATCGTCCGCTAAGCTTTTTACATGCTTACTCGGCAGCAGAAGCTCGCGACATACTGCAAAACGAAACAGACATAGCAATCATTCTGCTAGACGTCGTGATGGAGCAAGAGGATGCGGGACTCCAGCTCGTCAGCCACATACGTAAAACGCTGGGTCTGGTGGATGTACGCATTATCCTGCGCACAGGCCAACCAGGTTATGCGCCCGAGATTGATGCCATACGCGACTACGACATCAATGACTACAAAACCAAATCCGAACTAACCCGCACTAAACTCTACACTGCAGTTACATCTGCCATACGCTCCTACGAACAAATTTGCGCAATTAGCGCCAGCCGTCGCGGACTTGAACTAATTATCAATGCCAGTACTGAGCTGATGGCATTGCGTGGTTTACAAAATTTTTCCTCAGGCGTGCTCACCCAAATCTCCGGCTTGCTTGGCAATCAGGCAGAAGGCTTTGTATGTTCACAACAGGGAGCCGATGGAGAAAAAGAACTTAAAATTATCGCAGCGACTAATTCATTCCAACACCTGATCGATCATCCCGTAAGCGATGTCGTCGATGAGAAAGCGAATGCCATCGTACAAAGGTCAATGCAAGAACGCTACAATTTATACGAGGCTGAATCAACAACACTATATTTTAGCAATGTTGCAGATCGAGATTTGACGGTCTACCTGAATGTAGGACTAAATCTGAGCGAGATGGACAAGCGTCTGCTCGAAGTCTTTTGTAATAATGTTTCGGTTGGCCTGGATAACGTCATGCTGACCTCACGGTTACACAGCTATGCGTTTTATGACCCGCTGACCAGCCTGGCAAACCGGCTCAAATTATTGCAGACACTAAATGAAACACTGCAATCGCCACTCAAAAAACATAGTGCACTATCATTGATCGACATCGATCATTTCGCTGAAACCAATGATGCCTTAGGTCATCAGTTTGGTGACATGTTACTTTGCGCAGTTGCTCAGCGTCTGGTCAAGCATTTTGGCGAAGATTGTCAGCTTGCACGCGTAGGCAGCGATACTTTTGCCCTGCTGGGTGACGAAGAAATGGTGTGTCCGCAAGCGATCCTGACCTTGTTTACTCCGCCCTTTCAGGTCGACCGTCAGGATGTGCAATTATCAGCAACCATCGGTTTGGTTGCACTATCTGACTACGATGGTGACGGGTCTGAAGCCCTCAAAGATACCAACATTGCACTCAAACGAGCAAAAACACACCAGCGAGGTAGTTTCGTCTACTTCACACGGGATATGGGCGTGGAAATACGGGAACGTGTGCGTCTGATGCACGCTTTGCGCGCAGCATTTGAAAATGAAAAATTATTTCTGGTGTTCCAGCCTCAAATCGATATGTCAAATGGACGGGTAGTCGGCGCAGAAGCCTTACTCCGCTGGAAAACTGAGGAAGGCAAATTTGTTCCGCCCGATTTATTTATCCCGATCGCCGAATATTCCGGCCTGATCGTTGATATAGGTGAATGGGTGCTGCGCACAGCATGTCGTGAATTGGTACATTTACGCAGTCTTGGGTATAACGACTTCCAGATGGCGATTAACGTCTCGCAGGCACAATTTTCTCATCCGCTGTTTATGCAATCACTCAACAGTGCCTTACTAGATACCCAGGCACCGCCAGAATCAATTGAGTTGGAAATCACCGAATCGATGGCGATGAAGGACCCGGAACTGCTGATCAAAACCCTGCATCAGATTAAACAACTGGGCATTAAGATTTCGATTGATGATTTTGGTACAGGATTCTCATCACTGAGCCATTTACAAAAACTCGATATCGACAAACTGAAAATTGACCGGGCTTTTGTCAATGAAATAAGACAAGACTCAGGTGAAGGCAGCATTGCCAAAATGGTCGTTCAACTAGGCAAAAGTTTAGGCATCGCCATCATCGCAGAGGGAGTAGAAAGCGAGATGCAAGCGCAGACGCTGCTCTCATTCGGCTGCCATTTAGCGCAAGGCTATCTGTATGCAAAACCAATGACCAGAGAAGACTTACACCCTTGGTTAGAAAATAAACGGCAACTCAAGAACAATTAATTTCCCAGATCAAAAAATGGCATATGTGATGGCTTCAAGCCACTACGTATGCCATTTTTATTATATTGCACACAAATGAATTGTGTTGCCATTAAATTGCCTATTTCACCACAGATTGCCACCGCAAACAGTCTCCAGGCGAAGAGTTATCCATTAGCTTCGCTTCCATCTAGGCTTTTGTCTGTATTTTCGTTTGCACACCAGAATAGAATTTTCTATTTCTATTCCCCCGATTTTGCAGACTGTCGCATGCTGATGGTAATCGCTACTCTATTTCTTTAGAGTGACAACATGCAGCAAAACAGTATGCAAAGCCTGATCTCAACTTGATTGGCAACGCAAAAAAGTAAATCATTATCAGAAAGCTTCATCATGAATCCCAACGCGATCCAAACCATCAAAGAACTTATCACTGCATTCTTGCATTGGTTAAGCAAAGCGTTTGATAAAACTGCTGCCTGGGTAACAACCTTATCCTGGTGGAAATTTTTTCTGTTCGCGTTAATCATGATGATTACCGGCTCCATCTTCCAGGACAATATTCTGAACTCAGACGATGGTGTCATTGTCACCAATAAAAAAGCTGCGAAGAAAGCAAGTAAGACAAAAAGTATCAATGATGGTGATACGAATATTGAGATCGACGGCACAGGGATTCATATCCGCAAAAATAAGACCGATGGTGGCGGCAAGCAAATCGAAATAGATGAAAATGGCATCCGTGTTCTGAAAGAGGGCGGCCCCTCCACACCACCTGCTCCATCGGCAGTACCGGCACCACCTGAGGCACCCAATGCATCCAATCCAGCCTCACCGCCAAACGCCCCGGCAATACCAGTCATGCCCAAAGCCGGCCAGGATGACATCCATATCAAACTACCGCCAGACATTGCCCAGGAAATCAGTAACGACATTGAAGATGCTGTTGCCGACGCTGCCGATGAGGAAGTAAAAAGCTACCAGAAGAAATCATCTAAGTGGTTTATGAACTTTGTCATGCTTCTGATCTTTGGCCTTCTCGGGATGAAGGCATTAATGGGCGGCAAAGTTCGTGCCGAAGAAAAAGCCAAAGAAGCCAATCTGTCCGCGGAACGGGAATCTTTATTACGCCAGGTAAGTGAAGCACAAATGCAAATGATGCAGGCCCAAGTCGAGCCGCATTTCCTTTTCAACACGCTGGCATCCGTCGAGTATTTAATCGAGACCGATCCGCCAAGAGCAGCAGCGATGCAACGCAGTCTGATCTCTTACCTGCGTGCCGTATTGCCGCAAATGCGCGAGAATGCGGCCAAAACGAACCTCGGACGCGAAGCCGACATGGTGAAGTCTTATCTCGAACTCTTAAAAATGCGGATGGAAGAACGACTGGAAGTCGACTTTAATATGCCGGAAGGATTACGCAGCGCATCATTCCCACCCATGATGTTGCAATCACTGGTTGAGAACGCGATCAAGCATGGATTGGAAGTTAAAGCGGAAGGCGGCACCGTTCGCTTTCATGCTGAGGTCGCGCACAATAAATTACGCGTCTCCGTCAGTGACAATGGTCTCGGTTTCGGCGCAATGCCTAGCAACGGTACCGGTCTGGGATTACAAAATATTCGCGAACGCTTGAAGCTCATTTACAAAGAAAAAGCACAAATGATCATTACACCCAATCAACCGACAGGAGTTTGCGTTACTATAGAAATACCTTATGAGTTAGCCAACTAATTAACCAGAACTTTTACTATGCCTACAGCGATACTAGCCGATGATGAAAGACTGATGCGCGACCAATTAAGGTCACGACTGGAGCAGGTCTGGCCAGAATTGCACATCCTTGATGAAGCAAAAAATGGCGAAGAGGCCGTACAACTGGTTGATAGCCTGATGCCAGACTTCGTATTCCTCGACATACGCATGCCAGTCAAAACCGGATTAGAGGCGGCGAAAGAGATCGGAGGCAAAGCGCATATCGTTTTCATTACGGCGTACGATCAATACGCAATTGAAGCATTTGATCATGGCGCTGTTGATTATGTATTGAAACCAGCCGACATAGAACGGCTAACCAAAACAGTCGACAGATTGAAAGCACGGCTGAGTAGTAAAGATGAACCAAATGACATGAGCAATATGCTGGCCCAGCTTGCCAAGCAAATGGGTATCGGTACCAAAGTCAATTATTTGCAATGGATACAAGCATCGATCGGGCAGGAACTACGCCTGATTCCGGTAGAGGAAATTTTATTTTTTCAGTCGGATGAAAAATATACCCGTGTACAGACAGCAAGCTATGAGGCGTTAATCAGAAAACCGGTTCGCGATCTCGCTGAAGAGCTTGATCCGGCTTTATTCTGGCAAATCCATCGCGCAACATTAGTTAACGCAAAAGCAATATCAGGTGTTGTCCGTGATTTAAGGGGCCGCCACTTGGTACAGATAAAAGGACTGACAGAAAAACTCGAAGTCAGCCGCAGCTTTGTGCATTTGTTTAAGCAAATGTAATCTGACATTTTTCGAATGCTGCTTCCACGGGCTGAGTAAAGAGGCATTCATAACTAAGTTGATCTATATCGCCCTCTAAAAAAACATATTCCTCTAGTTAAAAAATTACTTATATTGATCATACTGATTTGCCAGGCGAACATCATGGTATCTCTAGCAAATTCAACCGGCTTGCGTAAGGATGTTGCGCTGAGAAAATCAATCCATCAGCTTATCGAAATGGCGAACAGGAAGAAGGAGAATAACAATGAGGAAAAATCAACTATTGTCGATATTGCCCCTTTGTCTCTCTGCACTACTCACTAATGTTGCCTTGAGCCAAAACAATTTTGAATGGCGCTGTAACAAAGAATTACCACAAACCAGTATCGTCGTCTCCGAGTCTGAAGGTCCCTACCTCGTACACAACAACGTTAGCAGCCAAAAATTGCGTACGATGAGTACGAAAACCTACTCCACTGACTACATTCTCGGCCTCACTGCCAGGCACAGTATTATTCAAATCGATTTTGAAGGTCCGATCATTGATGACAAGAACAGTAATCAAGAATGTTTTGCTCCACGTATCGAAATAAACATGGAACATCCTGCAATTAATGTCTATGTAGGCAAAGAGTTTCCAGAAAATTCCTGCGCTTATAACGAAATTCTCGAACATGAAATGCAGCATGTAAAACTTTACAAAGAAAAATTACCTGCTTTAGCTGACCTAGTACGAGCAAAGATGGGCAGACGCTATGAGAACACACCTTTAATCGGCCCTATTGGAAAAACCAAGGAGCAACTAAACGATGAAATTAACCGTGTATGGATGCCATTCGTTAAGAATGAACTGGAGAAAATTGAAGACTTGCAAGCTGCCTTAGATTCAGAGGATGAATACACTAGGCTTAGTTGGTCTTGCCTCGGGCAAGTACAAACAACATTAGGATTCCGGGACCGGCGATGACGCCTCCCAAAAATACAAAAGCCACCGCCATATTAAATGGATGTGGCTTTAATGAGAAAACATACTCCCCTCATGTATTTTTTAAAGACCCTTGTCAATAGTGCGGAATCAACCTTGTTTGTATTGATTTAGCAGGGAGTATTATAGAATATGCCGCCCTATCCACCATGCAATTGCCGCGACAAATGCACTAGCCGGAATAGTCAAAATCCAGGCCCACACAATATTGCCGGCAACCCCCCAGCGGACGGCAGACATTTTTTGCGCTGAACCGACACCAACGATTGCACCCGTGATGGTATGTGTAGTTGATACCGGAATGCCAAAATGGGATGCAACAAACAAGGTGATAGCACCACCAGTCTCAGCACAAAAACCACCGACAGGTTTTAATTTAGTGATTTTTTGGCCCATGGTTTTTACGATGCGCCAGCCACCAAACAGAGTACCCAGTCCGATGGATGCATAGCAGGAAATGACGACCCACATTGGGGGTAACGCATCGCTATTAGATACATAGCCAGCAGACACCAGCAACATCCAGATAATACCGATAGTTTTTTGTGCATCGTTGCCGCCGTGACCAAGGCTGAACATTGAAGCGGACACTAATTGCAAACGCCGGAACCACTTATCAACCTTCAATGGCGTCGACTTCACAAATAGCCATGACACAATCAGCATCATGACCGATCCAAGCACGAAACCCAGCAACGGTGATAACACAATAAAAGTAATCGTGGTCCACAAGCCTTTAGAAACCAGAGCACCAGTACCCGCTTTGGCTACGGCAGCACCGACCAGACCGCCGATCAAGGCATGTGATGATGAGGATGGAATACCAAAATACCAGGTAACCAGGTTCCAAAAAATAGCGCCAACCAACGCACCGAAAATCACATAGTGGTCAACAACAGATGGATCAATTGTGCCTTTACCGATTGTGGCGGCGACTTTCAGCTGAAAAAACAAAATAGCGATGACGTTAAAAAACGCTGCCATCGCGACCGCTTGCTGCGGCTTTAAAACTCCTGTCGATACCACTGTCGCAATTGCGTTAGCGGCATCATGGAAGCCATTCATAAAATCAAATAACAAAGCCAAGATCACCAGTAAGGCGATAACGTACAGGCTCATGTGGACGGTTTGCATGGAATTCACTTCTCTTTTAAGTTCTCATGTCAATTCTCTAAACTCTGAACGATAGAGAACGAGTACTTGTTAAATCTATTAACTTATCTGCCCCGTCGGCTAAGCAGGGGACAGCCACAAACCAAGGCAGGTGAAGGTGGCTCAATCACCCTCACGCTTGAATTTATGCGTTTTCGACAATGATACCTTCAATGATATTAGCAACATCTTCGCAACGATCAGTGACGGTTTCGAGAATCTCGTAAATCGCTTTCAGCTTGATCAGATTGCGCACATCCGGTTCATCACGGAACAGCTTGGACATTGCAGCACGCATGACGTGATCTGCATCGGACTCCAGGCGATCAATCTCTTCGCAGATCGATAACATCTGACGTGAATTCGCCATATTCGGTAACAGCGCTACAGCATCTCTCACTTTTTCAGCGCAAGCCAGGCAGAGTTCGGCGAGACGCTTTGCTTCAGGCGTAATCTCACGGATATCATACAAAGAAATAGTCTGACCAGCATCCTCCAGCAAATCAAGAATATCGTCCATGCGAGTAATCAGCTTATGAATGTCATCTCTATCTAGCGGTGTAATAAATGTCTTATGCAGCAGTTCGATTGTATTGTAGGTAACGGTATCTGCTTGCTTTTCAATTGCTTCGATCGCATGAACCCTGATTTCCAGATCATCAAAATTAGTCATCAGAGCAACCATTTCCTTCGATCCTTTTACGCACAACTCAGCATGCTGATTAAAGAGTTCAAAAAACTTTCCCTCTGTGGGCATCAATCGTCCAAACATTTTTTTCTCACTAAAGTAGTAACACTAAAATTGTGTCGAAGCTACAGGACCTTGTCCCGCAACTTCAGACGCTGCTTCATATTGAATAAATTTACTAAAACTAACGACGAAAAGTCGATTATTCGTTATCGCCATAGACAGACAATGATCCGGTGTAATTATCAAATTTGGTGTACTCACCCAGAAATGTCAGGCGTACGCTGCCAATCGGACCATTACGCTGTTTGCCGATGATAATTTCTGCAGTACCTTTATCAGGTGAGTCAGGGTTGTAGACCTGATCACGATAAATAAACAAGATCACGTCTGCATCCTGCTCAATCGCACCAGATTCGCGCAAATCCGACATAACAGGGCGTTTATTAGGACGTTGCTCAAGCGAGCGGTTCAACTGGGATAATGCGATAACAGGACACTGTAATTCCTTCGCCAGACCTTTTAAGCTACGAGATATTTCAGAAATTTCTGTTGCCCGGTTTTCACCGCCAGAGTTACCTGACATCAGTTGCAAGTAATCGATAATGATCAATCCCAATTTGCCACATTGACGTGACAAACGACGTGAGCGAGCGCGCAACTCAATAGAACTCAGTGCCGGCGTCTCATCAATATATAACTGCGCATCGTTCATTTTTTGAATTGCATGGGTTAAGCGCGGCCAATCCTCATCTACCAAGCGTCCCGTACGCAACCGGTGTTGATCGAGGCGACCAACGGATCCCAGCATACGCATTGCTAATTGCGCGCCACCCATTTCCATCGAAAACACGGCAACTGGCAAACCACTTTCAATAGCAACGTTCTCACCGATATTAATAGAAAATGCCGTTTTACCCATCGATGGACGACCTGCAACAATAATCAAATCACCAGGTTGCAATCCTGAGGTCATACGGTCCAAATCAGCAAAGCCAGTAGGGACTCCTGTAATATCACTCGTATGGTCACGGTTATATAACTCATCAATCCGCTCAACAACTTGCGTCAACAAAGGCTGAATCGCCGTAAAGCCTTGAGCGCCGCGCGCTCCCTCTTCCGCAATCGCAAAAATCTTGGACTCAGCTTCATCAAGCATCTGCTTAACTTCTTTACCTTGCGGATTAAACGCATTCCCGGCAATTTCATCCGAGACAGATATCAATTTACGCAAGACGCCACGGTCACGCACAATCTCCGCATAACGACGAATATTGGCTGCAGACGGAGTATTTTGTGCTAATGCGTTCAGATAGGTCAGGCCACCGGCATCATCAGCCTTATTGATACCGGTTAAGGCTTCATATACCGTGATGACGTCAGCGGGTTTTGTCGCATTAATCAGCTTAACAATCGCCTGAAAAATAATACGGTGATCATAGCGGTAGAAGTCATCCTCACGGATGAAGTCAGCGATCCGGTCCCAGGCGGCATTATCCAATAACAGCCCCCCAAGCACAGACTGCTCTGCCTCGATGGAATGCGGGGGAACGCGAATGGAATCTAATTGCGGATCGGAAGGTGCTTTCATGGCGCGCATTATACCTTTTTATTCAACTTCAAAAACAAAGAAAGCAAAGCAAACGCCTTACCCAAACTATACGCATTTGACACATTAAAGATGGAGCAAGCATGCAAAACATCATCAAAAAATCACTGAACATACATCAAGCTGTTATTAACGTAAAAAAGCCGGGCAAGCCCGGCTTTTTATGCTGCTGAAATAAGCGTATTAAGCGTGTTCGCCCAATACAGCAACAGTCACGTCAACAACGACGTCTGTGTGCAATGCAACAGCAACAGAATGATCGCCAACAATTTTCAATGGGCCTTGTGGCATGCGAATCTGCGCTTTCTCAACCGCGAAACCTTGTTTTACCAAAGCTTCAGCGATGTCAAAGTTAGTCACAGAACCGAACAAACGGCCATCAACACCAGATTTTTGCGAGATCTGAACTGTCAAACCTGACAGTTTTTCACCAGCAGCTTGCGCTACAGCCAAACGTTCAGCAGCAGCTTTTTCTAAGTCTGCACGTTTCGCTTCGAATTCAGCGATTGCAGCAGCTGTTGCACGACGAGCCATACGTTGCGGGATCAAGAAGTTACGTGCGTAACCGTCTTTAACTTTAACTACATCGCCCAGATTGCCGAGATTAACGACTTTATCAATCAGAATAACTTGCATATTTTTCTCCTAGTACCTTGTCGTCAATTACGCTGTGTGCAGATCAGTGTACGGCAGCAACGCGAGATAACGTGCGCGTTTGATCGCTGTGTCAACTTGACGTTGGTACAGTGCTTTAGTACCTGTCAAACGTGCTGGCATAATTTTGCCGTTTTCTTGCACGAAATCTTTTAATGTGTCGACGTCTTTGTAGTCAACTTGCGCTACATGCGCTGCGGTGAAGCGGCAGAATTTTTTGCGCTTGAACAAAGGATTTTGTTGCTGACGCTTTTGTTTCAGTTTGCTTTTGTCAAATTTTTTACCGAATGCCATTTTTGGCTCCTAATCTAGTAAAGTCGTCTCGAAATCAGTGATGTGAAATACGAGACTTTTGCTGTTACGGTTCTTGCGCGACAAAAAACCCGTGAATTGCATAACCACTCCCAGCTCTATCTCCAAAAATCGTTTTGAAATATTGCCTGCTGCAATGGCATTAATTTCAAATTCGACTACACGCTGAGTATTTGCCTGCTCTTGCTTTGAAGTATGCGTCAGTACCGCGGAAGCTATCGGAATTCCTGCTGGCGTATAGCGCAGCGCCGATTTTTCTAAAATACTGGCAACAACTTTAAGCTGATTCACTGATTTATGTTGCGTCCTCTAAAGGTCAACTATGCCGCTGGCGCTTCTACGCGTTGCGTTTTAGCAGCATCTTCTTTCTGTACAGCTTTCATCATTGGAGATGGTGCTGTTTCAGCTTTTTTCATTTTGACTGTGAGGTGGCGCAGAACTGCATCATTGAATTTGAATGCGGTTTCCAACTCGAGCAGAGTCTCAGCATCGCACTCAATGTTCATGCAAACATAATGTGCTTTAGCCAGTTTTTGAATCATGTAAGCCAATTGACGACGGCCCCAGTCTTCGACGCGATGTACTTGGCCACTGCGTGCTACTACAGAAGCTTTGTAACGCTCGATCATTGCAGGCACTTGCTCGCTTTGATCAGGATGTACGATAAATACGATTTCATAATGACGCATATATTCTCCTTGTGGACAATAAAATAGCCCGCCTCGGCGTCAAGACGAGTGCGGGAAGAGGAAAAGCCCATGACTATACTGCACTTTTTGAATTTACTCAATAGTTTCAAGCACTTATTGCGTACGCAGAAAAATTATTAATTTTCAATGCACTTTCCCTGTATCAGACCAAGGTTCTAAATGAAAAAATTTTGGCTATTCAGAAATTTACGCTTATACTGTACAAAAATACAGGCTGCTTATAAACCCAGTCAAACTTTACCCAATTGGAATTCTGACATGCTCAAACTTACTGCCCGCCAAGAACAGATTCTGAATTTGATTAAAGATGCCATTCGAAATACCGGTTTTCCACCGACCAGAGCAGAGATTGCCAACGAACTAGGGTTCCGTTCAACCAATGCAGCAGAAGAGCACTTGCAAGCACTAGCCCGCAAGGGAGTTATTGAAATAGCTCCCGGAACATCCCGTGGCATCCGTCTGCTTGACTCTGCTTTGAGTAATGTCAAAGGAAAATTTAGCTCTGGAACGCAAATGGCACTACCTCACCCTGCTTTGATGCAACTTAGTCTGCCCTTAGTTGGCAGAGTAGCCGCTGGCTCACCCATTCTGGCTCAAGAACATGTAGACACAAATTACCAGGTTGACCCTGCATTATTTTCTGCAATACCTGACTATTTACTCAAAGTCCGCGGCATGTCTATGCGTGACGCAGGTATTTTTGATGGAGATTTACTCGCTGTAAAAAAATCGAGTGAGGCAAAAAATGGACAGATCGTTATTGCTCGTATGGGCGATGATGTGACTGTCAAACGATACAAAAAAAACGGTAACATTATTGAGTTACTCGCTGAGAATCCCGACTACCCCAACATTAAAATTGCTGAACAGGATGAAGATTTTTCTCTGGAGGGTTTGGCCGTTGGCTTAGTCCGCGCCTGGACTTAAGCAAACTTAGCAAGACTCTAAACATGCGCAATCAAACAACTGGCTTGCGCATGTTGATCAAAAATAGTGACTTTATTTTTCAACTATATCCGCCACCTGCAGTACTTCATAATTCGCAAGAAATTCAGCCATTGATTGACAGGTAACACCCCGCTCAGAATGAGCATGCCAGACGTCACCCTCAAAATATATGCCAACGTGGTGGATACCTCTGCCACCTTTTCTTGTGCAAAAAATCAGGTCATGATTAACCACTTCTAATATTTTTTTTGAACGACCAAGGCGACGTTGATCATAAGAATTTTTAGGAATGCTCTTAGCCAAAACATCGTAATAATAGCGCTGAGTAAAACCAGAGCAGTCAATTCCTGCACGAGTTATACCGCCCCATATATAAGGCGTTGCATACCAATATTGAAAAAATACATCAGAACTTTGGCCTAAAGATTCAACAGGAATATAGGCATGAATATCTGCATCAATATTAACTGCAGCAGCAGGAACCCAGCCTATCACTCCATCCCACTTCATAACTAAGGCAAAATCAAGGTGAGCACCAAGTATCCGGATAACTTCTCCGACATCGCACTGAGTTTGACGGAACCGGTCTTTTTCATCGGAGCTCATCGATAAGTAAGCCGGTTCAGGATGTCTCAATACATCCATTAAATATATAGCCCTTCCATACACATCACTGAACCATTGGTCTTTTTTAATATGAATCATTATTTGATTTCTCGATTAAATCCAAAATAAATCCATAGCATCGTGATTTAAATTACGATGCAAATAAAATAGCCGCTGATTTAAACAGCGGCTATTTTCGAGGTAAAACCTAGGAGATTAAACAATCAATGTTTTACGACGCCCGTATCACTGACAGTTTCTGTTTTGGCTGCAGCAGCAACCAAAACTTCCTCATCAGTTAACGCAACCGGCATGCGTTCAAGTGCAATTTCCAAAACCTTGTCAATCCAGCGCACAGGAATAATTTCCAATTTATTTTTTACATTATCAGGAATATCGGCTAAATCTTTGGCATTTTCCTCTGGTATCAATACCGTCTTAATACCACCGCGGTGAGCTGCCAACAATTTCTCTTTCAATCCTCCGATAGGTAAAACTTCGCCGCGCAAAGTAATTTCGCCAGTCATCGCAACATCAGCACGAACAGGGATACCGGTAAAAACAGAAACCAGTGCCGTCGTCATCGCAATACCGGCTGAAGGGCCATCCTTAGGAGTTGCCCCCTCTGGTACATGAATGTGAATGTCACTTTTTTCAAAAACATCATTCTTGATACCTAAGCGCTTAGCACGACTACGAACTACTGTACGAGCGGCTTCAATTGACTCCTTCATGACATCACCCAAAGTGCCTGTACGTATTACGCCGCCTTTTCCGGGCATTGCAACTGCCTCAATCGTTAACAAATCGCCGCCGACCTCTGTCCATGCCAGGCCAACGACCTGCCCCACTTGATTTTCTTTCACTGCAACGCCAAAATCATAGCGACGGACACCAAGGAACTTATCAAGATTCTTAGAGGTGATCGTTGCTTTTTTCTCGCTCTTTTTCAATAAAAGCATCTTCACTACTTTACGGCAAATCTTTGAAACTTCACGTTCCAAGGAGCGCACGCCAGCTTCTCTGGTGTAGTAACGAATAATGTCGCGAATCGCGCTTTCGGACACATTGATCTCGCCGTCTTTTAAGCCATTATTCTTAATCTGTTTTGGCAACAGATAACGCTGAGCAATACTGGTTTTTTCATCTTCCGTATAACCTGACAGACGTATTACCTCCATCCGGTCTAACAAAGCGGGCGGAATATTGTACGAATTAGAAGTCGCCACAAACATTACATCGGATAAATCGAAGTCAACTTCGATGTAATGGTCTGAAAAAGTATGATTTTGCTCAGGATCCAAAACCTCCAGCAATGCAGACGACGGATCACCGCGGAAATCAGCCCCCATTTTATCGACCTCATCCAGCAAGAATAAGGGATTGCGTACGCCAACCTTAGACAAACTCTGCAAAATTTTACCTGGCATAGAACCGATGTAAGTACGACGATGGCCACGGATTTCAGCTTCATCGCGCACTCCACCCAAAGCCATACGCACAAACTTGCGATTCGTTGCACGAGCAATCGACTGTCCTAGTGAAGTCTTACCAACACCCGGGGGACCGACCAGGCACAAGATCGGCGCTTTTAACTTGTCGACGCGCTGCTGAACGGCAAGATATTCCAAGATCCGTTCTTTGACCTTATCTAAGCCATAGTGATCATCTTCCAACACTTTTTCTGCATTGGTCAGATCATTATTAACTTTGGATTTTTTCTTCCAAGGTAAATTAACGATGGTATCGATGTAATTTCTTACGACGGTCGCCTCTGCCGACATAGGAGACATCATCTTGAGTTTTTTCAGCTCAGCCATCGCCTTATCGCGTGCCTCTTTGGGCATTTTGGCGGCAACAATTTTCTTTTCGAGCTCATCGATGTCCGCACCCTCATCGCCCTCACCCAACTCTTTTTGAATCGCTTTGACCTGCTCATTCAAATAATATTCGCGCTGAGACTTTTCCATCTGACGCTTGACTCGTCCACGGATACGCTTCTCTACCTGCAGAATATCGAGTTCGCCTTCCAATTGTCCAAGTAAATGTTCGAGCCGCTTGGACACACTGAAAATTTCCAAAATAACCTGCTTCTGCTCAAGTTTTAATGGCAGATGAGCCGCAATCGTATCGGCAAGACGACCAGCGTCGTCAATACCAGACAAAGAAGCCAAAATTTCAGGAGGAATTTTTTTATTCAGTTTGACGTATTGATCAAATTGCTGAACGATTGCGCGTCGCATTGCCTCAACCTCGGAATCATCACCCTCTTCTGGAGGCACAGGAGTTAGGTCCGCCGTAAAATGCGATTCAGTTTCAGTAATCTTATGGATACGCGCACGCTGCGCACCTTCAACCAATACTTTGACGGTACCGTCTGGCAATTTCAACATTTGCAAAATGTTGGCAATACAACCAATCTCATAAATATCGTCAGCGGATGGTTCGTCTTTGGCAGCAGCTTTTTGCGCTGCGAGCATAATGCTCTTTCCCTGCTCCATTGCCGCTTCTAAAGCCTTGATAGACTTTGGCCGGCCAACAAATAAGGGGATAACCATATGCGGAAAAACTACCACATCGCGCAAAGGCAATAACGGCAATTCTGTTTGTTCAGTGATTATGGAAGTTGTCATGGCGCACCTTATTCAAAATTTCTAGTAGATAGATTGGCGCACTAGGCTAAAACTCAAGCCCGTCATCCGAAAAACAATAAAAAAAGCCACTCAGAGGCACCTCCGGGTAGCTTTTCGATTGAAGCTCAATTTTATTGTGTAATTAATTGTACTGCGTATTCCTAGTATTAGAGGATCAATTGTGACATTCACCCACACTTTTTAGGAATTAAGACTTCACGCCCGAGACTTTCGGTTGCTCGTCATAAATCAACAAAGGCTTAGCGCCATTATTGATGGTATTTTCATCAATCACGACTTTTGATACATTTTGCTCGCTTGGTAAGTCATACATAATATCAAGCAATGCATGTTCAAGAATCGAACGTAATCCACGCGCACCAGTTTTCCGGGCAATTGCTTTCTTCGCAATCGCTTGCAGTGCTGCAGGACGAATCTCCAGTTCAGACCCTTCCATTTCCAACAGTTTTGAATACTGTTTGATCAACGCATTTTTGGGTTCTACCAAAATCTGAATTAAGGCAGCTTCATCCAATTCATTCAGCGTGGCAATAACTGGCAAACGACCAACCAATTCTGGAATAAGACCAAACCGGATCAAATCTTGCGGCTCAGCATCCTGCATAACCTGACTGGCACTTTTTTCCGACTGACTCTTTACGCTGGCACCGAAACCGATACCGCTGCGCTCAGAGCGATCAGAAATAATCTTGGCAAGGCCATCAAAAGCGCCGCCACAGATGAACATGATGTTAGTTGTATCAATCTGAATAAAGTCCTGATTGGGATGCTTACGACCACCTTGTGGCGGCACGGAAGCCATAGTACCCTCAACCAATTTCAACAGAGCTTGCTGAACACCCTCACCGGATACATCGCGTGTAATCGATGGATTATCGGATTTACGCGAAATCTTATCAATTTCATCAATGTAGACAATCCCTTTTTGTGCACGTTCAACTTCATAATTGCAATTTTGCAATAATTTTTGAATGATGTTTTCAACGTCCTCACCGACATAACCTGCCTCGGTTAAAGTCGTCGCGTCGGCAATGACGAAAGGAACATTCAGCATACGGGCCAAAGTTTGCGCCAGTAAAGTCTTGCCTGAGCCGGTTGGCCCTACTAGCAAAATATTACTTTTAGCCAGTTCAACATCGTCTTTTTTACCGAGATGCTTAAGGCGTTTGTAATGGTTATAAACAGCAACGGCCAAGATACGCTTAGCCGTTACCTGACCAATCACATATTGATCTAATAGGGCCGTTATTTCTGACGGAGTTGGCAAATCAGTTTTGGCACTGGAAATGGACTCCAGATTACTAACCTCGTCACGAATAATGTCATTACATAAGTCGATACATTCATCGCAGATGAAAACAGAAGGCCCGGCAATCAGTTTTTTAACCTCATGCTGACTCTTGCCACAAAAGGAACAATAGAGCAGTTTTTCGCCAGTGGAGGATTTTTTATCGGGCATGGTACTTAGGTTCTTAACGAAAATTTAGCGGATTTGTTTTTGATATTACCTGCAAATTCGACATAAGTCATCGAACATGTTTAGGTTATAAATGATTTAAAAAATCTTGCCACAATTATTTTGTAGCGTTCAATAAAAAACGCCCGGACTTGTAAGTGCGGGCGCTTTCTCTATTTTCAATATTCTTTTAGTACATCAAGCGCGATGGGTCAGAACTTTATCTATCAAACCATATTCTACGGCGGCATCTGCTGACATAAAATTATCGCGGTCAGTATCTTTACCTATCTGCTCGATAGTTTGGCCTGTTTTATCAGCCAAAATACCATTCAGGCGTTCGCGCAAATACAAAATCTCGCGAGCCTGGATTTCGATATCTGATGCCTGTCCTTGCGCACCACCCAAAGGCTGATGAATCATAACCCGTGAGTTCGGCAAAGAGAAACGTTTACCTTTCGCACCCGCGGCCAATAAAAAAGCACCCATTGATGCAGCCAAGCCCGTACACAAGGTTGAGACGTCAGGCTTAATAAATTGCATCGTATCGTAGATCGCCATGCCAGCAGACACTGAACCACCGGGAGAGTTGATGTAAAGTGAAATATCTTTATCTGGATTTTCACTTTCCAAAAACAGCAATTGCGCTACGATCAGATTAGCGGCCTGATCATTCACAGGACCAACCAAAAAAATCACACGTTCTTTCAGCAAACGTGAGTAGATATCGTAAGCACGCTCCCCACGACCACTTTGCTCTATGACCATCGGCACCATGCCTAGCATATTGGTATCTAATGCTGAATTCTGAATGATGCCTGTCATGTGATTTCCTTTAATTATTGCGCGTTGTTACCCATTAATTCGTCGAATGGCAACATTTTATCCGTAACCTTCGACTTACCTAATACGTAGTTAACGACGTTTTCTTCTAATACAAGGGCTTCGACTTCCGCTAAGCGGTTGCGATCACTATAGTAGTACTTTACAACTTGCTGCGGATCTTCGTAACTCTGTGCAAAATCTTCTACTTGCGCTTTGATCTGCTCTGCGGTTGCCTGCAGATTGTTCGCTTTGACTAACTCAGCCAAGATCAGACCCAGACGAACGCGACGTTCAGCTTGCGCAGCAAACAGTTCTGGCGGGAATGGAACATCTTTGACGTTCATACCACGTT
This sequence comes from Undibacterium sp. RuTC16W, assembly GCF_049339445.1. Lineage (NCBI taxonomy): Bacteria > Pseudomonadati > Pseudomonadota > Betaproteobacteria > Burkholderiales > Oxalobacteraceae > Undibacterium > Undibacterium sp. RuTC16W. Next base: position 243,513 of record NZ_JBMPPE010000004.1, on the reverse strand, counting down.
GCGCCATATCCTGACGAGTCATTTCAGCTAAGCGCTGACCATCTTGCTCTACCAGAGCTTTAGGCACATCAAACTCAACCGCTTTCACTAAAGCATCCATCACGCTATCTTTAGTTTTTGCTTTTACACGGCCCTTGACTTCACGCTCTAAATTTTCTTTGATATCAGCACGCATTTTAGCCAGGTCGCCGTCTTCCACGCCTAAACTCTTAGCGAATTCTGCATCAACCTCTGGCAAATGTGCCCATTCCAATTTTTTCAGAGTGACAGTAAACTCAGCAGTTTTTCCTGCTACATCCTTACCGTGATAGTCCTCAGGGAAAGCCAGTGGGAAAGTTTTGCTTTCGCCGGATTTCAAACCCAAAGTTGCGGCCTCGAATTCTGGCAACATACGACCTTCGCCCAAGACAAAAGCGAAATCATCCGCTTTGCCACCTGCAAATTCAACGCCGTCAATCTTACCGACGAAGTCCAAGGTTGCGCGATCACCATTTTGAGCAACTGGTTCACCGCCGTCGCCGTGAGCACCCTGCTCACCTTTTATGTGAAAATGGACGCGTTGCTTGCGCAGAATATCGATCGTTTTATCGATCTCAGCGTCAGACACTTCCGTTTTAACTTGCTCTACTTCTGCAGCAGACAAATCACCGACGACAAATTCCGGATAAATTTCAAAAGTTGCATCGAATGCCAAACTGCCTTCGACAGCACCTTCCGTATTTTTTGGCTCAATCTTTGGATAGCCAGCAACGCGTAATTTGTTTTCGTTTGCAGCAACACTGAAAGCCTGACCTACTTTATCGTTCAGGACTTCGGTTTCCACTTGGTAGCCATACTGCGCAGCGACCATTTTCATAGGCACTTTGCCAGGACGGAAACCCGGTGCTTTTGCTGTACGTGCACGTACCTTCAAACGCTTTTCCACTTCCGACTGCACTTCTGAAATCGGGAAGGAAATAGTAATACGGCGTTCCAATTTATCTAAAGTTTCGACTGCAGTTGCCATGAAAATCGTCCAAATATAAAAAAATTCTGTGGTGCGAGGAGGGGGACTCGAACCCCCACACCATTGCTGGCGTCAGGACCTAAACCTGGTGCGTCTACCAATTTCGCCATCCTCGCGGGATGAGAATACTAACCAAATTAAAAACTGGCACAAAAGCAAAGGGCGACCCGAAATTCAAGTGTCGCCCAGAACTATCGTATGTGGCATTTCAACTCCAGCCGCGTATTCTACTGGATTTTAATCTCATGTGTCTCTTTTTTTCGTATTGATTTGCAATTAATCCTGTGCGGACTTGCTCAAAAATTATAAGCAAGCCCGCAACATTCATCTGACTATTTAGCTATGCCGGTTTTTTTACTCTGAACCAGGCTGCATACAAAGCCGGCAAGAATAACAAAGTCAATGCAGTGGCGATAATTAAACCACCCATGATCGCCACCGCCATTGGACCCCAAAATACCGACCTTGAGAGAGGGATCATCGCCAGCACCGCTGCTGCTGCGGTCAAGATAATTGGACGAAAACGCCTTACCGCTGACTCAACAATCGCATCCCAGGCAGGAGCACCTGCTTGAATATCCTGCTCGATCTGGTCAATCAAGATCACAGAGTTACGAATGATCATACCGAACAAAGCAATCACGCCGAGCTGAGCAACAAAGCCAAAAGGCCTTTGCAACAAGAGTAATGCCATTGCCGCACCGGCAACACCAAGTGGGCCGGTAAGAAATACCAGCAGCGAGCGGGAGAAACTATGTAATTGCAGCATCAGTAAAGTAAAGATGATGAAAATAACCAAGGGAACGTTGGCAGCGATTGACTCCTGTGCTTTACCGCTATCTGCTGCTGCACCGGCCAGTTCAATCTTATAACCAGGCAAAAGTTCTGCGCGAATCTTATCCAGCTTGGGTGAAATCTGACTGGAGACCGTTGGACCTTGGATGCCATCCACCACGTCTGACTGAACTGTGACAGCCCATTCACGACCTTCTCTCCACACCACACCCGGCTCCCAGACCAGCTTAATACGCGCCAATTGCGACAATGGTACAGACTTGCCGCTTGCTGTCGGAATATTCGCGTCACCTAACGCATTAATCGTAGAGCGTTCATCAACAGGCTGACGAACAACGATATCGATCAATTTATTATCATCACGGAATTGTCCGACCGTTGTTCCTGTCAAAATCGTATTGGCTGCACGCATGACCGTTTGCGACGTAACACCTAAAGCACGCAATTTATCCTGATCCAGGTCGATGCGCACTACCTTCACCGACTCATTCCAGTTGTCATTGACCCCTATCGCATTTGGATTAGCGCGCATCACATCTTTTACGCGATCGGCGATTTCACGCACTTTCGCCACCTCCAGACCTGTGACACGGAACTGCACTGGATAAGGTACCGGCGGTCCATTCGGCAGAATTTTCACCCGGCCCCGCACTTCAGGAAAGTCAACTTTGAAAGCATTCACAATTTTCAATCGCAAGGCTTCCCTGGACTTCAGATTGACAGGCAGTACAACGATTTGCGCTACATTAGTCTGAGGGAAAATCTGATCCAGTGGCAAATAAAAACGTGGACTACCGGTTCCGACATAGCTGGTAACGCTCTCGACACCCTCTTGTTTTTGAATGAAATTTTCAAACTTTTTCGCTTGTGCCTCAGTCGCAGCAAACGCACTCCCCTCGGGCAGCCACAATTCCACCATCAATTCAGGACGGCTTGAATCAGGGAAAAATTGCTGCTCAATGAATTTGAATCCAAATATCCCCAGTCCAAATACAGCCAAGGTAATCACAATGGTGGTTTTGCGCCACTCAACACACCAGTTCACCAACTTGCGAAAACGTGAATAAAACGGCGTATCAAACAACTCATGGTGACCATCAGCGTTCGCTGCCGGCTTTACTTTCAGCAGCAGGTAACCTAGATAAGGGGTAAATAGAACGGCAGCCAACCAGGAAATGATCAGCGCCAGCGCATTCACCGAAAACATGGAAAAGGTGTACTCACCTGCGGCGGATTTCGCCAGACCGATAGGCAAAAACCCTGCCGCAGTGATCAAGGTCCCCGTCAACATCGGCATCGCTGTTGAGGTGTATGCAAACGTCGCCGCATCAAAACGCGAGAAGCCTTCCTCCATTTTGCGCACCATCATCTCTACCGCGATAATTGCATCATCCACCAGCAAGCCCAAGGCAATAATCAAGGCTCCCAATGAAATTTTATGCAGATCGATATCCAAAATGCGCATAAATAAGAAAGTCACTGCCAGTACCAGCGGAATCGTCAAACCAACAACCAGACCTGGCCAGATATCCAGGCGAAACGGCTTGGTATGCAGACCCAACGACAAGAAACTGACAGCCAATACGATCACGACAGCTTCAATCAAGGTATTAACGAACTCGCCGACAGACGACGCTACCATTTTAGGCTGATCAGAAACACGCTCAACCTGAATACCCACCGGCATTTTGCTCTTGATATCGTTCGTCACCTTTTGCAAATTTTTACCCAGCTCAATGATATTGCCACCCTTTTCCATTGAGATACCAAGGCCGATGACTTCTTTACCATTGAAGCGCATCTTGTCTTGCGGCGGGTTTTTGTACTCACGTTTGATGGTGGCAAAATCACCCAGGCGGAATGTCGTTCCATTCGCGCGCAACTGCAGGTTCTCCAGATCTTTAACAGTCATTAACGCGCCGGAAATCCTGACCTGCAAATTATCACTCGACGTGGTTAAAACACCCGTTGCCTCGACCGTGTTCTGCGAATTAATCTGACTGACAATCGCATCAAATGAAACGCCCAATTGCGAGAATTTTTTCTGAGAAAATTCAATGTTGATTTTCTCATCCTGAACGCCAAATAACTCGACCTTAGATACGGCAGGAATGCGTAAAAATTGCTGACGGACAAAGTCCGCATATTCTTTGACCTGCTCATAGGTAAACCCATCGCCAGACAAAGCGAAAATAGAACCGTAAGTATCACCGAACTCATCATTAAAAAACGGTCCTAATACACCTGACGGCAAGGTGCTTTTTATATCCCCGATTTTCTTGCGCACCTGATACCAGGACTGCGCTGTTTCTTTTGGTGGCGTCGATTCGCGCAACTGCAAGATGATTAAAGTTTCCCCAGGCTTGGAGTAACTACGAATCTTGTCGATATACGGTGTTTCCTGAAGCTTTTTCTCAAGCTTGTCAGTAACTTGCTCTGCCATTTGCAAAGCAGTCGCACCGGGCCAGATTGCTCGGACCACCATCGCACGAAAAGTAAAAGGCGGATCTTCATCCTGCCCCAAACGACCATAACTCATGATGCCGCCCAATAACAAGACGACAATCAGATAGCGCGTCAGCGGAATATGCTCTAACGCCCACCTTGACAGATTAAAACCGCCTGAGGATTCACTCATTTAGCAACTCCTGCGGCAGCAACATCATTAGCGGAAGCTGCACTAACTTTTTCAGGTGCTTTCTCGCCTGCTTTATCCGTGCTGCCAGACTCCATGCCAAGAATGCTTACCCGCTGACCAACTTTAAGCAAATTTACACCGGCTGTTACTACGCTTTGGCCTGAGGTCACGCCTTTGGCAACCAGAATATCTTGTCCGGCAGATCCGGCAACCACGACAGGACTTAGTTTGACAACACCACCATCCACAATCCAGACGGAAGTGGTGTTTTTATCATTAAACAAAGCTGTCATCGGTAATCTGATCATTGCGTTCGGATTTTTCGCAGCAAATGTGACATATGCAGTCATGCCCAACTTGACATCTTTCGCGCTCGCCAGCAAGGCCAGCTTAGCCGTAAAGGTGCGGGTAACAGGGTCGGCAATTGGGGAAAGCTCGCGTAATTTGGCACTCAATACCTCGCCCTGGTTCGCCCACAGACGCACACGAATGTCAGAAATTTGCCGGATCGAATTCACTTTATCCTCAGGAATACCGACCACAACATCGGTTTCCCCCGTCTGCGCCACACGTACCACGGATGTGCCCGTCGCAACGACTTGCCCTACTTCAGCATCAATCCCCGTCACCACGCCATCAACATCCGATATCAAGGTCGTATATCCAGATTGATTCGTCTGGTTCCGGTAGGAAGCGAGTGCTTGTTCGTAGCTGGCCTGTGCTGCTTTAAACGTAGTCACTTTGCCATCCAGAACCGCCGCAGCGACAAAATTCTTTTCTCTTAAATCTTCATAACGTTTTAACTCGGCCTTCGCCAGATCGCGGTTGCTCTCTGCTGCGGTCAGACCAGCCTTTGCCTGAGACTGCGCCAATGCAAGATCTTGCGGATCTAGCTGCATCAAAACCTGACCTCGCTTCACTATGCTACCGACATCCACCTTACGGGCAACGATTTTTCCGCCAACACGAAATCCCAGGCGAGATTCAATACGAGGACGCACTTCCCCCGAAAACTCTGCTGATTGATCTGCACCATCTGTACTCGCTTTAATAACTCTTACCGGACGGATATCCTCCGTCTTTTCAGCTGGTTTTGAACATCCAGCCAGCAACAACAAAGCGATAACAGGTAAAAGATTGAAGGGTTTTCCTGTAAAAAAGCGTCTGCCGGTGGATCTGGCTGACTCATTAAAAACGGTATTTTGCGATGTTGGCACGGGAGTTTTCCTTTACTATGCTGGCTACAAAAGCCAAGGTTATTCGTTGATGCGTAGTACGAATTGCCGGTTACTGTGATTCGATGCATGGAGCGCACTGTCAATTCAGGCATATCGCTGTGATTGATGGCTCGCGAATCAGCCGATTAAATTCTGTTACTGACTTAATGGTTAGTAATTATAGTAGCGAGTCATTTTTTTGCCAATGACTTTTGGGTCATTAATTTTAAGCCTGTATGGCACTCACCGATTCAAGCCTGAATATGACTGTAGAGCATTACGAAAACTTCCCTGTTGCCTCATTTCTACTTCCGGCACGTTTACGTCCGGCAGTGGAGGCTATTTACGCCTTCGCCAGAACCGCCGATGATATTGCGGACGAAGGAGATGCAACGCCTGAGCAACGCTTAGCAGGATTGTCTCAGTATGAAACTGAGCTGGATAGAATAATAACAAACCAACCGCCCGGGCATTCTTTGTTCACACGCTTGCGAAAAGTCATTCTGGAGTATGCCCTCCCTGTGCCGGCATTCCGGGACTTGCTGTCTGCCTTTAAGCAAGACGTTACGACTACCCGATACAATAATTACAAGGCCTTACTCGATTATTGCAGCAGATCTGCCAATCCAGTCGGGCTACTGATGCTACACCTCTACGGCGCCGCATCAGCAGAGAATAAGCGTGATTCAGATGCGATATGCTCCGCTTTGCAATTAATTAATTTTTGGCAAGACGTCGCAATCGACTGGGACAAGCAACGTGTTTATATCCCTCAGGAGGATTTGATCCGGTTCGACATACAAGAAGAACAGATCGCCAATCAACTCCATAACGCTCAATGGACAGCCCTGATGCAATTCGAAACAAGCAGGGCAAGAGCTTTGCTCATCAGCGGTATGCCTTTGTGCAAGCGGTTACCCGGACGGATAGGGTGGGAATTGCGTCTGGTAAGTCAGGGGGGGCTAAGAATACTGGAACGCATAGACGCCGTTCAGGGCGACGTGTTTCACCATCGCCCTCAATTAGGAAAAGCAGATTGGCTCATCATGCTATGGCGTGCACTCAGGATGTAGCCGCTCTGAGAGGGATGAGCGGTAAATAAGCGCCCCAAACAAGCATGCCATTACAGCTTGTTTCAAAATTAATCTTTCAAAGAACATGACTGAATCTGACTATCCCGCTATGATTCGTGATGACGAATTTAACAACGCTCAAACGCAGACAAAACCATCATGAAACGTATTTATCCGCTAGTGGTCATGACTTTGACTATAGTGTTAAGTAGCGGCTGCACCGTATTAGCCGTCGCAGATGCCGCCGTATCAACGACAGTGAAAGTTGGCAGCGCCGTCGTTGGTACGGCTGTCGATGTCACCGCCGCTGGCGTAAGAGCGGTAACTAGTAGTAATAAAGAAAAATAGCATTCGTGTCATATTTTGCCAGGCCTTGCGTCAGAACACACATCAAACCCATTTTCTCTGCGATAGCAAACCGCCATGCCAACTGAACACCAAATTGCCGAGCATCGCAAAGCGCAACAGGCTGCGAAAGAGGCAATGGCGCATCTTGCCGTCGTGATCGATGCAAGCGATACAGAACAAAGTATCGCCCGCAAAGCACATGAGTTCCTGTGCGAAGCCGGTTATCAAGATACCTGGTACTACCAGTGCCCTGCCTTAGTGTTACTTGGATCAAGAAGTTGCGTGTCAATTTCGGGGCGCGACTATCAGGCGAGTACGGAAACAGTAGGCACATCCAACCTGATCACGATCGACCTGAGTCCGGCGAGAAGCGAGTATTGGGGCGACTATGCACGCTCTCTGGTGGTCGAAGATGGAAAGGTTATTACGCAGCCGAAACAGCTGGAGTTTAAAAATGGGCTACATTTTTTACAACAACTGCATCGGCAAATGCTACGACTGGTCAAACCAAACACTACGTTTGAGCAATTATTTGAATGGGCGAATGTCCGTATTCGCGAGAGCGGTTTTGTGAACCTTGATTATCGTGGCAATGTTGGGCATAGCATTGCGACCAGCCGCGATCAACGCCAGTTTATTGAAGCGCGCAACAACGCTACGCTGGGAGATGTGCCATTCTTTAGCTTTGAACCATTTGTTCGCCTCAAAGGTGGTCGCTGGGGCTTTAAACATGAAGATATTTTCTTCTTCAATCAAGACGGACAGTTACAGAGTCTCTAGCACTTAGTGGGATTGACGCCCCCAAGCTGAATATCAGCAAACCCAAGAAAATTTAATAAGCACGCAAAATTAAAAAAGCCGGCATCTATCAAGATGCCGGCTTTTTATCGATTCAAACAGGCTGAATGGATCTTATTGCATGCCCGTTTAGTTATTCACGCAATTAATCGCAATATTGCTCGCACCTGTAGGATTGCTTAATAGCGCAGTACCGGAACCACTCACCACAGTACACGTCTGACCAGTCGGTTGAGTTGTTACCGTCACCGCATAGGTTTGTCCGTCAACAATCGAATTAGTAAAAGTGTAGGTACCCGTGGCCGACAGATACAGGAAATCAGTCGCATTATCAGCAATCGTCACTGTTTTACCTGAACCTAAACCGGTCAGTACGACTGAGACTGGTACGCTAGGGATACACTTCACAAGCACATTGCTGGCGCCAGTTAAATTACTGTTGTCTACCGTGCCAGTACCGTTTTGTACCGTACATGTCTGTGCTGCGGCTTGTACGCCTACGGTTACCGCATACGTCTGACCACTCGCAATGTAGTAACTAAACGTTCCGGCAGTGTTTGTAGACAATGTCAGCGCATCGTAGTTAACGTTCGCATTATTGTACAAAACAACTGATCCTGAGGTTAATCCGGACACGGTCGCAGTAACAGGTACTTTTGGCACACACTTAACAACAATATTGCTGACTGCCGCGTCACTGGTCATATGACCAGAACCGTTAGTCACGGTGCAATTCACCTGTGCAGGCTGGATTCCTACTGTAATGTTGTAGTCAGCATTACTGGCAATTTTAAATGAAAAAGTACCGTCTAAAGTTAAGGACTGTTTGTATCCGGCCGTATCCACCAATACCAAAGTTCCGCCTGATGTGGTCCCGCTACCCAGACCACTCACAGTGCCACCAATCGTGGTGTACACAAAACCGCCACAAGCAGCCACAGCGAGAATCAAGCCTGTTGCAAGGGCGAAAAGGCTCATTTTTTTCATTTTATTCATTCGATGTTCCAAATTGGTCTAGGTCAAACGGGGGAAACTGATTGCGGCTTAAATCGATTAGATCAATGTAACTGATCAATCAACGCAAAATTTCAGCAAGTTCGTAATGGTATATGAGCTTGAGTCAAAAAGTGCATGCCTGATACAAAAAGCTTTATTCCGCTTACAAACTATTACAGGTCATGGCAAGCAGGCGATGCGCGCTTTACCAAAAAGCTGGCTTGCCATATCCATTTTTATTTACAACAGATTGAACAGGCACACTATTTTAACAGGCAACATTTGTGGTCTCCGCCACAGTCGGTTAACATAGCGGCTTTCATGCTGCAATAACGCTTCCATGCCTGTTTCGGCTTGCTGACCTTATTGACAGCAGTCTAAACGCTTATTACGCATCCCTTATCCGCATACCGCATCCCATATGTCACCAGACGAATATTGCCAACAAAAAGCAGCGCAAAGCGGCTCTAGTTTTTATTACAGCTTTTTATTTTTACCGCAAGAAAGACGGCTGGCAATTACAGCGCTTTATGCATTTTGTCGTGAAGTCGACGATGTTGTTGACGAAAGTACCGACGATACCGTCGCGCGCAGCAAGTTGAACTGGTGGCGAGGCGAAATTAAAGCCATGCTGGCGAATAGTCCGACCCACCCCGTGACGAAAGCACTGCTACCTCACATGACACGTTTTGCTCTGGACGGTGCCCATTTACAGGCCATCATCGACGGCATGGAGATGGATTTAAACCAGACCCGTTACCTCGATTTTATCGCCCTGCAAAAATACTGCTGGCATGTGGCGGGCGTGGTTGGTATTTTGTCTGCAAGTATTTTCGGTATCACCAATCCGCAAACCAAAGAATTTGCCGAGAAATTGGGACTGGCGTTTCAGATGACGAATATCATCCGTGATGTCGGAGAAGATGCCCGCAAAGGACGCATTTATCTGCCAGTGAATGAGCTGCAACAATATAAAGTGACAGTAGCCGATATTCTGAATGCGCGTCACAGCCCGGAATTTGTCGCCTTGATGCAGTTTCAGTACGAGCGCGCGCAGCGTCTGTACGACGAGGCATTCGCGTTATTACCTGCAGAGGATCGTAAAGCTCAGCGCACGGGACTCATCATGGCGGCCATTTATCGTGCCTTGCTGGTAGAGATTCAGCATGATGGCTTCCATGTACTCAATCAGCGCATTTCATTAACGCCAATCCGCAAACTCTGGCTAGCCTGGAAAACTTATATCCGTGGCTAAAGACAAGTCCGTTGCCGGTAAACGCATTGCCGTCATTGGTGCCGGCTGGGCGGGCTGCGCAGCAGCGGTCGAACTAAGTCGCCGTCAAGCGCAAGTCACCCTGCTAGAAGCCTCACGTACGTTGGGTGGACGGGCTCGCAAAGTCGCGATTCAAGAGCATACTCTGGACAACGGCCAGCACATCCTGCTCGGCGCCTACGATGCTACGCTGACCATGATGCGCCAGATCGGTATTCCTCTGAATCAAGCGTTTTTGCGGCTCCCTTTGCAGATGGTCTATCCATCGCTCGACGAGGGCATGGAATTTATAGCACCGCAATTACCGGCCCCACTGCATCTGCTGGTCGCCCTGCTTCGGGCCAAAGGCTTAAGCAGGCAGGACAAAATGGCGCTGGCACGCTTTTCTACAACGGCGCGCTGGATGGGCTGGCAACTACATCAGGATTGCAGTGTCAGTGAGCTGTTGGAACGTTTTGATCAAACGCCAGCACTATGCCAGTTGATGTGGGTGCCTCTATGTATCGCGGCGCTCAACACACCGCCGGAGCGCGCATCGGCACAAGTATTTTTACATGTACTAAGAGATAGCCTCGGAGCCGGTCGTGCAGCATCCGACATGCTGATTCCCAAATGGGATTTGTCCGCGCTGCTCCCCGAAAATGCACAAAAATTCATTGAAAACGCAGGTGGCAGTGTCAGATCAGGCATGAATATCAAACGTCTGATAGAAAATAGAGAAAATAAAAATACTACTGAAAAAAACATAATGAAGTGGCGGCTGGGATACGATACCGATGAGGTCCTCAGTAACCAGGAATTTGACGCCGTGATTATTGCCACTGGCGCCGAACAGGCTGGCCGTTTGCTCAACACAGTATTAACTGAGCAAAAAATCACGCCACTACCAGCACTGGAGTACGAGTCGATCACAACTTGCTATCTGCAATACTCACCTGAGCTGCGCTTGTCCCGCCCGTTCTTTGCCTTAAGAGACCAGCCAGAACGGCAACATTGGGGACAATTTGTCTTTGATCGAGGTCAACTACACGCGGACCAGGCCGGCTTGCTGGCAGTCGTCGTCAGTGCATCGGATCAGGCGACCGATCTGGGTAATGAGGCTCTGAGTAACGCAATCGCCTTGCAACTGGCGACCATGTTTAAGATGCCCGAGCTGGCAAAACCGAAGTGGCAGCAAATTATTTCAGAAAAGCGCGCCACCTTCTCCTGCACGCCCTCCTTGCAAAGACCGGACAACCAGATAGGATTAGAAAATTGCTTCATCGCCGGGGATTACACCAAGTGTGATTACCCGGCAACACTGGAAGCCGCCGTACGCAGCGGTATTGCCGCAGCCAGGCTTTGTTGATGCACTATGAACAGCCGTGTTGAAATCGCATGAATTTATGCACAAATCAGTGGATGCAGACAAGCTCAGCACATGCATCAAAATTCCAATCTCAACAACCAATCCGCAATAGAGACGCGGCTTTCCGGCATATTTCAGGCTAAAGGCCGCATGAACATTAGTGGATTCAAATCAGAAACATCTAAAAATCTCTGAATTGAAAAGTGCCGTCGATAGGACTGATGCAAAAATCAAGACTCCTCACTAAAGAGACCAGGAGACGCAGAGAAGAGGCCGGAGTAAGCGGCTCCATCAGATATAAGTTCAGCAATGAGTGCGAAGATTGTAAAAACGCCTGGTCAAAGACAGCTTACTTATCGTCTTTGATATAACTGTCTACATCCCTGATTTTATTCAAAGCCTCGTCAATCCTGTCCACCGGAATCAGCGTCAATCCTTCAATCGCTTGTTTCGGTGCATTGGACTTCGGAATCATCGCAATCGAAAAACCGAGCTTGGCAGCCTCTCGCAGACGCTCCTGACCGCGCGGTGCCGGGCGAATTTCTCCCGCCAATCCCACTTCGCCAAATACCACCAGACCTCTTGGTAAGGGTTTATTGCGCATGGATGAGTTAATCGCCAGCAGGACGGCGAGATCCGCCGCTGGCTCGGTGATCTTGACGCCGCCCACAGCATTAATGAATACATCCTGATCAAAGGCCGCCACACCGGCATGGCGATGCAACACGGCCAGCAACATCGCCAGACGATTCTGCTCCAGCCCGACAGAGAGCCGCTTGGCATTCGGTGCGTGCGAGCTGTCGACCAAGGCCTGTATCTCGACCAGCAAAGGTCTGGTGCCTTCTTGCGTTACCATCACGCACGATCCGGCGACCTGAGTGTCATGCTGCGACAAAAACAGGGCCGAAGGATTGGAAACGCCTTTCAAGCCACGCTCCGTCATGGCAAATACACCAAGCTCATTGACCGCACCGAATCGATTTTTGATGGCACGCACCAGACGGAAGCTCGAATGCGTATCCCCTTCAAAATACAGCACCGTATCAACAATATGCTCAAGCACACGAGGGCCTGCCAGAGCACCCTCCTTGGTCACATGTCCTACTAATATCATCGTGATGTCCATCGTTTTGGCGACACGAGTCAATTGGGCCGCGCATTCTCTCACTTGCGCGACCGATCCGGGCGCCGAACTCAGTGCATCGGAATACATGGTTTGAATCGAGTCGATCACGACGACCTGTGGCTTGTGATCGGCAAGCGTATTCAGGATTTTTTCCAGTTGAATTTCTGCTTGCAACTGCAGATCTCTCGCATCAACGGCCAGTCGCTTTGCACGCAAGGCGATCTGAGAACCGGACTCCTCACCGCTGACATACAAGACTTTTTTGATCTTCGATAAATTCGACAAAGCCTGTAACAGCAAGGTTGATTTGCCGATACCCGGGTCACCGCCGATCAGAACCACGCCACCAGCCACCAGACCGCCGCCCAATACCCGGTCAAACTCGTCAATACCGGTGCCAAAACGTGGCACTTCTTCCGCCTCAATATCAGCGAGATTAAGAACCGGTGCCGTCTGGGTAATCCCTTGATGCTTGGCAGAAAACCGGTTACCACCGACCTCTACGATCGTCTCTACTAAAGTATTCCATTGCTGGCATGACGGGCATTGCCCCGCCCATTTATTGACGATGCCGCCGCATTCGGTGCAGGTGTAATTGGTTTTAGGTTTGGCCATCGTTGAATAAAGAAAACGGGGTTTTTAGAAAACTGGATAAATGAGGACTTATACAAAACTACTGTTATTTTACCCAGTATTCAGCAATTGACTTGGTCTAAATCACGAATATTCTTTAATTTTCATGGTATAAAGCAAGCCGGTGACATTTTGTAACAGGCAAAATAAAGAATGAAACGCGGTTTCTACACAATCATGGCGGCGCAGTTTTTTTCGTCGCTTGCAGACAATGCTTTACTGATTGCTGCGATGTCTTTGCTGATCTCCATGCAGTCACCGACCTGGATGACGCCTCTCTTAAAACTGTTCTTCGTTTTATCCTACGTATTGCTGGCAGCCTTTGTTGGTGCATTTGCAGACTCTTTGCCCAAAGGCAAGGTCATGTTCATCACAAACCTGATCAAGGTTGGCGGCTGCGCCCTGATGTTTTTTCACGTGCATCCTCTGGTTGCCTATGGTGTCGTGGGATTTGGCGCAGCAGCCTATTCGCCTGCAAAATACGGCATTCTGACTGAGTTGCTTCCGGCTGAAAAATTGGTGGCAGCAAACGGCTGGATTGAGGGCTTGACGGTGACCTCCATCATTCTTGGTACGGTTTTAGGCGGACTGCTGGTGAATCCACATATTTCGGCTACTCTCCTGAATTTTGATTTCCCGGTTCTGGACTTCGGTATCAATACACCGAACGAGGCTGCCCTGTGCGTCATCGTTAGTTTGTATGCGCTGGGCGCTCTATTCAATCTCCGCATACCTGACACTGGTGCAAAATATGCACGCCAACAGCGTAATCCGATCAAACTTGTTGCGGACTTTGCTGGCTGTTTCAGTGTTTTATGGAAAGATAAGCTAGGTCAAATCTCGCTCGCTGTGACCACTCTGTTTTGGGGAGCGGGTGCTACCTTGCAATTTATCGTGTTGAAATGGGCAGAGAAGTCCTTGCATATGACATTGGACAAAGCCGCAGCCTTACAAGGGGTGACGGCAGTCGGAATCGCTTTAGGTGCAGTTGCTGCGGCCCGTTTCGTTCCGTTAAAAAAATCGCTGTCGGTGATGCCTATGGGCGTCGCGATGGGTCTGGTTGTCATTACGATGACCATGGTGACCAACGTCTGGGTTGCCTATCCCCTGCTGATATTGATCGGTGCCCTGGCTGGATTTTTTGTGGTTCCGATGAATGCCTTGCTACAACACCGCGGCCATGTATTGATGAGTGCAGGACACTCGATCGCCGTACAAAATTTTAACGAAAACCTCTCTGTTCTGACCATGCTGGCCTTGTATGCCTTGATGGTGTACTACAATTTGAATATTCACCTCGTCATCATTTTGTTTGGACTGTTTGTATCTGGGACAACCTATATGGTGATACGCAAACATGCAGCGAATCAGCTGGAATTTGACTCACTGGCATTGATCGGCGAACATAAGCACGAGCAGTAAACTAAGCTGAATCAGGTAGATATATATAGCGCCTTTTTCCGCTCGGCGCCGTTGTTCGTCATTGCATAGCTAACTATGCGGCTTCCTCCCATCTTGCCAGATGAAAAAATTCATCGTTGTGTACCCCACCAATTTAACTTGACTGATTATCAGGCCTGTTTTGAAAACGCCTTTGTAAGGCGTTGGTCAGCCACGTATCTGGCACTACCATGCCACGACAACTTTCTTGCCAGACATCCCCGTTTTTTGACATCACAGCCAGCAAAATGGGAGATTGATCGCGTATGAGTCGCTGTCTGACCTGCTCATGCAATTCTGCCGTCTCTATCACATCGGCATCGCCAGCCTGGGCAGGCGCCAACCAGTCCAGCCTGTCCAATATCAGTCCGGCAGATAATTCCAGTTGCATGACTTCAGCAATACTCCACCAATAGCCTCGACAATGATTCACCGCGATCTCCGCAGGATACGTCACTGAAGCTACTGATGCCAATGATGCCACTGAAGAAAATGCATCATCAGGCCGATAAAATAGCCAGCCTTTGATCAGGGCTTGTGCCTTCAGCACTGGCAAAGGCAACACGGATGCAGCGGCGGGATTATGGGATAACTGCAACTGCTGAGTGAACACTTTATTTAACTTGGCAGACAGGGTATCAACCAGATTGGGTCCCAGATAGTCATGCAAATGCACGCCGCTATCGATACCATCTCCCCCCGCGACATGAATGTAAAATTTTGTCGCCAGCTCCCAGTGCAACAAACCATTGACATCATTTAAGAGAAAATCGAACTCACCCAGCGTATGTTTGCCATTTTGTACCTGTACATTTTTTGCATACAAAATATTCAGATGTTGCAAATAAAACGCCAGGAGATTTTCGGCATAGCGTCCCAGGCGGCGCTGATGATGACTTTCCAGAACCTGGTGCAAGGTTTCCGGGTGACGATCCAGCTCTGTGAGCCACGTAATCAAACCGTGATCATCACTCGCTTCAATCTCAGCGATCTTACCTCGCCACGGCGGCACCTCTGTCAGCAATGACGGTGAAGTAATGAGCCAGGCCAAAGCACGTACGTGCTTATCATGCAGATGTTGCCATTGATGATGAAACTGGCTTTGATAAGTCTTCATACCTCACATCGAACGTAATGCGAGACAAAGATCTTCCCAGGTTTTGCTTTTTTCGGTTGGTTTGCGCAATAAATACGCGGGATGATAAGTGACAACCAGAGGCAGGTTCTGATAACGATGCAACTTACCGCGCAATTGCCCCACAGGCGTCTCCGGGTTCAGATCAAGCAAGGAAACCGCCGCCGTCTTACCTAAAGCAATGATGACTTCAGGCTGTATCAAAGCAATCTGCCGCTTTAAATAAGGCAGGCATGCAGCAACCTCTTCAGGCGATGGCGCCCTGTCCTTGCCTTGGGCATCCGTCGGCCGGCATTTCACGATATTGGCGATGTAGGTATTCTCACCACGTTGCATGCCCAATGCTCGCAAAATATTATCCAGCAGATGTCCGGCAGGCCCGACAAAAGGTTTTCCCTGCAAATTCTCCTGATACCCTGGCCCCTCACCGACGAACAACCATTTTGCACGTTGATCGCCGATACCAAACACCGTATTCGCCCGGCCCTCACACAACTGGCAAGCACGACATGCCGCTACCGTACTTTCTAAATCTGTCCAGTCCATATCTGCAACGGCAGCAGATACGGCTGGCACTATCGATAGAGGTTGATGCATATCGGTAGTGGCCGGAGCAAGAGTGCGAGTGGCGTCTGGTACAGAGTCACTCACAACCGCATTCAACAGACCGTGACTAGCTGGGATAAGTGGGGGACGCGGCATCACAACATGCGTAACTGGGGTGACGTCAGCAACATGAGAAATATTAGCGGCCGATACACTGCTATCTCGCAACTTCCAGACTGGACCTATTCCCAACTCATCAAGGAAGGTATCGTGTTGTTCAGCATTATTCATAGGAGCTCACAATTCTAGGCGCATCACAATCGCATCTTCTCTTGTTTGGTCGTCCACCGGATAATAGCCCTTGCGCCGACCAATTTCATTAAATCCAAACCGCTTATACACATCGACCGCGCGCTGATTGCTGACACGGACTTCAAGCAAAATTGACTGGCATTTTTTTTCCCGGCAAAACACCAGCATCTGCTCAAGCAGACTTTGGGCATAACCCTGTCTTTGATACTCGGCAGCCACGGCCAGATTCAGTAAATGCATTTCATCCATCACGGGCATCAAGACAACATAGCCGATCAAGGTCTGATCGGCGTCGCGCAAACCCAGGAAATGGTAAGCGCTATATAAAGAATCTAAAAAATTACCCCGCGTCCAGGGGTGGGTATAGACTTTTTCTTCAATCGCCAGAATGACATCAACATCCTCGAAACCAAGCCGGGAAAAATGCGTACCTTCTTGCATCAAACTGCTTCTTTCAATTGCTGGCGCTCAGCTGTAGTCAAGGCAATTTTATTGCGTAAATACAGAGGCTGCGCATGCGATGCATCCATTGCCAGACCTGCTTTAAAATCATGCATTCCCAATACAGCGATTTGTCTGGCATGAGGCATGCACGGGATCTGTCTTACAGACGCATCAAGCTGAGTCAGCACTACGCCGTTACCCAACGCATACATGATGTCATCAGACGGTTCAATCGCTTTAATCTCATCAGCTTTCGATAAGACTGGCGCGACAAGTTCCAGCCAGCGACCTGCGGCATAGCGATATTGCGCCCAATACACCTCGCCCATCCGGGCATCCAGAACACAGACTACATTTGCGGTGTCAGCCGTCTGCTTCGCGGCTTCCGCCATTGCAAGCAAACTTACAACGGGCAAAATGGGCAACTCAGCGCCAAACGCCAGTCCCTGTACGATGCCGCAAGCGGTCCGCACCCCGGTAAAAGCGCCAGGTCCGCAGCCAAAAGCAATCGCATCGCAGTCCTGCAAGCGAATGCCGGCATCCGATAATAATGACTGGATGGCGGGCAAGATGCCCTGAGAATGTGTTTGCACACCAGATAACTCACGACTGATCAAACCCTCGCCTGTCAGCAAAGCGACCGAAGCGAGTTCAGTAGAAGTTTCAATTGCAAGTAATATTGTCATGGACGTATTTTACAGGGCGCAGCCACAAACCCAAACTCAGATCTTTGAACATCGCCTGTTAACATTGCCAACAGCGCCATCGGGAGTGGCATCTCACCCAAAATTTTGAGATGAAAAGCTTTAGGTTAAAATAGAGCACATGAAATTAGCAACCAATACCGAAGATCTGAATAGCATCAAAAGCCAGTTAGAAAACAAAGCATGGCTAGTCGCCTGCCTGTGTGCTGCATGGTGCGACACCTGTACAAGTTATCGCCATCATTTTGATGCACTGGCAAAGCGGCACCCCGACCTGTGTTTTGCCTGGATAGACATTGAAGATCAGGCGCATCTGGTTGATGAGGTCGAGATTGAAAACTTCCCAACACTCTTAATTCAGCACAAAGACTCAGTGCAGTTTTTCGGCACCATGCTACCGGATACCAAACAACTTGATCGCCTGATCACCTCGGTAATTGATACCCATCGTGATACGAGTATCTCCACAACCATAGCAGCTGCGGGTATGAATCAAGGCACGCCAGAAGGATGGAGCCTGCGTCATCTGATATTGAATCAGACCGTCTGATCGCACCGCCATCCAACCACCATCGCGCAAAGTTATCTGATCCGACTTTGCACCGGCGAATACGTGATGTGCATATTAAAAATACAAAGAAAAAAGGGACTAGATTTGCATCTAGTCCCTTGAATCTGGTGCGGCTGGCAGGAATCGAACCCACGACCCCTTGGTTCGTAGCCAAGTACTCTATCCAGCTGAGCTACAGCCGCGAAAAAACAGAATTATAGCATAACAATCCTCAATTAGGAACACCCGAGCCAATAATGAATGACGGTTTTATGCTAAATTCCTGGCAAATCCTCTCGGGAGGAGACCAAGTGAATGGCTCAGGCAAGGCTAGATCAAGAAACTCACTGAACCAGCTAGCCACGAGAGAATTCAATGCAACTGATAGAAAACCTCAGATATTTTTTATTGAGGTTGGTTTTAAGCTCATTAAAGAACTGACAAAAAAGAAAAAAGGGACTAGATCTGCATCTAGTCCCTTGAATCTGGTGCGGCTGGCAGGAATCGAACCCACGACCCCTTGGTTCGTAGCCAAGTACTCTATCCAGCTGAGCTACAGCCGCGAAAGACCAAGATTATAGCATAGCAATTTTCAGTTGATAAGCCCTTTGCTCTTTTTTATTCCTCAAATCTCAACTTGCGAACCGACTTCGATCACCCGGTTAGTTGGAACCTGATAGTAGTCCGCTGCATCGCGTGCGTTGCGCGACATCGCAACAAACAACCATTCACGCCACAACGCCATACCGCTGCCAGGGCGAGAAACAATCGTCTGGCGCGCAATGAAATAAGAGGTTTCCATCGGCTCGAATTTCAAACCATAGGTTTCACACAACTCCAGCGCCTTAGGAATATCCGGCTCATTTTTAAAACCGTAGTTCACATCAATCTGGAAACAGTTATGCCCTAAATCCGCCACTCTGATTCGATCAGAGAAAGGTACCCAGGGAATTTCCTTATTATGCAAAGTTAAGAAGACGACCCTCTCATGCAAAATTTTGTTATGAGACAGATTGTGCAGCAGCGCATGCGGTACACCGTCAGCTTCACCACGTAAAAATATCGCTGTTCCATCAACCCGAACTGGCGGCGAGACAAACAAAGAAGATAAAAAATCTTCCAGAGGAATGGCGTGTTTCTTTAAATTTTCAAACACCAGCTCACGTCCACGCTTCCAAGTGACCATGATCGTGAACATGATGATACCCAACACGACTGGAAACCAACCACCGTGGAAAAACTTCAACACGTTCGCGGAGAAGAATGCAACGTCAATTATCAGGAAAAAACCCGTCGCTACAAAGCACAGGAAAGGATTGTATTTCCAGCCATAACGAATCACGAAGAATGTCAGTAAAGACGTCACTAACATCGTACCCGTCACGGCAATACCATAAGCGGATGCAAGATTCGATGAAGAGCCAAAGCCGACAACAGCAGCAACCACAACCAATAATTGCAACCAGTTAACCGCAGGAATATAAATCTGTCCGATTTCTTTAGACGACGTATGAATGATTTTCATGCGTGGCAAAAATCCAAGTGAGATAGCCTGCTTCGTCATGGAGAATGTGCCGGAAATTGTCGCCTGAGACGCAATCACCGTAGCAATCGCCGACAGCGCCACCAGGGGATAAATACTCCACGCTCCCAGCTGGGAATAAAACGGATTTGCCACAGCAGCAGGATTATCAATCAGCAACGCGCCCTGCCCGAGATAATTCAGGCCCAATGCAGGGAAGACAATCAGGAACCATGCCATCCTTATAGGCTTAGGACCAAAATGTCCCATATCCGCATACAAAGCCTCTGCACCGGTAAACGCCAGCACGACCGCACCTAAAGCAAGGAAGGCAAGTGAACGATTTTCTGTCAAAAAATGAACGGCATGCCATGGATTTAAAGCACCCAGAATCAACGGCATTTTGATGATGTTATATATACCCATCGCCGCTAATGCCAAAAACCAGATTACCATAATCGGACCGAACCATCGGCCGATACCCGCCGAGCCTTTGTGTTGCACTGAATACAGCGCGATCAACACCACCAGCGTAATCGGAACAACATAGGGAGAAAACGCAGGCGTTGCAACTTCAAGGCCCTCAATCGCCGACAGGACAGAAATCGCTGGTGTAATAACACCGTCCCCATAGAACAGAGCAGCGCCAAACAGGCCGAGTACAAATAAGAGGAAATGCCATTTCGAGGACTTGCCGACGGACTCCAGCGCCATTGCAGTCAGTGCCATAATACCGCCCTCCCCCCGGTTATCTGCCCGCAAGATCAGCGTCACGTATTTGACTGCAACGATAATGAACAAGCCCCACAAAATCAGTGAGACTATGCCAAAAATGTTTGCTTCAGTGAGTGGAAGTCCATGCTCTTTTGAAAACACCTCTTTCATTGTGTAAAGAGGGCTGGTGCCGATATCGCCGTAGACGATGCCGATGGCAGCTAACGTTAGAGCCGTTAAGCTGCTTTTAGTATGTTGATTAGCCAATTGTGTACCTTGTTATTATTGGTGCATTGCACAATAGGTGATCCGGCAAAGAATTTCAAGAAAGAACTTCAGGAATTAGCTAGCCATATGTATTTGTGCAACAACTATCAACATTCTGCAAAGTTTCAGTTGTAGTGTAAATGAAAAAAACTGTGACTTAATCGCGTTGAAGCCATCGTGAGATAAAAAATGAGCAGATAAATAAACAGTACTCTGATTTTTTACTATGATCAAAGTAAACAAACTTCAATTATGCCAAAAATTAACTGTGTCAGGATGGATTTAACCGTGACTTACTAAAAAGCAACGGGTCACATTTCTATTATTACAATCGCATGATTTTGGTTTAACATAGGTATAAGAAGACTGATAGTTTTTATTAATAAAACGTATGTAATTCCGATTTACTCATGGTGTGACTACACTGATGAATGATCAATTCGACGAATTCAGCTCACTATCGCAGCCAGCAGAGCTGCCTGCCTTGCACAGCAACGGGAGCGTCGCACCTGCGTCCGCACCGACGACGACAGCTCGTCTTCAATACCTGATTGAGAATACCCCTGCGATTATTTACAGCAGTGTACCAACCGGGGATTTCAAAATGACCTTCGTGAGCAGCAATGCTCTGCGTGTCCTCGGCTACCATCCAGAAGAAATGGTATCTGATCCCAATTTCTGGTTCGATCATATTCATCCAGAAGACATCCCACAAATATTTTCCAGTATCGGAATGCTCTTTACTGAAGGATCCAGAACCTACGAATATCGTTTTAAAGGTAGTAACGGAAGCTACATCTGGATGCACGATATGCTCAGACTCATACGTGATGCTGATGGCAATCCAGTAGAAGTCGTCGGCTCACTCACCGATATTACTCAACGCAAGCAGATGGAAGAAGCACTGCAAAAAAAAGGCGAAGAGCAACAAGCGCTGATCCAAAAATTACAAGAAGCCCAAGAGCAATTACTGCAATCCGAAAAAATGGCCTCCGTCGGGCAACTTGCGGCAGGCATCGCGCATGAAATCAATAACCCTGTCGGGTTTGTGAATTCGAACATGGGGTCTTTGCAAAATTATGTAGGAACCCTGTTTGGCGTCATTGAGCAGTACGACAAATTATTCCAACATATTCCTCCGACCTCTGAATTTCACAAACGCCTGGCAGCGATAAGAGAAAAAGCAGATCTGGCTTTTTTAAAAGAAGACGTGGAGGATCTTGTTCGTGAGTCGATGGATGGCCTGAAGCGCGTCAAGGATATTGTCCAGTCCTTAAAAGATTTCTCTCATGTCGGAGAAACTGACTGGCAAGAAGCTGATATTCATCAAGGACTTGATAGCACTTTAAATATCGTCAAAAACGAAATTAAATACAAAGCGAATATTGTCAAAGAATACGGAAAACTGCCTCCGGTGAAATGTATTATTTCCCAGCTCAATCAAGTTTTCATGAATCTCTTTGTTAACGCATCGCATGCAATCAAAGAAACCGGCGTTATCACGGTCAGCACCGGGGTACAGAACGACTGGGTCTGGATTAAAGTAAGTGATACAGGTTCAGGCATTTCTCCAGAAAATTTAAAACGTATTTTCGAACCATTTTTCACTACAAAACCGATCGGTAGCGGCACTGGATTAGGATTATCTTTAACCTATGGAATCATTAAAAAACATAGGGGAAGAATTGAGGTTGAAAGCGAATTAGGCAAGGGAACCAGCTTCACTTTACATTTACCGATACATCCAGAGAATGCGCCAGAAACCTAGAGCAGATACATAGATGCGATTGCTCTCAGGCTCAGCAGAGATCGCTGAAGAACTTAAGGGTATTGCGAAAAACTGATTTGCATACCAATTATTTTAGCTGAATTTGTCCTCTTTATAAGCTCAAGAACCATGCCAAACCCAGCTAATTATGATGAAAAAGTAAACCACATACTCGACACACTGAAAAGTAGTGAAGACATATTGTTGCAGCAGCTAAATTTTCTCGATTTTAGCGAGGGAGATGCAGCAGCGTTGGTTGATCTAGGGGGGGAAATATATCCCTACCGCCAAAGACTCCTCGATATGCTGTCACAGCATTTAAAAAACACAAATCAGTTAACGCGATCACTGACTGCCGCAGAATATGAGGAGTTACACGAATATAATCGCATCTATTTTTCCCTGCTGACTAGCGGTGTTTATGATAAAAATTACATTCATAATCGACTGAATTTAGCTATAAAAAAACAAGGTCTGGGTTTAAGTCATGAACATTATTTAAACACCTGTCGAAAATATTTATCTGAAATAAAATCGATCATATGGGAAATCAGCGAACATGATTTTTCAAACTTTACTCTCTACTTTGACGCCCTGCTCAAGTTAATCTTCTTCGATATAGGTGTTGTCCTGAGTGCTTACTCCTACAATGAAAAATTTAAATTGGAGGAAGCAAAGAAAATTCAGGAAGAACTAGAAAAAGAATTTCTTTTTCAAAAAACCCACGACGACCTGACAGGACTTCCAAATCGTAGTTTATTAAAAGATCGGACGAAACAAGCCATCTACTCTGCAGACAGAAGGGCGACCACAGTCGCAATACTTCACCTTGGACTGGATCATTTCAAACAAATCAACGATGGTGTTGGCTACAACACTGGCGATGAAATACTTAAAAATATAGCCGAACGACTGCATCAGTCCGTTCATGAAGCCGATACAGTTTCTTACTACGGCGGGGATGAATTTGTATTAATTTTGAAAGATTTTGAAAAAACAGAGAACATTATCAATGTTTGCGAACGCATCTCAGGCGTCATTGCTGAGCCCTACTTAGCTAACAATATTGAGCTACATCTCTCATGCAGTATAGGCATTGCCCTTTACCCACAAGATAGCAGTAGCGACGATGAACTATTTACTTTTGCGGATCTGGCATTGAACCGCGCCAAACAATTGGGACGTAGTAACTTCCAGTTTTACTCAGCAAAAATGAATGACATTACGAAAGATCGTGTCGAAATATCAAACGATCTTCATAAGGCTATTGTTGCTGAAGAACTATCTGTACACTACCAGCCAAAAGCAGATTTACAAACAGGGAAAGTCATTGGACTGGAAGCACTCTTACGCTGGGCTCATCCACATAGAGGCATGGTCTCTCCCGCCTATTTCATTCCGATCGCAGAAGAATCCGGTTTAATTGAAAAGCTCGGTAACTGGGTGATAAAACAGGTCTGCCGAGATATAGTCGCCTGGAAGCAAGATGAAATTATCGTCCCATGTATCGCGATCAATGTCTCCCCAAGACAATTGCAGAATCCTTTCTTCACTACCAAATTACTGAATATCTTGAGAGAAATGCAGATCGGTCACGATATGATTTCTTTAGAAGTGACCGAGAGTGTATTAATGGATCACCGCACCCCTGTAGGCAATATGCTAAAGGGATTCAAAGAGCATGGTATCACCCTGGCTTTAGATGATTTTGGTACTGGCTATTCAGCACTCAGCTATCTCAAACACTTCCCTTTTGATTACGTCAAAATAGATCAATCGTTTATTCGCGACATTACCGAAAATTCCGGTGATGCCTCCATTTCTAAAGCAGTAATCGCCATGGCGCACAGTCTGGGCATTAAGGTCATTGCCGAAGGTGTCGAAACAGAAGCTCAGTGTGCATTTTTAAGCCTCAATATGTGCGATCAGATTCAAGGATATTTCCTCTCCAGGCCAATGCCAGCAGATAAAACAAAAGAATTTTTACAAAATGATATTTGTTTGGAAAATCATCTATTGCGCATGGAAAAACCACAACGATCCTTACTCTTAGTTGATGATGAACCAAATATTTTAGCCTCCGTAAAACGACTTTTACGGCGTGACGGATATCAAATCTTTACCGCCAATAGCGGGCAAGATGGCCTTAGATTACTGAGTGAAAACAAAGTTGATGTTATCGTCTCAGATCAGCGTATGCCTGAAATGACAGGTGTTGAATTTCTACGCAATGCAAAAAAACTTTACCCGGATACGATACGCATCGTCTTATCCGGCTACACCGAATTACAATCGATTACGGACGCGATCAACGAAGGGGCAATCTATAAATTCCTGACAAAACCTTGGGAAGATGAGCAGCTCAAAGAACAAATAGCAGAAGCCTTTCATCATAAAGAAATGGCTGACGAAAACCGTCGGCTCAATATGCAAATTCAGACAGCCAATCAGGAGTTAGCAACCACCAATCGACATCTGGCCGATGTACTGAAACAAAAACAATTACAAATCAAGCGAGACGAAACCAGCCTGGGAATTGTCAGAGAAGTTCTGCAATATATACCCGTACCGCTGATTGGCATTGACGACGACGACATGGTCGCGTTTATCAATCAGGCAGCGGAGATACTGTTACAAAAATCCACCCCAATGCTAGGAGAAAATATTCAACTATTATCCCGAGAACTCAGTCACTCTCTGCAAGCACGTGAAGCGGGTCAGGATTTTCAAATTGCGATAGAAAATACGTATTACATCGCCAACTGGAAAGTAATGGGAGAACGATCACAATCTCGTGGAAAATTAATTACCTTGCGATTAGACAATTAGCATGATTAAGCTCATCAGGGTTTGCGACGCGCTCCCCGACATGATCATCGCCGATAATTTTTTCGATGAAGGGGGTCGCATATTACTCTCCAAAGGCATAAGACTCACGTCAGCACTGATTCAATCGCTGATAAAACGTGACATTGATCAAGTATGCATAGTAATCAATGATGCAGGAAGCAATCTGGATACGAGCAATATAAATCAACTACACGAGCGCCTTGATCAGATATTCAAGCAAACAGAACATCTGCCTGCTAACTTGCAGCTAAAGGAATATCTGTCGGAATATTATGCGGAGAAGATCGGATGAATCAGACCGGTCACATTTCACTGGAGGCGATTGCAACAAAAATTCAACGCCTCCCAGCTTTATCTTCAATCGTCACCGAATTGCTGACAAGCATGGAGAAAGACGATGTCGATATCGGTTCCGTCGTCACAAAAATTTCACATGACCAGACTCTGACAGCCAAGGCCTTACGCCTCGCTAATTCATCGTTTTACGGCATGCAACATCAGATCACCAGCATCCAGGAAGCCATTACCGTATTAGGTTTCCGCAGTATACAGACGCTGGTAACCACTACTGCAATCATTTCTAGCTTTAGAGAAAATCATGCGTCTATTTTTGACTTCACCGTCTTCTGGAGACACTCTATTGCCAGCGCAATATGTGCACAGGAAATTGCTCGTTTTGTAGAAATGAGTCCAGATAAGGCGTTTACAGCCTGCCTGCTCCACGACATCGGCAAATTAGTCCTGATCACTGTATATCAAGAGCAATATACGCAAGTTCTGGAACGACAAAAGCAATCCGATACTTCTTTGTTTTTATTAGAAAACGAAATGTTAGGTATTGATCATGCAGCAGTTGGAAGCGCACTGGCAAGCTATTGGAAATTTCCTGAAGAAATTCAACACGCGATTGCCTGCCATCATGCACCGGAAAACCATCAGCAGCTTGCGATGATTTTACATGTTGCAGATGCAATTGCCCACGCATTAGATCTCACTCATTCCCATGACGAAGCAGTACCCGAAATAAACGAATTTGCCTGGCAACAACTAGGACTGACTCCTCAGACATGTAAAAAAATATTCTGCCGCACAGAAATGCAATGTGAAGAAATTTGCGCAATATTGATCGCCTAATCTGGAGACATAGTGATAAACCAACCTCCTTCCGATTTTTTAAAACCTGCAGATAGTCAACACACACCGGCAACTGACGATGTTTCGACTACGTCACCGGTCAATTTATTATCAAAAGAAAAGCCCGATGAACTGGCTTTAAGTTTGATGGATCTGGACTTATTTCAATTCTTAGATAGCAATCCTGTTCCTACCTTTGTCATTAATAAAGAACACTTCATCACTCATTGGAACCGGGCGGCAGAGCGAGTTCTCGGGCATTCCGCAAGTACGATGGTCTCCACGCAAAAACAATGGCTGCCATTTTATCGGCATAAACGTCCGGTGCTTGCCGACCTGGTCATAGCAGAACAGGTAGAAAATAGCGTCGACACCTTCTATAGCAAAAAATTTAAAGCATCGACTTTAATCAAAGGTGCTTATGAAGTGGATGATTTTTTCCCTCATCTAGGGCAAAGCGGATTGTGGTTACATTTTACGGCGGCACCTTTATTCACTCATCAGGGTGAAATCATTGGCGCGATCGAAACCTTAGAGGATATTACTGAGCGTCACGATGCAGAAGAGGCTTTGCGTAAAGCCCATAATGACTTGGAAACACTCGTCAAAAAAAGAACCGAACAATTAGCCGAAGCAAATCAAAAATTAGAAGCCGACTTGCAACAGCGAGCCATCATCGAATTTGAATTAATACGACGTAATGGCGAGCTGACACAACTCAACATCCAGCTATCCAAAGCGCAGGAACAACTACTACAATCTGAAAAATTAGCGTCTATAGGGCAGCTAGCGGCAGGCGTCGCACATGAGATTAATAATCCTGTAGGGTATATTTTTTCCAATTTCAGCTCACTAGAAAAATATATAGCCGATTTATTTGAGATGCTTACTGCATATGAATCTGCCGAACAGCATATCAGTCAGGCAAATGTACTTACTGAACTGAGCAAGTTAAAAAAAGACCTAGAGCTGGATTTTTTAAAAGATGACATACCTGAGCTCATGTCTCAATCTAAAGAAGGCATTGGCCGGGTGCGTAAGATCGTTCAAGATCTCAAAGATTTTTCAAGAACAGATACCAACAATGTGTGGCAGTGGTCGAACCTCCATCATGGGATTGACTCAACACTCAATATCGTCAATAACGAAATCAAATATAAAGCGGACGTCATCAAAGAATATGGGCATATTCCCGATGTCGAATGCCTGCCAACCCAGATTAACCAAGTCATCATGAATCTGGTGGTGAATGCCAGCCATGCGATTGGCGATGAACGCGGCAAAATTATCATACGCACATTTCCAGAGCTGCACCATGAACAGGAATTCGTCATCATCGAAATAGAGGATAACGGATCAGGCATCCCTAAAGAGATTACCTCACGTATCTTTGACCCTTTTTTTACGACAAAACCAATAGGTAAAGGAACCGGTCTGGGTCTCTCATTAGCTTACGGCATTATTCAAAAACATCAGGGACAGATTAGCCTCTCATCGGAGGTAGGGAAAGGCAGCTGTTTCCGCATCAAACTACCAGTTAAACATCCTGAATCAGACAATAACAAGGAGAGCACAACATGAGCGATCCCCTCCTTCCCGATCAGCAATCAGAAACGGAACGAATGGAGCAATTTGTTCTGTCGGCAAAAATTTTATGTGTCGATGACGAACCCAACATCCTGTCGTCGTTACGCCGCCTTTTTCGTGCCAAAGGTTACAAAGTTCTAATCGCCAATAGTGGACAGGAGGGCTTAGCTGTCATGGAAACTGAAGCGATTGACCTGGTCATCTCTGACATGCGCATGCCGGAAATGGATGGTGCCCAGTTCCTGGAGAAAGTCCGGAGTCGCTGGCCGGCTACCTTACGTCTTTTATTGACCGGATACGCAGATGTCCAGGCTATTATTGATGCCATCAATCGCGGTGAAATTTATCGCTACATCACAAAGCCGTGGGACGATAACGACATCATGCTGGTGGTCCGCCAGGCATTGGAGCGTAAAGCACTGGAGAATGAAAAGAAAAGGCTGGAAGCTCTGACCTTGCGGCAAAACGACGAATTAAAGGAATTGAATCATAGCCTCGAAGCAAAGGTAGAAGCCCGGACTGCTGAACTAAAAAAAGCACATGACTCTCTGATCCATGCCAACGATAAACTTAAAACCAGTTTTTTAACCTCTATCAAAGTGTTTTCCAGCCTGATTGAAATGCGTGGCGGTAAACTTGCAGGACGCTCCAGAAGAGTCGCTGACCTAGGCAGGAAAATTGCAATCCGGATGGGATGCGATGCCAAAGACTCACAAGAAATTTTCGTCGCAGGTCTATTGGTAGATATCGGCAAAATCGGTTTTTCAGATGAACTGCTTAATACCCCATTTAATAACCTGAACGGCGACGAACTTGGGGAATACCACAAACACACCATACGCGCAGAGCAGTTACTGATGCCACTTGAGGATTTGCAAGGCGCTGCAAAAATACTCCGGTCGCAACATGAACGTTTTGATGGTAGCGGTTTCCCTGATCGATTAGCCGCGGATGCAATTCCTTTAGGCGCTCGTATATTGGCTCTGGCAAGTGATTACGATAGTCTGCAAACTGGTAGTCTGGTACTACGCAGGCTACCCGCCGACGAAGCTCAAAGAGTGGTGCAACGAGGCTTAAAAAGTCGTTACGATGAAAATGTTGTCAACGCGTTCAATCAGGTTTTAAGCGGTCACCTTGGCGAACCTACGTCAGATATGGAGATTGCTATCCGTGACTTGCAAGCTGGCATGGTGTTGTCTAATGAGATGATATCGCGTGACGGTGTCATGCTATTACCCGCAGATCATGTACTGACTGACCGCATCATAGAAAAAATGCGTCTCTACGATGCATCGAATGGTGGCCGTATGACACTAAGAGTAAAAACAAATCCAAACGCAACAGCGAGCGCGCAAACAAACCCTTACGCCAATATTATAAGGAGAACATAATGCGTCGCGCCTTATTAGTTGATGACGAAATGAATGTATTACACGCTCTTCAGCGCAGCCTTCGTCCTATCTCCCAAAAATTGCATATTGATATTGAGTTATGTAACGACCCCAAGCTTGCGATTCAAAAAATGGGGACGACTCAATATGATTTTATTATTTCTGATTATCATATGCCTTCGATGAACGGCGTAGATTTTTTTAGAATCGCGAAAGAAATTCAGAGCGACAGTATCCGCATGATGCTCAGCGCATCGGCTGACTTCAAGACAATTATGGGTGCAGTCAACGAAGCTGAAGTATTTCGCTATATTACCAAGCCGTGGGAAACCGCCGATCTGGAAGAAAATGTGCAATTAGCACTCGATCTCAGAGATCAGCTACTCAAGGACAAAAAAATCATTGATCAGGCACAGGCTGAACATCATCAACTCACACCCGAAGAGCTAGAAAAAAAATCTCTGGAAGAGAGCGAACCAGGCATTACCAATGTTATCTGGGATGCGCGTGGAGGCGTGGTTCTTGAGAATCCAGACGATCCTTCCGAAACATGAAGCCGGGATCTGTCAACATCTTGAATACGATGTTGCGATGTGTAGAGGCTCCCAAAAAAGGAATCCGCAATAAGAACAAGCCTTTCCGAGGCATTTTGGCTTGTAAGCCGCACGCAGATTGCGGATTCAATGTGAAACTAATTGAAAATTCTTTCTACGCTATGCAAACTTCTGATGTTGCTAACCTGCTATAGCCAGAGAGCTTATCAATTCATATTACGCTCGCGAACCACACTGCCGGCTTACGCTGATCACAGTCTTAACCATGCAAGCCAGCAGAATGAAAAAGCGCTTAAAAGGTTTGACTAAAAATTTTTGCTTACAGACGCCACTAGCGCTGTCTTACCCAAAAATTTGCCATTCACAGGTGAAGCATAAGCAAGCTTATCTGCGTTTGTACCAATAACGGCGACTGCCCAGTTGATTGACCACAGCTCTTTGGTGAGACCGATTTTCCAGTCGGTATAGGTTGCGGCAGAATTATTTTTCACATTCTGGCGACCAGCATGCAGATTGAGTACCAGTCCTGTATCGAGATCCAGATTGACACCGAGATCCAGATATCCACTATTCTTACTCTCGGCAAAACCAAATAAATTGGTTACGGCATGCGAGTATTTTGCATAGGCGGGACCATAGCTTAGCTGTCCATAGATTTCCGTTGTATTGGCGTTCACAGCCAAACCGTTAGATGGATAAACATAGGTCAATACGCCGACGTCATAACCTATATCTTTAACGATCTCGCCACGTTTGCCTGCATACAGATCGATCTCAAGATCGCCGCTACCTCCGGCATCTTTTGTCCATTTGATGGTTGACGCCCACGTCTCCGCATAAAATCCACTGGGGTTGTTCGCATAATCAGCACCGCCCTGCAAGGCAGGCTGCAGGCGGGTCTGCGAGATTCCTCGGTAGCGATAATCGGATGCCACCGCAACATTAAAACTCAACTCGTTATCTGGCTTTGGCTCGTCTGCATACGCAGCCGTTCCATAAAACAAACTGGAGAGCACACTCATCAAGATTATTTTTTTCATTGGATTTTCACATTCATATAAAACTACTGATTTAAAAAAACTGCTGGTACGGTATTCTGGCAAATCGGTCGAGGACTTCCCGAAAAGATATGCAACAACGCACAGCAACTGACAACGACACTTAATAACAGTACGACATGCCATTTGACAAAAAACAGGCGTGCAAAAGCCCGACTCTCAGCCTGGCAAAGCTGAAAATAATTAATGACTACTTAAGTAGATAAAGGAATTAGCGGATTATTGGATTAATGCTGTTTGCTCGTTCAACCAGTGTTCAACGCGCACTCAATATTCACTACCGATCACAGCGCAATTCACCGATAAGCTGACGTGAGTACGCGTCACATCGGTAGCAACAATCGGTAACCTACTGCAGTTTCGGTTAGCAGATAGCGAGGCTGGGTGGGATCATCTTCGAGTTTCTGTCGTAAATGCCCCATGTAGATCCGGAGATAATGGCCGTCCTCGGTATGCGATGGCCCCCAGACTTCTCTTAATAATTGCAGATTAGTGACGACTCGTCCTGCATTGTTGACCAGCACACTGAGCAGACGAAATTCCGTTTTTGTCAGATGCACCATATTGCCCCCCTTGGTAACGAGGCGTGCCTGCTGATCGACGCGGATATCGCCGAACTGGACTATTCCGTCAGTGGCAGTACCTGGCTGGCGCTGGCGACGCAAGGTTGCGCGCACCCGCGCCAATAATTCGCCAACACCAAAAGGCTTGCTTAAAAAATCGTCGGCACCCGCATCCAGCGCCTTGATTTTATCGGCCTCGTTAACCCTTGCCGACAAGACGATAACCGGGACGCTAGACCAATGACGCAGGTCTTTGATGAAATCAACTCCATCACCGTCCGGCAAGCCGAGATCAAGAATAATCAAATCTGGCTGGCGCGTACCGGCATCAATCAAGCCGCGTTGAAACCCTCCGGCCTCTTCAACTTGCCAGCCCTCCTCTTCCAGCGCACTACGTACAAAACGACGGATTTGCGGTTCGTCCTCAACCAATAGCGCAGTAGGTTTTGATTCAGTTTTCATCACTTGGTTTTAATCAATCAGCATTCATTAAATAGCAGCAGGTAGTGCATCGTGACAGGTCGCTTACACCGGAACAGGCGCGGCACGTTCAAACATCATTAGCATCAAAATCTGGCAACGACGGTGGCGAGCCCAGTGGCAAAGTAAAGCAGATACAAGCCCCGCCAAGTTGCGAACTCGCTGGTGCGATACGACCACCATGCGCCTCAACTATCGCACGGCAAATCGCCAGTCCTAAACCAACACCCGGTGTCGCAGACTCGCGCTCTCCACGGGTAAATTTTTCAAAAATAAGCTCTTCACGTCCCGCAGGTAATCCAGGGCCGTTGTCATCAACCATGATCTTGACCATCGGACGGCTGTCATCCATCTCGGCACGGATAACAATCACGGCATGAGCAGTCGAGTATTTCGCTGCATTCTCCAGCAAATTACATAGCACCCGCTCAATCAGCACCGCATCGAAATGTAGCAAAGGCAGGTCTGCCGGTAAGGCCGTCTGAACTCGGGCTTGTGCCAGAGCAGCCGTGCTGGCGCGTAAAGCACTGCCTACCACCTCCTCCAGCGGCTGCCATTGCAGATTCAACTTCACTTCACCGCTTTGGATGCGCGCCATATCCAGCAGATTCGCCACCAGAGCGCTCATGCGTAAGGATTCGGTATGCAGATTCTGCGCCATCTGTTGCTGCAAATCAGTCAGCGCCGGTTTAGACATGGTCAGCGACTCAGAGATACCAACCAGCGAGGTCAATGGTGTCCTCAGATCATGCGATAAAGCGGCCAGTAATGAATTGCGCAGGCGTTCCGATTCCATGTGGATCAATGCCTCTTGCGCAACCTCGATGTAATGTACGCGCTCCAATGCAATCGCAGCAAGCGCGGCAAACGTATCGAGCTGCTGACGCTGCTCCGGTATTAAAATCCATCGACGGTTATCCGGTTGTATCGCTAACAGGCCACGGGTGCGCATCGGTGCCACCAGAGGCAAATAAAAGAAATTACTTGCCGGCAGCGTGTCGGTGCCTATGCCGGCGGCTTCGACTTTATCAAAAGCCCATTGGGCAATTCCCAGATCCAGCCCTTCAGTAATCACGGCAGGCGCTTGTAATTTTCCATTAGCGTCGGGTAATAACAAAATCGCTCTGGCGCGAAAAGCCCGTTGAATAATCGCTTGCGTGCTCTCAGAAATCTGCTCGTCTTGCAATACGCCGGACAAGTCCCGCGCAAATTCATACAACGCGCGCGCCCGAGACTCGCGATGCGAGGCAACTCTGGCCTGATAACGCAAACCCGCGGTCAGATGTCCGGTCAGCAAACCCACTGCCAGCATCACAGCAAACGTCACCAGATATTGAAAATCACTGACCGCAAAAGTAAACCGCGGCGGCACGAAGAAAAAATCAAACACTGCCACACCCACCACTGTCGCCAGCACTGAGGGACCACGTCCCAAGCGAAATGCGACCAGCACCACCACCAGCATAAACAGCATCGCAATATTCACAAGATGCAAAAAATTCAGCAACGGTGTGCACGCGATTGCAGCTGCGACAATCGCCAGCAGGGCATACAGATAGCGCAGATGTCGGGTAAGCCAGCGAACTGGATTGATCGGCATTGTTGCGTCAGTCCATGAGGTCGCCGATGGCGTATGATCAAAAAAATCCGTACTCTGACGATGCCCGATGTCATCACGCTGACTACGCTGATTCCGGGAATCATGTCGTTCATTCACAGGATTAACGGGATCTGTCGCCGCCCGTCCGATCTCAATCAGATCCAGATCTGGTGCCAGTGCGGCCATTTTTTTATGCAATGACACCGACGTCCAAGAGTAGCGACGGCGTCCCAGTACGATCTTGGAAAAATTATGACTATGCGCATAATCCACGACTTCGTTCGCGACATCCTGACCGCTAAGTACCGCCGTTTTGGCACCGAGGTCTTGTGCCAGTTTCAGACTTTTTAAAATCCGTTCGCGCTGACTGGCAGACAGGCGCTGTAATTGCGGCGTCTCGACATAGACGGCATGCCATTCAGCACTGAGCTGACTTGCCAGACGCGCCGCACTGCGTATCAGATGATCCGCACCCGGTCCACTGCCGACACAAGCCAGCAGCGCGGCGTCGGTCTTCCACACCTTGCCTATCGATTTCTCAATCCGGTACGCCTGCACGTCCTCTTCTACGCGATCCGCAGTACGGCGTAATGCGAGTTCACGCAACGCAATCA
This sequence comes from Undibacterium sp. RuTC16W, assembly GCF_049339445.1. NCBI lineage: Bacteria > Pseudomonadati > Pseudomonadota > Betaproteobacteria > Burkholderiales > Oxalobacteraceae > Undibacterium > Undibacterium sp. RuTC16W. The sequence goes on along the minus strand of NZ_JBMPPE010000004.1, from coordinate 209,029 downwards.
GATTCCCTTTACGGAAAAAATTCTTTGCTGCCCGCTCGGCTTGCTGCCCGTGATAAACCCGCCCTGTTTGCAGGCGCGCCAATAACTCATCGGCAGGTACATCGACCAGCACTACCTCGTCGGCGTCGTCAAATACCGTGTCCGGCACCGTCTCTGACACGCGGATACCGGTGATGCCGCCAACGACATCGTTCAGGCTATCCAGATGCTGTACGTTGACGGTAGTGTAGACGTCGATCCCTGCATCGAGCAACTCCTCGACATCTTGCCAGCGTTTAGGATGGCGAGAACCCGGCGCATTTGAATGCGCCAGTTCATCCATCAAGATCAAGGGCGGCTTACGGACTAAAGCACTATCAAGATCAAATTCGCTCAGCGTCTTATCGCGATAGGCAATCAGCTTCGGAGGCAGCAACGGCAAACCATCGAGCAAGGCCAAGGTTTCACGACGCCCATGGGTTTCTACTACACCGATCAATACCTCCTGCCCCTCGGATTGCAATTTATGCGCAGCACTTAGCATCGCGTAGGTCTTGCCCACACCGGCAGAAGCACCAAAATAAATCCGCAATTTGCCACGCGAGGCACGACGTTCCTGCGCCTGCACATGAGCAAGCAAGACATCAGGATCAGGACGTTGATCGTTCAGATTGGCCATTTTTCAAAAAAACTATTTGTAGGTGAAAGGTTTAGCGGCGGGGTAAAAAAACCACTGCTCATTGCTCACCAGATCAATACTATTCAACAATTAAGGGGAGTATGCATAAAAATACTGCCTTATCCGCACTATTTATATAGGTGGTATAACAATACCTACAGGAGTATCCCTATACCACCTCAATCCTGATTCTCCGGACAAAACCTTAGCGGGGTGAGCTTATCCGGCTTTATCTGGCTTGATGTCAATTACCCGTCATTGCCTCTGTCTACTTTGCATCATCTAAAGCCAGGTTCAAGGCCAGCACATTGACCCGTGGCTCGCCAAACACACCCATCACCGGGCGTTGTGCAAATTGTTCGATCAACGCCATGACTTGTTCGTTAGACATTTTACGCTCGCGGGCAATTCTAGTCGCTTGATATTGTGCCGCGGCGATACTGATTTCTGGATCAAGACCGCTGGCTGATGCGGTGACTAAATCGACTGGAATCTTTTGCTTATTCTCCGGATCAGCCGCTTGTAAAGTAGCAATACGACCTTTAACAGCATCCATCTGTGCAGGATTAAATGGGCCCAGATTAGAACCACTCGATGCCGTTGGATTATTCGGCATTGGAGATGTAGCGGAAGGACGGCTCCAGAAATATTTGTTTGAACTAAACGCCTGACCGATCAGACTAGAGCCAATTAGCTTACCGTCGTGCTCAAGCAAACTGCCCTCAGCTTGCTTGTTAAATGCCACTTTACCGATGCCAGTAATTGCGTAGGGATACGCCACACCAAGGATCAGACTAAAGCCAACGAACAGGACAACGGCAGGACGAAATTGGGAGAATAGAGAATTCATTTTCACTCCTTGATTACACTAAATTAAACAGAGCAAGAATCATATCGATCAACTTGATGCCTGCGAACGGCAACACGATGCCACCCAGACCATAGATCAACAGATTACGACGTAACAGACGCGCTGCACCAATCGCACGATACTTCACACCTTTGAGTGCCAGCGGGATCAGGAACACAATGATCAGCGCATTAAAAATCACGGCTGACATAATTGCCGAAGCCGGGCTGGACAAATGCATCACGTCCAGGGCCTTCAACTGTGGATAGGTGGCGACGAAAGCGGCAGGAATGATCGCAAAATATTTCGCTACGTCATTCGCAATCGAGAAGGTCGTTAAAGAGCCGCGTGTCATCAGCATTTGTTTACCGATTTCTACGATCTCTAACAACTTGGTCGGATTAGAATCCAGATCGACCATGTTGCCCGCTTCTTTCGCGGCTTGCGTACCGGAATTCATGGCAACGGCGACGTCTGCTTGTGCCAGTGCTGGCGCGTCGTTGGTACCGTCGCCCGTCATCGCAACCAGACGGCCTTCTGACTGATAGCTGCGGATCAATTTCAGCTTATCTTCTGGTGTTGCTTCTGCCAAAAAGTCATCCACACCCGCTTCTGCTGCGATCGCAGCAGCGGTCAACTTGTTGTCACCGGTGATCATGATGGTTTTGATACCCATGCGGCGCAGCTCAGCAAAACGCTCCTTGATACCACCTTTGACGATATCTTTTAACTCAATCGCACCCATGACTTTGCCATCGTCCACCACCACCAGTGGCGTACTACCGCGACGAGAAATATCGTCCACTGTTTTGCTGACTTCGGCGGGGAAAGGACGGCCTAAGCTTTCAACAAATTTCTTCACTGAATCAGCCGCACCTTTACGAATGACACGAGTACCAATGTCGACACCGCTCATACGAGTTTGCGCAGTGAATTCAATAAACTGCGCGTTCAGGCTCGCCATTTCACGTTCACGCAAATTGCACTTTTGCTTTGCTAAGACAACGATACTGCGACCTTCGGGTGTTTCATCCGCTAATGAAGCGAGTTGTGCTGCGTCACCCAATTGCGCCAAGATGACGCCAGGTGCAGGGAAAAACTCTGACGCTTGACGATTACCTAAAGTAATCGTACCGGTCTTATCCAGCATCAAGACATCAACGTCACCAGCCGCTTCAACTGCACGACCGGATGTGGCAATGACATTGGCTTGCATCATGCGACTCATACCGGCAACACCAATAGCGGACAACAAGCCACCAATCGTGGTCGGGATCAGGCACACTAACAAAGCAATCAAGACCGTGATAGAGATTGGGCTAGATGCAATGCCTGCTAATTTTGCAGCTTCTACACTGTACAAAGAGTATGGTAATAGAGTGACCGTAACTAGTAAGAAGATAATCGTCAGTGCGACCAGCAAAATCGTCAATGCGATTTCATTCGGTGTTTTTTGACGTTTTGCACCTTCTACCATGGCGATCATCCGATCAATAAATGCTTCGCCAGGATTCGACGTTACACGCATGACCAACCAGTCTGACAACACACGAGTACCGCCGGTAACTGCAGAGAAATCGCCACCAGATTCGCGGATCACAGGTGCAGATTCACCGGTGATCGCGCTTTCGTCCACAGTTGCTACACCTTCGACTACTTCACCATCGATGGGAATGACATCACCGGTTTCTACCAGCAAGACATCGCCTTTACGCAAGTCGCTGGCATTGGCTGGCAACCAGCTTGTGCCGTGCTTTGGCACTGCCAGTTTTTTGGCAATCACTGTTTGCTTTAAAGCGCGCAAGGATGCGGCTTGTGCTTTGCTGCGACCTTCTGCCAATGCTTCGGCAAAGTTAGCGAACAAGACCGTGAACCAGAGCCAAACTGATATCGCCAGGATAAACCCAGCGCTGGCCTCACCCTTGCCAAACAAGGCTTGCAGCCATAACAGCGTAGTCAGGATACTGCCGACATACACCACAAACATCACCGGGCTACGCAATTGCGTCGCTGGGTTCAGCTTTTTAAAGGCATCCACAATCGCTGGCAACATCAGCGTGCTATCCATCATGCTGAGTGATTTTGCGCTGCGCAGTTTTTCCGCGGAGGCATCACCTTGATCAGCGACAGCTTTATTTGTATTTTGAGAATTAACGCTAGACATGAATTTCTTCCTTAGTGAGCTTAATGAGCAGCGAACAATTGCAAATGTTCGACGACCGGTCCAAGCGCCAATGCTGGAACATAATTCAAGACGCTAATCAACACCACCGTACCAACCAGCAACGAGATAAACATCCAGCCATGAGTTGGCATGGTGCCTGCGTTCACTTCCAAACGTTTTTTAGAGGCCAGAGAACCTGCGATAGCCAAGATAGGTACGATCATCGCAAAACGACCAAACCACATCGCAATCGCCAGCATGATGTTGTAGAACGGTGTGTTCGCAGACAATCCAGCAAATGCACTACCGTTGTTATTTGCAGCAGAGGTAAATGCGTACAAAATCTCAGAGAAACCATGCGCCCCCGGATTAGCAATACCCGCTTTACCTGCATCAGCCATGACTGCAATCGCAGTACCGACCAAGACCAATGCTGGCGTAACCAGGATCACAATCGCCGTCATTTTCATTTCGTAGGACTGGATTTTTTTACCCAGATATTCTGGTGTGCGACCTATCATCAAGCCAGCAATAAACACTGCCAGGATCGCGAAAATTAGCATGCCGTATAAACCAGAACCGACACCGCCGAATACCACTTCGCCAAACTGCATCAGCACGATGGGTACCAGGCCACCGAGCGGCATTAAAGAATCGTGCATGGCATTCACAGCACCGCAAGATGCCGCTGTCGTGATCGCAGCAAACAAGGCAGAAGCACTGATACCGAAGCGGGTTTCTTTACCCTCCATATTGCCGCCGGATTGCAGCACACTCGTCACTTGATCGACATTTAAGGCTTGCATCAGCGGATGGATTTGCTGTTCTGCCATTAATACACCGATCGTCATCACGACAAACAAAATCGTCATGGCACCCAGCACTGCCCAGCCTTGGCGAATATCACCGACCATGCGACCAAAGGCAAAACACAGTGCCGCAGGAATCAGGAAAATACTCAGCATCTGTGCGAAGTTGGTCAGGTAGTTTGGGTTCTCATAAGGATGAGCAGAGTTAGCATTGAAAAAGCCGCCGCCATTCGTACCAATCATTTTGATGGACTCTTGCGATGCCACTGGACCCATCGCAATCGTTTGGGTTTTAGTCGTCAAGGTTTCCATCACTGGCGCACCTTGCGCATCTTTTAAAGGTTGGCCATCAGCACCGACTTTAGGCTGACTATAAGTGACTGGATCAAGCAAAGTCGCCTCTTTGTAACCATCAAAATTTTGGATTACGCCCTGCCCCATCAGGAACACGGCAAAGATCACCGACAATGGCAACAACAAGTACAAGGTCGTGCGGGTAATATCGACCCAAAAATTGCCGATCGCTTTTACTGAGTGATGTGAAAACCCGCGAATCAGAGCGAAGACAACTGCAATACCAGTCGCTGCGGAGAAGAAGTTTTGCCCTACCAAAACCAGCATCTGTGTCAGATAACTCATGGCAGATTCGCCCGAGTAACCTTGCCAGTTGGTGTTACTGACGAAACTCACCGCAGTATTAAATGCGGAATCAGGACTAATATTGGCAAAGCCTTGCGGATTCAACGGCAGCCATTGCTGTACACGCTGCAGCAAGTACACCGCCAAGGCGCCAAGCGTGTTGAACACCAGCAAAGCAATCGCGTAGGCTTTCCAACCCATACCCTGCTCAGGATCAACGCCAGCGGCACGATACAAAACTTTTTCTACACCAGATAACCAGCCAAAACCCGGTACACGTCCATTACCTGCAAGCTTGGCAATGAAGCTCCCCAGCGGATAAGACAACACCAATAATATTGCTAAAAATGTCAGCAATAAGACAATCGCCTGAGTCGTCATCACAGTTCCTCTGCTTTCAACAATGCGATCACCAGATACACCAATAAAGCAGCAGCTACGACTGCACCTAAAATAGTGAACATACTCATTTCGTTTCTCCCAACACATGACAAACATGCGTAAACGCCAATACCAGCAGGAAGAATCCTATGATTCCTGCAACAAAAAACAGATCCATGAAATCCGCCATCACAATCCTCAGAAAGTTTGTTTTAACGAGAGAGAGGATAGCCAGAAGGGTCTAAAGATTTTGTAAAGACTGACGGACGCGGTGTAAACAAGATGTAAAAAAACCGAATCAATACAAATAAGGAAAATCAGATGGGAGTGTGGGCAACCAGTGAAGTAGTCGCAATGAAGAGCTGAACTTATGCGAAGTCAGCTCTGGGGGATATGGGCGTGACGAAGATACATTGGTGAATCTACGTCAGTTAATCTACATGAGGTAATCTACATCAGCGAATCTAAATCAGTTCTTAGGATGATCTGAAGGTCTGAATTTTTTTCTGCATATTCAGACCGGTGACAGCGTACCCGAGAGATTCATAAAGAGCTTGCGCGCCGCGGTTGAAAGCAAAGACATGCAGACCGATGGTAGATAAGCCAAGCGTACCGACAAAAGACTCCAGTGCGACAAATGCCCGCTTCGCATGTCCTTGTCGCCTGTAGGCCGGATCAATTTCGATATTGTAAATATAGGCGCTGCGCACACCACCCTTATCGATCACGGCCACCCACAAAGTACCTACCGTGACGTTGCCGCTACGATCGTTACTATCACAACCATCGTCTCGAATTTCAAAAAAATAGTGATCTGGAGTAGCCTGACCTTGCGGCAACAGGCGATGATGTTCAAGCTCAGATTGCGCCATCGCCTCCTCGGGAGCACTACGACCGGATTCCACATTCTGCGCAGCATAACCACCAATAGCCTGCGCGAGGTAGCGTGAAAAGAAATCGGCGGTCATGGCGACAAGAATAGTCATTATTTTATGCAGGTAACAAGTAAGACCCAGAGTGTATCGCCAATCAAAAGAGAACTCATCATTTTCCAGTCATGACCGGATCAAGAAAAGAAAATGCCCGCTTAACTTTCGTTAAGCGAGCACATATTCTTTGGCGGAGGCGGTGAGATTCGAACTCACGATACAGGTTTAAGCCCATATGCTTCCTTAGCAGGGAAGTGCCTTCGGCCACTCGGCCACGCCTCCACATGTTTGCGACTAATTACTCAATCGCAATCAAGACCGAGATAATAGCTGCTTGTTTGGAATTGGTCAACAACCAAGCCAGAACAATCTGTTAATTTTCTCAGGCAGATTCCAGTCCGAATGCTTTATGCAAAGAACGTACCGCCAATTCCATGTATTTCTCATCAATCAGCACAGAGATTTTGATTTCTGAAGTCGAAATCATCTGGATATTGATACCCTCTTCCGACAAGGTACGGAACATTTGCGAGGCGATACCAACATGACTACGCATCCCGACACCGACGACAGAGACTTTGGAGACTTTTGGATCGCCAATGATGCTGCCTGCACCAATGTGTGCTTTGACGCTACCTTCCAGCACGTCCATGGCTTTCGTGTATTCACCGCGTGGTGCGGTAAAGGTAAAGTCTGTCTTACCTTCGACCGATTGATTCTGGATAATCATATCCACTTCGATATTCGCATCAGCGATCGGACCGAGAATTTGATAAGCAATGCCTGGCTTGTCTGGTACGCCAAAAACGGTGATCTTTGCTTCATCACGGTTAAACGCGATGCCTGTGATGGTGGCTTGTTCCATATGTGTATCTTCCTCAAACGAAATCAGGGTGCCGGAATTCATTTCTTCTTCCAGCGGAATTAGTGGATCTGTCAACGAAGACAAAACACGCGTAGGCATGCGATAGTTACCGGCAAATTCGACGGAACGGATCTGCAAGACTTTAGATCCCAGCGATGCCATTTCCAGCATTTCTTCAAACGTAACGGTATTCAGGCGGCGGGCATCAGATACCACGCGCGGATCCGTCGTATAAACACCGTCAACGTCGGTATAAATCAGGCACTCTTGCGCCTTCAGAGCAGCAGCAACAGCGACCGCCGACGTATCAGAGCCGCCACGACCCAGCGTCGTAATATTGCCCAGATCATCGACTCCTTGAAAACCTGTAATGATCACGATCTTGCCGGCATCCAGATCAGCGCGAACTTTTGTATCGTCAATCGATGCGATCCGGGCTTTGGTGTGTGCCGAATCCGTTTTGATCGCAACCTGCCAGCCGGCATAAGACACGGCCTGCTTGCCGATTGCCTGCAATGCCATCGATAGCAAACCAACAGATACCTGCTCACCAGTGGATGCAATCATGTCAAGTTCGCGAGGATCAGGCTGCGCCATAATTTCTTTGGCCAGACCGATAATGCGATTAGTTTCGCCAGACATCGCAGACGGCACCACAACGATCTGGTGACCTGCATCATGCCATTTGGCAACGCGCTTGGCGACGTTCTTGATACGTTCAGTTGAACCCATCGAAGTGCCGCCGTATTTGTGGACGATTAGAGCCATAGCTGTAGAAAACCTAAAGGGTAAAAAATGCGGAAAATCAACCCTTTACTCTACATGCTGCTACGCAAAATAACAAGTCAACACTGCCCATTTTTTAAGCAGTCATCAGATGAAAAAATCTGTCATTGCGAAATCGCCGACAAAAATCTGAACAGTTTGCTTATGAAATTGTCAGCTTGATGGCATCACTAGCGAATTAAGCGAAAATCGCCATCTCGCACTTAATCGAGAAAATTTTAAAAACAAGGGGAGTATATTAAGACGAACCATCAAGTCCGAGTATATATCGGGTGTTTTATAGAAAAATATTATATACCCCTACTCAGTATATGAAAAAACGAAGCCTTCAGAATTAAGCACGGGCGTGTTTAAAATAAAAGCAAATGAAAGTGAGTAAATTACTTATTTGCATAAGGATATAAAAAAATGATTGCAAGTTTCCTTCATTTTTATATCAATGCCGAAAAAAATCTACGCGCCGTTTCATCTGCCTATGAGTGACTGAAGCACTTACCCTAAACTGCCTCGGTTACACGAAATAAGATGACATGTCATCTTCTCATCACAGCCAGCAGCACTGGCATCAGCAATTTTTTCTGACGCCATTTTGTATCCGCTCTGGCTTCTATTTTTTACGCGTTGACGGAAACAATTTTCGCCATCCGTCCAGACCCAGGTCACGCATGGTTTGTATGTTCTTTTCGTAAATCATGTCAGCATCGGGAAACGCCGCGACCGCTCTGTCGATGCTCTCTTCACGCAGCAGATGCAGACAAGGATAAGGGGAGCGGTTGGTGAAGTTATCGATATCGTCAGGGTCGGTTCCTGCGAATTGATAATCCGGGTGAAAGCTGGCTATCTGCAAGATGCCATCAAGATCCAGCTCTTGTAGGGCAGCGTCAGCAACATCGAGAAAATCGTTATAGTCCAGAAAATCCGTCAATACATAGGGATGGATCAAAATACTGGTTTCGATTTTCTCCGGATTAGCTTCCGCTAACAGTTCCAATTCTTTGACGACATCCTGCAAGAGATCGTCAGGCGTTTTCGCCTCACTGAAAGTGAATCGAATCTGTTGCTTGACCTGAACAGCTTTAGCAAATGGACACAAGTTCAGCCCGATTACCGCTTTTTCCAGCCAGAGTTCGGTAGCGGCAATTGCGTCGTTTGCAGTAATGAAAGTAGCGGGCATAAAATATTAAGCAATGATGGGGGCTTACGCAACGTGATATTACCTAGATACTCCGGTGAAGACCGTACAAAGACAGTACGAATAGCGCAAATAACACGGAGAGAGGTGGTAATTCAGGGGGTAATTCAATTAGTGCTTTGCGTAAGTCCCGAATAAAAGAAGACGCAAGAATAGCATGCAATTATTTGCTACCGCAGCGCGGCAAAAATAAATCTTCCGCTGTTCTTACGTCCTCAGGAATCGGCTGACGCTAATTATCTCAACCCCGTCTTAATGACGTTGAAATAGCATTGAAATAGCGTTGAAGTAGCATGGAAATAACACGAAACTCGCTTCAGAGGCGATTATCCAGACGTGGCTACACCCAATTTATTTACCGTCGCCGGCAATCATTTTATAAGTGAATGCACCGATCACCGCACCCGCAATCGGTGCAACCCAGAATAACCATAATTGCTGCACGGCCCAGCCACCCACATACAGAGCGACGCCGGTACTACGAGCCGGATTAACTGATGTATTCGTGACCGGAATACTGATCAGATGAATCAGAGTCAGCCCCAGACCAATCGCAATCGGCGCGAAGCCCTTCGGTGCCCGTGCATCGGTAGAGCCAAGAATAATCACCAGGAAAAACATCGTCATCACTGCTTCAGTCAGCCATGCCGCCTGCAAAGAATAACCGCCGGGAGAATGTTCAGCAAAACCATTCGAAGCGAAACCTGCTGCCACATCAAAGCCAGGTTTGCCACTGGCGATCAGGAACAACACACCGCCCGCCACAACGCCGCCCAAGACTTGTGCCACGATGTAGGGCAACAATTTATTTGCCGGAAAACGTCCGCCAACCCACAAACCGATGGATACCGCAGGATTCAGATGGCAACCGGAAATATGTCCTATCGCATACGCCATGGTCAGCACGGTCAAACCGAATGCGAGCGAAACGCCATGCAATCCTATCCCGACTCCGGGAAAAGCCGCTGCCAGTACTGCACTGCCGCAGCCACCCAGGACTAGCCAAAAAGTTCCAAAAAATTCAGCGCCGTATTGTTTCATTTGCTCACTCACTTTCCTGTAAAAAAGGATTTATTCATTTTTACGATACGGTCGTATCGATGCGCATTAATATAACAAATAACTATTGCCATATTGTTAAACTATGTGAGTATCGCAATTGACATTCGTTGATTTAAACATCTTTATAAAATTCCCCTGCCCAGAAACTCATCGCAATTCAGGCCGCGATATATTCACACGTAAAAAAAGCGATCCGCAGATCGCTTTTTATCAAGCTGATACCTGTCTGACTGATTGGCTGACAGGCACGACGCTGCTGATGGATTAGATTTCTTCGTATAAAGGCAAAGTCAGGAACTCAGCAAAGGAATCCGAAGTCGACATCTCTTCAAAAATCACCGCAGCGCGATCATATGTCGCTCCGGTACCGACCAGTTCTTTTACTTTGGCCAGCTCCTGAGGAATCATGGAGCGCACTAAGTCCGCAGTGATTTTAGTTCCATCTTCCAGCAAACCTTTGCTGGAACGTATCCACTGCCAGACCTGTGAGCGACTGATTTCAGCAGTCGCAGCGTCTTCCATCAAATTGTGAATCGGTACGCAACCGTTACCCGCTAACCAGGCACCCAGATAATGAATGCCAACGTTGATGTTGTAACGCAGGCCGGCTTCGGTGATCGGTGTTTCTGGCTGGAAGTTCAGCAAATCTTTTGCCGTGACGTCGATATCAGGACGTTGTTTGCTGATTTGATTCGGTGCATCGCCCAATACTTTTTTGAACTCTGTCATCGCCAGCTCAACCAAGCCTGGATGAGCAACCCAGCCGCCATCGTAACCATCGGTGGCGTCACGGGCTTTGTCATTGCGTACGCCACCCATGGCGATTTCATTTTTCTCAGGATCGTTTTTAATCGGAATCAAGGCTGCCATACCACCGATTGCCGGTGCATTGCGCTTGTGGCAGGTTTTCAACAATAGCAGGGCATACGAACGCATGAACGGTGCAGTCATCGTCACTTTGGCGCGGTCAGCCAGACAGAAGTCTTTATCGTTCTTAAACTTTTTGATGCAAGAGAAAATATAATCCCAGCGACCAGCATTCAAGCCTGAACTATGTTCACGCAATTCATAAAGAATCTCATCCATTTCAAAAGCTGCGACTATTGTTTCGATCAGCACGGTTGCTTTGACAGTACCTTGTGGTAAACCGATTTCATTTTGCGCCATGACGAAGATGTCGTTCCACAAGCGTGCCTCCAGATGTGACTCCATCTTAGGCAAATAGAAATAAGGACCGGCACCGCGTGCCAGTTGTTCTTTGGCGTTATGGAATAAGAACAGGGCGAAATCGAAAATACCGCCAGAGATGCGCTTACCGTCAACTAATACATGTTTTTCATCGAGATGCCAGCCGCGCGGACGCACGACCAGAGTGGCGATGGTATCGTTCAGTTTATAGCTTTTACCATTTTGTTCCAGGCTGATTGTGCGGCGAACTGCATCGCGCATGTTCAATTGGCCGGTCAATTGATTATCCCAGTTTGGCGTATTGGAATCTTCGAAGTCAGTCATGTAACTGTCTGCACCCGAATTCAGCGCATTGATCACCATCTTGCGCTCTACCGGACCTGTGATCTCGACACGACGACATTCCAGCGCTTTTGGGATTGGCGAGATTTTCCAATCACCTTCGCGTATGTGTTTCGTCTCTGGCAAAAAATCCGGTAACTCTCCTGCGTCCAGACGTGCTGCACGGGCCACGCGCGCCGCCAGCAACTCCTGACGACGAGGCTCAAAAGCGCGACTTAATTTAGCGACCAATTCGAGCGCTTCCGGAGTCAGAATTTGTTCAAAGCCTGGTTTAATTTCGCCAGTAATTTGCATACCTGCCGGCAAAGTGATGTGTGTCATGAGATTCTCCAATATGAAAATAAAAAATACAAAAACCAATCTTAAAACGAATCCTGTGTACTTAAAAACGGTATGACATCGGTAAGAGATTTACCCTGACCATGAGGTGCCACACCTAACTCCTCCAATGGCGCATCATTCCTGTTCACCCAAAAGGTGGTGTAGCCAAACCAGGTAGCGCAACACGCATCCCAGCAATTACTCGACACAAATAAAATATTCCTGGCGGGTAAGCCAAACATATCTGGTGCCATCTGATAAGCCTCGGGTGCCGTCTTGAATTTTTTTACCGTATCAACCGACAACAGATGATGAAAAAGACCTTGCATATCAGCGGCATCCACCGCGGATTGCAACATATGCTGGTTGCCGTTCGAGAGGATTGCCAGCTTCAATCCCTGATCGCGCAATAGCCTCAGCACAGAGAGATTTTCCGGAAACGCCTGCAAGCGCGCATATTGTCCCATCAAGGCATTTTGTGCATCCAGACTCAATGGCAATCCCAGCCAGTTGCAAGAATAGATCAGTGCATCCTGAGTGACTTCCCAAAACGGTTTGTACATGCTGCACATGGTGCGTAAGCGTGTGTATTCAATTTGCTTATCACGCCATAACGCAGCAAGCGCAATGCCATTACCCGGGAAAAATTTTTCTCCCAGCTCACTTATCGAGTACACATCAAACAGCGTACCGTAAGCATCAAAAGCAATTGCCTGAATGGACATGAACGAAACAATCAAAATGTGAGGATTTTTTTAGAAAATTAAAAATTCTGCTATCGATAAAAGAAACATTAATCTAGTGATACGCAGTATATTCAGTAAAAATTATTATAAATACGATGTTTTATCATTTTATCTTTGCGTTTTAGTTAAAGATGAATCGCATATCTCACTAAAATCATCTATATTTGTCAAATGTAGCGCTGTTTTTCTTGTTTTTACTCACGACAACGACATGGACCAATTCAAACAAATTTCTACTTTTGCCGAGGTTGCTGCCAGAGGAAGCCTGTCTGCTGCGGCTCGCGCTGAAGGCGTTGCTCCCGCCATGATAGGCCGTCGTCTCGATGCACTGGAAGAACGCTTAAGCGTGAAATTATTGCAAAGAACCACGCGCAAAATCGCGCTCACTAACGAAGGTGCCGCGTTTCTGGAAGACTGTCAGCGCATTCTCGCCGAGCTGGAAGAAGCGGAAACTTCGGTATCGGAACGCAGCGCACGCGCCAGCGGTCAGTTAACCATTTCGGCACCTGCGGGATTTGGCCGGCAACACGTAGCACCACTTGTACCATCGTTTCTGAGCGAACATAGGGATGTCAAACTTACGCTCAGCTTAAACGACCGTGTCGTGGACCTCATTGGCGAAGGCGTTGATGTCGCTATTCGTATTGCTTCGCTGACGGATTCTAATCTGATCGGGGTCAAACTGGCGGATAACAAGCGTGTCGTCGTTGCCTCTCCCGCTTATATCAAACGTTATGGCGCACCTGTTACGCTGGATGAATTAAGCAATCACAATTGTCTGGCATTTAGCAGTGATGGCAGTCAGCGCGGCTGGACTTTTCGCCAGAACGGCAAAAATGTCATCCTCAAAGTCGAGGGCAATATGGTCTGCAATGACGGCGAGGTCTTGCATGACTGGGCAATCGCAGGCAAAGGCCTGGCATGGCGATCCATGTGGGAAGTCGGTACAGAAATCGAATCAGGCAAACTGGTGACGGTGCTTGATGACTTTACTGCGCCAGGTAACGATATTTATGCGATTTTTGCACAGCGCCGCCACCTGCCGCTGAGGATACGTGCCTTCGTTGATTTTTTACGTCACGCCTATAGCAAACCGAACTACTGGCATAAATCCTGATCCGCAGAAAACCATAGAAAATCGTGGGTATATAAAAAAAGCGATGAATGAATTCATCGCTTTTTTGTCGGGCTTGAAAAAAATCAGAACTCTTCCCAGTCATCTTCAGATGCACCGCCCGTGGCTTTTTTGGCTGAGGCTGCGGAGGTCGCTGAGGATGAGGTTGACGCGGGTTTATTGCTAATAGATTTAACCGCTGGTTTAGCTCCAGTTTTCTTGATCGTCTTGCTGGCTGGCTTAGGAGATGAAATCGCCTGCATCGCTGGCGCCTTATTTCCGGCATGGGAACCTGTGTCACTAGCCGTCACTTTAAAGATACTGACAGCCTGATTTAACTGACGTGCCTGATCTTGCATGCTACCGGCAGCTGCGGCAGCCTGCTCTACTAATGCAGCATTTTGCTGGGTCGCTTCATCCATTTTGGTAATCGCTTGATTAACCTGCGAAATACCATCGCTTTGCTCGGCGCTTGCAGCGGTAATTTCAGCCATGATGTCCGCCACACTTTGAATCGAGGTAACGATTTCATCCATCGTTTTACCGGCATCGTCGACCAATCGTGTACCAACCTCAACCTTGTCGACGGAATCACCGATCAAGGTTTTGATTTCTTTTGCAGCACTGGCAGAGCGTTGCGCGAGATTACGTACTTCCGATGCAACAACTGCAAAGCCGCGCCCTTGCTCACCTGCACGTGCGGCCTCTACTGCAGCATTCAGTGCCAGAATATTCGTCTGGAACGCGATGCCATCAATGACGGCAATAATATCGACAATTTTTTTAGAGCTTTCTTTAATCGATGACATGGTGTGAACAACATCGCCAACCACTTGCCCACCCCGTGTTGCGACTTCCGAGGCAGCAACCGCCAGCGTGTTAGCTTGCCGTGCATTATCGGCATTTTGCTGTACTGTCGATGTTAACTCCTCCATCGAAGACGCTGTCTCTTCAAGACTGGCGGCTTGCTGTTCAGTACGGGAGGACAGATCCATATTACCCGTCGCAATTTCATCAGAGGAAATTGCGATTGACGAGCTACCCTGCCTAACTACAGTGACCGTCTGCACCAAGCTTTGGCGCATATTTTCCAGGCCTGCCAATAATTTTCCCATTTCATCATTGGACTTGGGCCTGATCTGATTCGTCAGATCGCCATTGCCGATAGATTCAAACTGATGGAGCACCGCTTTCAGCGGATTCGAAATCGCACGTAATAAGAAAAAAGCTGAAGCAAATACCGCTGACAGGCCCGCAACTATGCCAAAGATATCTATCCAGACAAATGTTTTGAACTCATCATTACTTTTATTTAATGCGAGAGATGCCGATTTAAATTGATAATCACTTAGCTCACTCATTTTGTCCGAGTAAGAAGAAAACAGAGGCGGCACTACCGACATATTAATTCTATCTGCCTCGTCCTTATTCCCGCTCTTTATTGCAGCAACCATGAGGCTATGCGCGTCTTTGATATATTTATCACGAGCGACAGCAACTATATCTGATATTTTCTTCTCATCCACATCCTGAGGTAGTGCCAGATATTTTTTCCAAAGCTCGTCGGATTTTGCCAGGAAGTCCTCCGACCTTTTGATCGTTTCTGCTGCATCAGGCGCGTCAGGATGAGCAATAACTCTGTCGATTGCTGTTCTGGAACGAAGAAGGAGCACTCTCGATTGCCCCAAATTTTCCACAGATGGCAATTGATTAGTAAATATTTCCTGAATCACTGCATTACTGTTGCTCACACCATAAATACCCATGAATGCGCCAATTACCAGCATGATCGCCATGAATCCCATCGCACCTATCAATCGAGATTTAATCGTCAAATTGAACATGTTGTGTCCCTCATTATTAGTACTGAGTGATTTGCATAGGAAAATATATAAAAAGCGCAGTGTAAAACGCTAATTAAAGGCATACAACTTTAATTATCATCTCTATCACTGACTTTTCCATCATATACGGATTCAATCGCATTCGAAACCAGATGAGCACAAAAATTGAGACAAAAAAAATCCCCGACATGTCGGGGATTTTTACTTAGCAACTTAAACAAGTCGCATTCTGCGTCTCAATATGAAAATTAGATCGCTTGAATGTTAGAAGCTTGTTTGCCTTTTGGGCCAGTTGTTACGTCGAAAGAAACGCGTTGGTTTTCTTTCAAAGATTTGAAGCCGGAGGATACGATTGCAGAGAAGTGAGCAAACAAATCTTCGCCGCCTTCATCTGGAGTAATGAAACCAAAACCTTTAGAATCATTGAACCACTTAACAATACCTGTTGCCATTACTATTTCCTATTTCAGTTAATGTGGGCAAATGCCCGATAGATCGTTTCAACCAAGAAGAAATGACAGACTGATACTGCACTACCACCTAGAATCTCAACGATTGTTCGATTATACGCATAAATCCCTTACAAAGTAAAATAAAAAGAAATCTTGTGTATTTCGTCTCATTTTATGCGCTCAAATCACTACTTTTACTAAGATTACTTAGCTGTCTTATGTAGCTGTCTCAGCTATTGCGACGCAGCCTCACCTGTCAGGAAAAAATCGACTATCTGTTCCGCCAACTGATCGAGGTCGAGCCCCTTGCCCGGCTTATACCATTGCACGCTGTAATTGATTGCGCCTAGCAGTAACAAACGGACAATCTTGCTGTCAGACCGGACCAGGCCGGCCTGTTTTAATTCTGAAATTGCGGTTTGCCAAAGCCGGTCATAGCGATCCTTGAGATCGATAATTTTTTCTTGCAAATCAGGACTCAGTGCATGCCAGTCGTATAGCAACACGGGGATAAAATCATGTCCCTCTCCCAAGACAGTCTCAAGATGCGCGCGTAATAGTTTTCTAAATCTATCCAAGGCCGGAAGTTCGCTGGCGACTATGCCTTCGGCCTCATCAAGACCGGCAACCAATCCCTCCTCCATTACTGCGGCGAGTATCTCTTGCTTACTCTTGAAGTGATAAAAAGGGCTGCCGGAGCGCATACCGACAGCACTGGCGATATCGCGTACGGTCGTCGCGTCGTAACCCTTCTCACGAAAAAGTCGCGCCGACACCCGCACCAGATCAGCGCGACGATTCCCCTCCTCGTCAAGGACAGTTGCAAGCGGACGATGTTTAGCCATAGTGATTCAGTAGTTCAGTTGATGGGCTACCATATAAAAGAGTAAGAATTATAGGTGCCGCGCATCAATACGCACGAACGTCTACTTTTATGCTCGCCCGTGCAACATGAACGCCGCGGCACCAGTCGCAATACGTTCGCCTTGCTCATTGCGCAAATCCATTAGGACATTCGCTACTCGTTTACCTAATCGAGTGACTTCCGCAGTCGCGGTAAAGCGCTTGCCCTTACCTGGCTGCAAGTAGTCAATTCGCAGATCAATGGTGCTCATGTTCCCGAACTCTTTCAATTGCGAGAGCGGATCGTCTTTGGGACTCTGCTTCGCCATTTTCAACAGGATGGCGAAACCCGCAACACTGTCCAGCACTGAGGCAATTACGCCACCGTGCAACATACCCTGTGCAAAATTGCCTAACAACTCCTCGCGCATATCAAAATGAATCATCGGATTCTCAGGATCACATTCGCCAAGTTTGATCCCTAATAGCTGGCAAAACGGAATTTTCTCTTCCATAACCATGCGCAGCATGTACTGAAATTCCGGATTATCGATGATGTGTTGTGTCATAGCGGAGAGAGTGTGTAATAGATTAAAACTCTGAAAAGTGCGCTCAATAGTCACGCTCATTTTACAAAGCAAGCAGTTGCTTTGTAAAGTTCTTTACCCGGTTACTAAACCGTCAAGCTATCGCACAAGCAGGACCGATCCGATATAACAACATCATCAATATAAGTACTTGATATCCAATTAAGCCAGCCTCAATGAGCCAAAACACGCTGGGCGATATGTGAATACAGCGGAATTCCAACCAAAATATTCACCGGGAACGTCACCCCCAGTGACAGCCCGATATACAGCGAAGGATTCGCCTCCGGAATCGCGATACGCAATGCGGCTGGTACGGCGATATACGACGCACTGGCAGCCAGCAACATCAACAGACAAGCATCTCCCGGATTAAGTCCGCACAAAACGCTCAGCAACAAGGCAATGCCTGCATGCAGCACTGGTGCAACGACGGCATAGATCAGCAAGCCGATTGAACTGGTCTTCAACGCACTGATATTACGCGCCGCCAGCAAGCCCATATCGAGTAAAAAGAAAGCCAGCATGCCTTTAAATAAATCGACGGAAAACACATGCATCACAGCTTTACCCGACTCCCCAGTCAACATACCGATGACCAGAGCGCCCATCAAGAGCATTTGCGCGCCGTCAGTCACGGATTCATGCAGCAGTTTGCCGAGAGAGACTTGGGAACCAGCTATCCGCGCTTGCTGATTCGACGCCAGTGAATTACTTTGTACAGATAAAGAATGTCGCACGCGATTCGCCAGTAGTACCGCGATGACGATGGCCGGCGACTCCATCAGCGCCATCGCTGCAGCCATATGGCCACCATAGGCAATCTGATGGCTCTCCAAAAATTGTGTCGTGGTGATGAACGTGACCGCGCTCACAGAGCCATAAGTCGCCGCAATTGCCGCAGCGTCAAATCCTGATAGGAATCGCCGTAAGACCTGATACCCCATGACCGGAATCAAGATCGCCAGCAAGACAGCGCAAGCAAGACTGGTGGCAACACTGGCATTAAAGCCCGATCCTGCCAAAGCAAAACCACCCTTCAAACCCAGGGCCATCAACAAATACAAAGATAAAAACCGGGAAATCGGTGGCGGAATCTCCAGATTGGACTTCACCAGTCCCGCCAGCAGGCCAAACACAAAAAATAAAATCGCAGGGTCTAAAAAATTTTGCATATCGTCCTCAAAAAATGATTTGAGGCGAATTGTAAATTCCGGTCAATCATCAAGTAAAATCAATAATAACAATACTTACCATCGATAAATATCTATGCATGCAAGCTTCAGACAACTCAAAGTCTTTCTCGCCATTGCCGAGCATGGCAGCATCACCGCGGCCGCCCGAGCCTGTCATATCACGCAGCCAACTGTGTCGATGCAAATGAAAGAGCTATCAGATGCGATCGGCTTACCGCTCTACGAACAGATAGGCAAGCGCCTGCATCTGACTGAGGCCGGTGAAGCTCTAGTCGAAACGGCACGTAATATGGAACAAGAGTGGAGTAATTTTGAGCAAACCATTGCTGGACTGCTTGGCCATACCAAAGGACGATTACGCGTAGCCGTCGCAAGCACGGCTAAATATTTTGTTCCGCGTATCCTGGGAGATTTTTGCCAGCAGTTTCCTGATATTGATATTGCGTTTGAAGTATTGAACAGGGACGGTGTGGTGCAACGATTGCGGCAAAATGCCGACGATCTCTACATCATGTCGATGCCGCCCGGCGACATTGATCTGGTACAGCATGCTTTTCTGCAAAATCCGCTGGTGCTCATCGCGCCTGTTACGCATCACCTCGCAAAAAGAAAATCACTCCATTTAAAGGACTTATCTGAGGAATTATTTATCCTGAGAGAGTCAGGATCAGGCACCCGTCTGGCCTGCGACGCCCACTTTGCTCAGCTTGAATTTCATCCTAAGGTGCGCCTTGAATTAGGAAGCAATGAGGCCATTAAGCAATCCGTTGCCGGCGGACTGGGTCTGGCAGTTATTTCCACTCACGCCTTAACAAGGCATCCAGAGCAAGAAGGCCTGACAATACTCACGGTGAAGCATTTTCCGATTCATTCAAACTGGTGGGTTATCCATCCGCGTGGCAAGCGGCTATCACCGATTGCAACAGTTTTTTTGCAACACATGACGAGCTACACAAAAAACTATAAGCTAGCCAACGCCTTGCCAAGCGAATAATCTCAAACAAGTACCCCGATAAACTACCCGCATCACTCGGGGTATTGAGCGCACTCACCCTTACTCTAATCGATCACAATAATGACGCAGCCAGCACCCGTAAATACAAGTAATAAAGGTAATCGCAAGAAAAAGACTTTTTTACTTATTTGTACGCAGTTCAGTTCAGCGCAAGCAGTCTTATTCGCTGTAACAGCTCTCACAATGACGATATTAAGTACCGGCAACGCCCATGCCAAACCGCTGTTACGCTGCCATGTCACTTATGCCGGCAGTACACAAATCATCGATACCGCGCCGACCATAGATCCGTATGCCATTGAGCCAGTAGATATTGGCGGTCGTTTTTTATTTAAAGCCGTGATAATTGGTAAAGAAAAACCCATCGATTACATCAAGCTGTACGCCTACTTTCAGACACGCCATAAAGATATGCCTATCCATCAGGCGACTTACTATCCGCCTTTTACGCTTTCAACAATTCCCGTTCAGTTGACGCCAAAAAACTCACTATACGCGGGCGACGTGGAAAGAGAGTTACAGTATTTCTGCACCTTGCAAGAGGTACAGCCATGATGCGCAGAATCTCGATGACACTAGCAACCCTGTGCGCCTGCCTGTGCGCATGCTTATCTACCACTCTGCCAGCTACCGCAGCCGACCGGACAGCCACGATCCCGGCAAACAAAGAGGACACCGTCAGTATTTTATTCGCAGGAGATATCGTCCTGGATGGCAAACCGGGTCAGGTTATCGAACAAGGCAAAGATCCCTTTGCCGCATTCGCCGCGATTCTGAAAGATGCCGACATACGCATCGGCAATCTCGAATGTGTAGTGGCAACGAGCGGTGACGCCGCAGATAAGAATTTCACCTTCCGCGCGCACCCTCGTACCCTGGCTATTCTCAAACGCCATTTCGATGCCGTCGGGATCGCGAATAACCATTCCGGCGATTTTGGCCGTGACGCATTTACTGAGATGCTGAGCTTACTTGATCAGCAAAAGATGCCGTACTTTGGTGGCGGCAAAAATTTACGCGATGCCCACACGCCACTCATCATTGAACGCAAAGGACTGCGCATCGCCCTGCTCGCCTATAACGAATTCATGCCGCGAAGTTTTGAAGCCGATGTGCATGCCGCAGGTATCGCCTGGAGCGAAAACGAACAAGTCGCTGACGATATTCGCCAGGCTCGCAGCGTGTACAAAGCAGACCTCGTCATTCCGTTCATGCACTGGGGTTGGGAAAATGAACTTAGTGCGGGCGAAAGGCAACGTAGCCTGGCGCGCATCATGATTGATGCCGGTGCTGATGCCGTGATCGGTGGCCATCCGCATGTCATCCAGGATATCGAACACTATCAAGGCAAGCCCATCATCTATAGCATAGGCAATTTTATGATTGATGCGCTGGATAATGACGCGCAGACCAAGGGTTGGGTCATCCGTCTGCACGTGAACCGTCAAGGCGTACAAGCCTGGGATACGGTAGTAGCAAAAATTGACGACGACGGCATCCCTCATCCGGTAGCTAACGCAGCCAGCGCCTGCTGGGACAAGCAGAGCAACCAGGTCAGGCAATGCGTTCGTCCGTAACAAAAGGCAGATCGAGCAACAGATCCGAGCGGGCCTGTGCCACACAGGGCAAAATCGCCCCCTCGGCTTTTTCATCAAAAGATAAACCTGGCCAATCGACGGTATAGTCAACCGCACCGCTCTCCATCTGACACAAGCAGGTTCTGCACGTACCGTTCCGGCACGACGCCGGCAGTTGAAAGCCTGCCAGTTGTGCCGCCTGCAGCACGGTTACATCAGCCGTCGCCGGGAACGACCAGCCCTGTCTGACTAAAGTCACCTGAAAAACTACGTCTGCTTTATCCATCTCATTTTTTCACTCTTCATTTTCACTCTGAAGCTGACCCAGCGCTGGCCGCAATCGTCAACTGATTACGTCAATGACATACCAATATCGCACCGCAGCAAATGCAAACACGCATCAGTAATTTTGATCTGTCGCAGACTTATTGTTACCGGGCTTGAGTTATGCCAAAGTTTTGACTAGATTAAAAGTCCCATCAGAATCATTTGCTAAGGTAATAGCTTAGCAGTGGATTCACAATCTCGTTGGCACAGGAGTAAAAAATGATCAGTGCAACATCATCAAGCCACTATGAAAATGACTTAGCCTATAGCGAACGCCGTGGCACCAGAGCGCCGCAGTTCACTCTTATCGAACTTGATCCCAGAGACGTGATTGATGGCGTCATGCTAGAGCGAGGATATCTGTCTGAGGATGCGCAGTCATCTGGAAAAATGCGTGAAATCTGTCCGCATTGCAGTGGCGTTCCGCTGCAATTAATTCTACGGTTCCGGCACGTCAAACGTGCGCACCTGTTTTGCGACTGCTGCACCCGCTGCTACGACGCCCTGTATCCCGATGGCAGCTCAGCACTGGCCTTGGGTGCCGTGTCCTTAGTGTGAGTACCTGGACTCACTGAACCTGATTTTTAAAAATAAATCTCAAAATAGAACGACTAAAAACAAACACGCAGCATTCATGAGGAACTTCAGCCACTTTCATGCTGGAAGGCGCATCAATACTGCGTGTTTTGTTTTGGGAATTTCTAAAAATCGCGAAATTGAAAAATAATATCGACACGACGGACACAAAAACCAAGACCTCTCACCACAGAGATACTGAGGCACTGAGGAAAGGCAGGAATAAGCGGCGCCATTACATATCGATTAAAGGTTTTTTAGAAATTCCCTTTTGGGAACGTTACAAATCAGAAGTCCTCAATCAGACTGACTCTGACCCCGACTCTAGCTCAGACGACTTTTTGCAAGCGCATTGCCACACTCATGTCACCGGCAACCTTGAGCTTGCCCATCATAAAGCCATTCACCGGATTCAACTCGCCGGACAAGAGAGCACTCAGATCGGCCAATGCTAGAGTAACCGTACAACCGGCGTCCAGATTGTCATTGCTCACCGTATTCGGCACTTCGAGTGCATTGACGAATACCACGCCATCGCTACCGCAATCAAATTTCAATAATGCGTTGAGACCACTATCCTCACCAACCTTAGCGCGTATTGCTGCTGTGCATTCTTGTAAATCCATGAATCATCTCCCGTTATCATCGAATAATAAAAACCACGCGCAATTTATCATGCCGTATCGCTGTTATCCAGAATTTAGAGGGAATCCGCTAAGTGCAACTCAAGAAATAAAAGCAAAATTTTATTTATGACGGCCAATCAGTAATTGAATGAAGAATCACCGATGATTGAAATTACCGAAATTCTTTTAGAGCCTTACTATAATTATCATTAGCTGAAATAGTATTGTGACTCGCACCTTGTATTGTTTTTATTGATGCGACTCCTTTAGAAAAACGGCTATAAAGCTGCTCGGTACTTGACTTAGGGATGACTTCATCTAATTCAGCCATCAGAATTAAAGTCGGCATCTTCAATTTCGGCACCAAAACTCCAGAGTCAAACCGATCCTTTAAAAGCCAATGCACTGGCAAGTAGGGAAACTGTGATGCAGCAACGCTTTCGAGGCTATCGTACGGAGTTATCAAAATTAATCGAGACACTGGCCGCTGACTTGCGAGCCGAACAGCAACCCCTGTCCCCAAACTGCGTCCTATCACAATTACATTGGTATGTTTTTTATAAATCTGATCAAATAACGTAAGTGCATCTTTATGCAGAACGTCTTCGCTTGGCGCCCCGGTGCTTCCTCCATAACCTCGGTAATGCATCAAATAAATCGCTCGATCTTTATAAATCTCTGAAAAATCGGGCAAACTAAGTACGACATCTTCAGCATTACCACCAAAATAAATAATCGCATCATTCCCCTCATGCTTTCGAACGGCGATGTGGATATTTGCTTCACCGGAACGTGTCCAGATTGTATTTTCTGCTACGCTTTTAACACCTTGCTGAGGGTAATAAATTAATGAACGTTGATAAAAAAAGATGCCTGCACACAATAAAAAATATGCCAAGGCAAGAATAGAGACCACAAAGGTGAAGATACGCATCCGACATTTCCTCTAAATAGTTACCCCAATCGTATATCGACACTCAGAAACATCAGCGCAACACGCAAGTCAGCATCCAGAAATGGTCGGTTCTATGTATGCGGATATCGCGTGCGAAGGCAGCGAATTTTTTACGCATAAAACTATCGGTGGGGAAATTTTTCACAATATCGACACGCGTGCCGTCTTCCTGCAGGCGCTGCTGATAGGTATTGCCCTCGCTGTCTGTCCGGGCAACTGGCAGACTGCTGCCTTCGACATAATTATTGTCGATCAATACCAGCACACAGTCTTTGCCGACGCGTGACTGAAGCTTTTTGAGAAAGTCAGCCTGCTCTTCTTTTTTGACATGCGACCACCAGAAGCCACCAAAACAAGCGCTGTAATCGCCCTTAGGCAGATCAAACGCATCGGCAATCGCAAAGCGCACTTTGCCAGGCGTGATCGGCTTGGCAAGCGCCATATCCAGCATAATTTGATTGATGTCAGTGGCTAAAACCGACTGTGCGCTTTCTGCAAAACGTTCCGTCCAGTATCCGGTGCCACAGGCGATTTCCAACACAGTGTGGCCCGCCAGAACTTCACTGATCCGTTCGCTTAATTCTTCCAGGTCTTCCTGGCGTTCTGGTTTGGCATAAATACTGTCGTAGGTCTTTGCTCGTTGAGCGTAGTAGTCGCGCATAGGGTTCTTTCTTTTCACTATCACGGTAAGGTTGATTTACCGCGTTTTCAATCAGGATGACGCGATCAGCGCATCCACTAATTCTACAAATCCGGCACCATGACTCTCCTGGCAAACATAGCGGGGATGAGCGTCAAAGCGGTCTAATGACAAGCGTATATTTGCCACGCCGACCGAGTGCGGGTAATGCGCAAACATGCTCGCATCATTGGCAGAATCGCCGATAAAAACATACGTCTGCCGCGCCGCCTCGTCTGCGATACCAAATACCTCATGCAATACTCGCTGACTCATATTCTGTTTCGAAAAACTCGCAAGTGATGCGTGAGCATGAATACTACTGGTCGTCGCAAAAAATCCGCTGCTGCGGATCAGATCCGCGACTTGTTGCAATTCTGCGGCTGGTAATGGCGCAATATGCTCACCGATATCAAATGCCAGATCGCCGACCCGCATCGCCGCATCATCGGCAAGCTGTACATGCGGAAAATGGGACGTCATTACGCTAGCAAATGTCTGCAATTGCTGGCGATGCTGCTGCCGAATTATGTCATCTGCATAGAACATTGACTGTACACGCCCTTGCGAGTCCCGCCAAAATGCACTGGCACCGTTTTCAGCAATGACCGCATCAAAACTGCATAAGCGCAGCAAAGGCAGGGTCCAGTAAGTCGGTCTGCCAGTTACAGCTATCACGTTCAAACCAGCCTGCCGCGCTCTTTGTATCGCATCAAGCACCGGGGCACTCAGGCTACCGTGCTTCGTCAGGGTGTCGTCGATATCGGTCAGTATGCCGCGTATCTGGCGGCGCTCTTCTTGCGGCCAATCCGACAACGGTTGCATACTCATAGGTCGTAGGTATCCTTACCGCCCTGCATCACCTGATCAATCAGTTTGCGGTTTAAGGTCGGTGTCATCAGTTCGATAAAGGTATAAATATAGCTGCGCAAATAGGCACCCTGCTTCACCGCCACCCGCGATACATTCATGCCAAACAGATGACCGACCGGGATCGACCGCAGCTCTTTATCGCGCTCAGCATCAAACGCCATACCGGCAATAATGCCGACACCCATCCCTAATTCCACATAGGTCTTGATCACGTCAGCATCAATCGCTTCGAGCAAGACATCGGGTTTTAAATGACGAATCTCAAACGCATGGTCGATCTTGGTTCGCCCCGCAAATGCGCTGTCATACGTAATCAGCGGGTAATGCGCAATCTCTTCCAGAGTAACACTCTTGCTCTTCAGCAGAGGATGATCTGGCGGCACCACCACCACATGCTCCCACTGGTAGCACGGCAAAGAAATCAAACCGTCAATACCCGCAATTGCCTCGGTCGCGATTGCCAGATCGGCCTGATCGCGCATGACCATCTCGGCGATTTGCTTGGGATTGCCTTGTAATAGCGAGAGCCGGACTTTGGGATACTTTTGCATAAACGCCTGCACCACCTTCGGCAAGGCATAGCGTGCCTGCGTATGAGTGGTCGCAATGGTGAAGCTGCCAGTATCCTGCGCTGCATATTCTTTACCGATGCGTTTGAGTCCATCAATCTCTTGCATGATCAGCTCAACGGACTTCAGCACGGCGCGTCCCGGCTCGGTCAGGCCGCGGATACGCTTGCCATGACGAGTAAAGATATCTACGCCCAACTCCTCTTCCAGCTCAATAATGGCCTTGGATACACCTGGTTGAGAGGTGAACAGCGCTTTGGCAGCTTCGGTCAGATTAAAATTTTGCCGCACAGCTTCGCGAACAAAGCGCAGTTGGTGTAGGTTCATGGAGTGGCCTTAGGGGTTCGGATTCGTTTTTGCGCAATCTGGCAAAATCCTGGCAATTGGGTCAGTCAATCGTGATGCTTTGATTTTTACAAACTTGCTAACTGGCGCCAGTATACATTCTAATCATGGCAGTTCGGTATGAATGCGTCGTTTGTATCTGAAAACCCTGCGATAGCGGAAATGCCGCTCAGTTAAACCGTGCCCTTTGTTTCCTTATGCCGGTGAAGGCTGGAATCGAGTGTTGTCGTTGACAAAAGACACTGTGTCCCTGCCTGCGCAGGAATGACGGCTTTAAGTTTAGGGTTTTACTGAAGGGCATTACCGCTTCTTCCTGCCCTATCTCTGTGTGTCCGTGTTTCTGTGTCTCCGTGTTTCTATGATGTGAGATCTTGTTTTTGCGTAATTCCTGTCAATGTGATTTTTTAGTGTGAAAATTTATGGAAGCCCCTCAAAATTAAATCCGCAGGCTGAATGCGGCTTTCCAAGGCATATTGGCCTGAGAGGCGCATATAACATGCGGATCAGTTTTTAAAATGATAATAGATACGAGGACACTGCTGACACATCCTCATCATGGATGACATAGCTGGAAGCATTTATTATGCTATAACGACCACTTCCAGAATTCTGCTTCTCATTCTTAGATAGCTCCCCTAATCGTTATGCGCCCACTGTATCTGTCTTCACGTCCTGTGCTAGGTTTCATCATCACTTTGTCCGCTCTGCTAGGTAGCAGCGCTCAGGCCGAGCGGCTTAGCTTGTATAAAGCTGATACCAAAACCGACAAAGCTCCAAAAATCTGCCTTGCCCTGTCCGGCGGCGGTGCGCGTGGCTTTGCGCATGTCGGCGTATTAAAAACTCTGGAAGCCTTGAATGTGCCGATCGACTGTATCGCTGGCACCAGCATGGGAGCGGTCGTTGGCGGCTTATATGCAGCCGGACTGTCCGCTACAGAAATTGAGCAAAAACTCGAAGCACTGAAGCTCAATGACGTCGCGCTGGACCGGGTCGAGCGCCGAGTCTTACCCCAGGCAATTAGGGAAGAAGATACCCAATACCCGCTCGGTGCGACGTTGGGGCTGAGCGCCAGCGGCGTGCGCTTGCCGACCGGTGCCGTGCAGGCGACGCAATTTCTGGAGTTGCTGCAAAACTGGACGATCCATATCCAGCCCGATATCACATTCGATCGCTTACCGATTCCTTTCAGGGCGGTTGCGACTGATCTGGAGAGTGGCAAAATGGTCGTATTCGACCAAGGGCCGCTGCACACCGCGATCCGCGCAAGTATGGCCGCACCTGGGGTATTTGCCCCGATCGAAGTCAATGGCCGCCTGCTGACCGATGGCGGTCTGGTGCGCAATCTCCCCGTCGACATTGCCCGCAGCATGGGTGCAGACATCGTGATTGCGGTGAATATCGGGACGCCTTTACTACCACGCGACAAACTCCAATCCCTGTTTAATGTCAGTCAGCAGATGGTGAATATCCTGACCGAACAAAACGTCGAAGCACAAAAAGCATCATTGCGTCCCAACGATATTTTGATCGAACCCGATCTCGGCACCATCAGTTTTATGGATTTTGGACGGGCATCGGAAGCCTCCGTCATCGGTCAGGTCGCCGCACAAGGTATTCAGGAAAAACTCTCCGCGCTGAGTCTGCAACCGCATCTGTATGTGGCCAGACAGCAAGCGCGCCTGCGTCCGCAACTGCCGAGCATTGATATCAGCTTTATCGACATTGACACCAATGGATCGATTCCTGAAAGCGATATCCGCCGTCAGATTTCGATCCAAAAAGGCAGCAAGTACAATGCCGAAGAAATTAACCGCAAACTCGCCCTGATGAATATCTCCCGCGAATACGACAGTATCAATCATGAGCTGATCCAGCGCGACGGGGAATACGGTGTGCGCATCAATGCCAAGGGACGTAATTGGGGGCCGCATTTTTTACGTTTTGGCCTGGCCTTATCCAGCGGCTTTGAGGGTGCAGGTGGCTTCCGTCTGCAAGTCGGCCACCGCCGTCCATGGCTGACCGACAGCGGCCTGGAGTGGCGTAACGACGTTGAGTTCGGCAATGTCATCCGCTTGCGCACCGAGTTGCGTCAGCCTTTGTTCGAACGCGAAGGTATGTTCGTCGCGCCATATCTGGAGCTGGGACAAAATACCCGGAATTTTTATAACGGCGATACCCGCATCGCCGAATATAATTTCCGCAGCGAGCAGGCAGGTATCGATCTGGCGCTCCCTTTGGGTGAGCAAAGTATGCTGGGTGAAGTCAGAATCGGCCTGGGACTGAATCACTATCGCGTCAGGCCAAAACTGGGCAGCCTGTTGCTGGTGAATGCGGCGGGCGATTTTGTTTCGGCACCGCTGCCGAGCGCCGACTTGCAACAAGTCGGCATCAAATCCTCGTTCGTGATTGATCAGCTCAGTGATCCAACTTTCCCGCGCTATGGCTATAAATTAGGCAGCAACCTGTTTATCGGCGCCGATAAAACCCGCACTAATTTTCAAGAATTTTCATTCAACAGCACCTGGGCACAGAGTATTGGCAACCATAGTATCAACCTCAAATTCAATGGCTCCGGCTTGTTTCAGCACGATACCGAGATCCGCGGCATAGGTTCGACTCTGGGTGGTTTTCAGCAATTGTCAGCATATCAGCCAGACCAGTTTGCCGGTAATTACATGCTATACGGCAGCGCCACGTATCTGCTGCGCGCAGTGAAGTTTGATCTGGCGGGACAAAGTCTGTTCCTCGGAACTTCGCTCGAAGCTGGTAATGTCTGGAATACCAAGAACGAGATAGCGCTGTCATCCCTGCGAAAAAGCGCGAGCTTGTTTGCCGGTTTTAATAGCTTTATGGGGCCGATTTATCTGGGTGTCGCGGCTGGTCCGGCAGGTGCCAGAAACGTTTTCTTCCAGCTTGGACGTCAATGAAGCGATATTGGATAATTTACATACTAGGGTAGAGTATATTTTACACGCCTAATAAAACAGTGCGGAAATAGCCTGTTTAATAAAAAAATAAGGGGAGTATATTTCCCCTTATGGTTTTTCAAGCAAGTGTTTTTCAAGCAACTGAACTAAGCGTACGTTCCTGTTCTCAGATCTCAGACCTCAGACCAGCGGCGACTCTGCTGACTCAAGGTCTCGGCCAATGACGATGACACGGATCGATGTGGACTAATGTTGGTCAATACAGATTATCTGGCGATCTCTACCACGCTCTGATCAATCGCACCAAAAATCGACTTCCCGTTTTTATCCAGCATCTCAATCTTGATGCTGTCACCGAATTTCATGAAAGAGGTGGTCGCCTCACCGTGCGCAATCATTTCCAACGCACGCTGCTCGGCGATGCAGCTATAACCTTTTGCCGCATCCTTGTTCGATACAGTCCCTGAGCCGATAATCGTGCCGGCGCGGGCGTTACGGGTCTTGCATAAGTGCGTAATCAGTTGCGGGAACGAGAACACCATATCCACGCCTGCATTGGGCTGACCGACCAGATTGCCGTTCCAGCTTGAACGCAACGGCAGGTGAACTTTGCCGTCTTTCCAGGCGTCGCCGAGCTCATCCGGCGTCACCGCAACGGGTGAAAAACTCGATGCCGGTTTCGATTGAAAAAAGCCAAAGCCTTTAGCCAGTTCCGCCGGAATCAGATTGCGCAGCGAGACATCGTTCACCAGCATCAGCAGGCGGATATGCTCCGCAGCATGTTGCACTTTGACACCCATAGGCACGTCGCCTGTGATCACCGCGATTTCGCTCTCGAAGTCGATACCCCAGTCTTCTGAGCCTAATTCGATATCGTCTTTCGGACCGATAAAGTCATCGCTGCCGCCCTGATACATCAGCGGATCATGCCAGAAGCTTTCTGGCATCTCAGCATTACGTGCCTTGCGCACCAGCTCGACATGATTCACATAGGACGAGCCATCCGCCCATTGAAAAGCACGTGGCAAGGGTGCCATGCATTTTGCGGGATCAAAATCAAATGTATTTGTCGCCCGACCCGCATTCAACCGCTCATACGCCTCCTGCAATTGCGGTCCGATGAAGTTCCAGTCATCGAGTGCGCGCTGCAAAGTCGGTGCCATGCCATCCGCCATCATCGCGGTTTTTAAATCGCGGGAAACGATCACCAGCTGACCGTCACGGGAACCATCTTTCAGGGTTGCGAGTTTCATAAATTGGATTTCATTTCTGTTAAATTGCGAGCATTTTACCTTGCCATGCCTTATCTCCCAATATGTCAGGAGTGGGAGGAGACGAATGCAGAGACGATTGGTGAGCCGTATTGGTGGGTCCGCATCAGTTGGTGTATGGACTCTCGGATTCGCTTTGACATCGATATTTAATGGAACCCCTACTACTGCCATTTATCTGTATTTCCCTGCACTTTATAAGCAGGAGGCAAGAGCGTGGCTTTGTGATTCAGCTTTAGGTCATTGTTCAGACGCGCTCAATCACAATGGCAATACCTTGCCCGACACCAATACACATCGTACATAAAGCATATCTGCCGCCAGAACGCTGTAACTGGTGCATTGCCGTCGTGACCAGCCGCGCGCCACTCATCCCAAGCGGATGCCCCAGAGCAATCGCGCCACCATTCGGATTTACCCGCACATCATCGTCCTTCAAGCCCAACTGACGCAATACGGCCAGGCCCTGCGCCGCAAATGCCTCATTCAATTCTATCCAGTCCATTTGTGACAAACTGAGCCCCGTCAGCGCCAAGACCTTTTGTACCGCAGGTACCGGGCCGATGCCCATGATGCGCGGCGCAACACCAGCAGTTGCCATGCCAAGAATACGGGCTTTGGGCGTAAGACCGTAGTGCCGCAAGGCACTCTCGGATGCCAGCAACAACGCACAGGCACCGTCATTGATCCCGGACGCGTTACCGGCAGTCACACTGCCATCAGGCCTGACCACGCCTTTTAACTTACTCAGCGATTCTAAAGTCGTTGCACGCGGATGCTCGTCCTGGGTCAATACCAAAGGATCGCCTTTTTTTTGCACCAAACTCACCGGAATAATTTCCTCTGCCAGCACACCGTTCGCCTGCGCCTGCAAAGCTTTTTGCTGACTTGCCAGTGCAAATGCATCCTGATCAGCGCGACTGATCTGATAATCGATGGCCACGTTTTCAGCGGTCTCTGGCATGGCATCAACCCCGTACAAAGCGCGCATCTGAGGATTGATAAAGCGCCAGCCGATGGTGGTGTCAAAAATTGCGGCATGGCGCGAGAAAGCGGATTCGGATTTCCCCATCACCATTGGTGCACGCGTCATAGACTCTACCCCTCCCGCAATTGCCAGCGTAATTTCGCCCGCCTTGATTGCCCGTGCGGCGCTGCCTACCGCATCCATACCCGAGCCACACAGGCGATTGATGGTCGCCGCACCGGTTGTGATGGGCAAGCCAGCCAATAAGGCAGACATCCTGGCGATATTCCGGTTGTCCTCACCTGCCTGATTCGCACAACCAAAAATCACCTCATCCAACTGAGACCAGTCGACCTGCGGCTGCCGCTGCATCAGCGCGCGCAAAGGAATTGCGCCTAAATCATCAGGACGTACATCTTTGAAAATCCCGGCATATCGTCCGATCGGAGTGCGGACTGCATCACAAATATAGGCGGTCATAAACATCTTTCGGAATGGTGTAAGGTCAATATCAGATGATGCCGAATCCAATTGATTGCTACAATCAAAAAGAATTCATCTTTCCGTTCAGAGTAAAAGAAAAACTATGGATATTCTTGAGACAGCTCGCCTGAAGTTACGCACGATCAGCAGCGATGACGCTGAATTTTATCTGAAGCTCATCAATGACCCGTCCTACATCAGCAACATCGGCGATAAAGGAATACGGACGGTTGACGCGGCGAAAGAATCGATTCAGCAAGGCCCGATGGCGATGCAGGCGCAACTGGGTTTTAGTTTGTATCTCGTTGAGTTACACACAGAAGCCAGGCCAACTGGCATTTGCGGTTTAATCAAACGAGATGGCCTGGAGAATGTTGATATCGGCTATGCGTTTCTGCCCGCTTTTGCCGGACAAGGTTTGGCCAGAGAAGCGGCCAGCGCCGTGATGCAATACGCCCACGAGACATTAGGAATTCAGCGTCTGGTTGCTATTACAGCACCCGACAACGCGCGCTCATCACATTTACTGGAAAAAATCGGTTTTCGCTTTGAAAAAATTATCCGCTTGACGCGTAATGGCAAAGAAGAAGTCAGTAAATTCTATACACACGACTTTAACTAATATGCATTAGTTTGAATGCACGAAAATTTACTTCAGGTTCCAGGAACGGATAACAGGAAAAAAAGATGACAAAGTAAATCGGCAATAAAATTTACCCGTCATCGAGCCTTAGTTAAACCCGGTTTTCCTCTGGATCGCAGCATCTCAGTGAAGTAGCCATAAATATAGGACTAAGGTTCGCTTAGTGCAGGTTAATACAGTGTAGCCAGGGTATGCCTGTAGGCATTTTTTTGCGACAATGAGAAGACCACCTTAAGACTAAGCGAATGACTTATTACCTCAATACGGCAAGAATTTTCTACAAAAAGCGATCCAGTATTTTTCTGCTGTGCTTGTCTATCTCAAACATGTCCCTGACCAGAAAGTGAATGCCGTGATTATCGGCAATCAGTAACGAGGTTCTGCCTATGCGGCGAATATCCTCTTCACCCTTCAGTACAAACGCTGTGTCACCGCGATCAGTTTTAACATTCCAGGTACAGGGCGTGGCATAGCTGGTAACGCTAAGAATGTGCTGGATCTCCGGCATAAACTCACGCCCCACCAGCTCCTCATTGACCAGCACGCGCACTGACTCCGGCAACTCATTGAGTTTCGCAATCCAGGCGACTTCCTGTCCATCTTGCAACACCATTGAGATACCCTCATCCGGCGTCTGGATAGGAAAGGCACGCACGGGGCTGACATGGTCATGCATCTCGCCGCTGGCGGTAATTAATACCAGATGGCCGAAGTTGTTACGGCTGAGTTGAAATTGATCGTTCATCTTATTATCCTCCACCGAGATTTGCATTACGTGCCTGTGCCTGATACAGACGGAAATAAGCTCCTTCGCTTGCCATCAGATCATCGTGACTACCTACTTCGACCACCACACCGCGGTCGAGTACGACCAGCCGATCAGCTTTATGCAATGTCGACAGGCGGTGCGCAATCGCAATCGTGGTACGGCCTTTTACCAGATTATCGAGTGCTTTCTGAATCTCTTTTTCCGTCTCTGAATCGACTGAGGATGTTGCCTCATCCATAATCAAAATACGCGGATCGATCAACAAGGCACGTGCAATCGAGATACGCTGACGCTCACCGCCAGAAAGTCCTTGCCCGCGCTCGCCCACCATCGAGTCATACCCTTGTGGCAAACGCAAAATAAATTCATGCGCATGAGCAGCACGCGCTGCGGCAACGATGTCCTCACGTGTCGCATCTGGCTTGCCATAGGCGATATTGTCGGCAATCGTGCCAAAGAACAGGAAAGGCTCCTGCAATACCAAACCAATGTTCTGACGATAATCGGATACCGCAAACGAACGGATATCGACGCCATCAAGCAGGATCGCGCCCTCTGAGACATCGTAGAAACGGCAAATCAGATTGACCAGAGTGCTCTTACCGGACCCACTATGCCCGACAAGGCCGATCATTTCACCCGGCTTGATGGATAAATTAATGCCGCGATTCACAGCGCGATTGCCATAACGGAAGCCGACTTCACGCAAGTCAATCTGACCTTTGACTTCGTTCACTTTGACAGGTTGCTGCGGATCGGGCACGCTGGATACGTGATCAAGAATATCGAAAATACGTTTGGCCGCAGACGCCGATTTTTGCGTGACGGACACGATACGGCTCATGGAATCAATACGGCCATAAAAATTACTGATAAACGCCACCGCCGCGACCAGCGCACCGACCGTAATTTCGTTATGTGATACCTGCCAGATACCAAACGCCCAGACCACCAGAATACCGAGATCAGTTAAGAACGAGACGGTCGGAGAAAACAGGGACCAGACTTTATTCAACTTGTCGTTGACAGCCAGATTATGTTTGTTCGCCTCACGGAAACGCACAGCTTCACGTTTTTCCTGCGCAAAGGCTTTAACTACGCGGATGCCAGGGATCGTATCTGCCAGCACATTCGTGACCTCGCCCCAGACACGGTCAATTTTTTCAAAACCGGTACGCAATTTGTCACGCACCAGATGAATCATCCAGGCAATAATTGGTAGCGGTAACAAAGTCACCAGGGCGAGCTTGGTATTGATTTGCAATAAGGCGACTACTGTCATCACGAACATCAAGACGTCTGTTGCAAAATCGAGTAAATGCAAGGACAGGTACACGCAAATCCGGTCACTTTCACTACCGATACGCGACATCAGATCGCCGGTACGTTTTCCGCCAAAATATTCCAGGGATAATTTCAGTAAATGCTGATAGGTAGTGGTACGCAGGTCGGCACCGATACGCTCAGAAACCAGCGCCAGAATATAGGTTTTTCCCCAACTCAATAACCAGGCGAGCACGGCAGAGCCCAGTAAACCGCCGATATACAAGCTCACCAGATGCGGATCGACATGCTGCCCGTTCTGATATGGAATCAGTACTTCATCGGTCAGCGGCTTGGTCAGATAACGCGGAATCATGTGAGCGCCGGTACCAAGCAACATCAGGCTGAAACCGGCCAGCAATTGCCAGCGATACGGATGCGCAAAACGCCACAGGCGGAATAAAGTCCAGGTCGATGGCGGCGTGTAAATTACTTTAGTGCAAATTGGACACTCGTCCTGATCCGGTTCCAACGGTGCTTTGCAGGTCGGACAAATATTTTGCTCGGCCTTCTCTACCGGCATGCCGGTGACGTGGCTGTGCAACTGCTCTTTAAACTGATCCATCAGACGGATCATCAGCAGATTTTGTCCGAGGGTAAAACACCAGCTTGCCAGTCGCCCGCTATCGTCGAACAACTCCAAATGACCGACACCAGCATGATCATGATGATGGAGTTTCAATCCTTTCTGGTAATGCCAGGCTTGCCATGCCGTTTCACCGGGAGCGCGTGCCAGCAGACGCTGACTGGTCACGACCAACAACCCTTTAACAAAATGCAATCGACCGTCAAGGTCAACCTCAACGGCACTTAAAACGTTTTCGTCTGTGGAAAGTTGCTGCCGAATCTCTGAGCGCCAGTGGCCCGGTAGTGAAGCAAGTGAATGTTCGACTTGCGGATCGGCGCTTAATTGTTGTGTTGTCATCGTTTGACTGGCCCGAATTTATGGCAAAAAATGGGTATAAAAAGTAAATCGCTTAGACTTAGATCATCATTGATATCTTGGTTTGCAGAGTGATACGACATCCACACAATTCTGTATCTATTCCACGCTCTAAAAGAACAGAATGCTCGCGTTAATGCCAAGCCATGTCGAAATCGGATGCTGAAAATCCATCAATACCGCATCAATAAAGGCAATTAGATGCTTTTCACGATGAGACTAGCTCATCCAACATATCACTAGAGCATTAATTTACGGTATTCTATCGAAACAAAAATTTCGGACAAAAACCTGACCAAGAAGATGCAAAAATTGACACGATAGTGCGAAAAATTGGCACAAGTATACCAGCAAGCGTTCTCTGCAATGGCGAAATTGGTCTATAACAACCCTGATCCACCCCGAAAAAACTCACTTAGGAGCTTGAACCGAACGACCTTATATTGAATCGATATGCAGTGATTCAACGATATTCAACGTTAAAATGCAGATTCGCTAAAATGGCTCCTGATATATTACTAATACTGGTTACCAATATTAGTAGCCGTAGCGACAAGTTCGCTGGAGAAATAGATCAAGCCAGCTAAGATGTCATGATCTGGATTCACTCAATATAAGTTTCAGTCGCAAGTGCAAGCCTCTGAGAGATTTAAGAACGAAAAAAACGTTCTGCTATCAAGAAATTAAATACATGACAACGAAGAAGAAAGACATAGAATTTCTCCGTGTGACCCACTTACGCGGACCTAATATCTGGACTTATCGCCCTGTGATCGAAGCCTGGCTAGATATAGGAACGCTGGAAGATTTTCCCTCGAATACCCTCCCCGGTCTGTATGAGCGACTGACTGCCTGGTTGCCAGGTCTGGTTGAGCATCGTTGCAGCGAGGCCAAACGCGGTGGCTTTCTGGAACGATTGAAAGAAGGTACCTGGGCCGGACACATTCTGGAGCACGTCGTTCTTGAATTGCAAAATCTCTCAGGTATGCGCACCGGCTTCGGCCAGACTCGCTCTACGTCTGAGACTGGCGTGTACAAAATGGCGTTCCGTACCCGGCAAGAACAAGTCGGCAAAGCCGCTCTGGCGGTTGCCCGTGACTTGTTAATGGCGGCGATTGAAGATACACCTTTCGATCTGGAGGCGAAGCTGGTTGAGCTGCGTGACATGGTTGACTCGCTCTGCCTAGGCCCATCAACCGCACATATTGTTGATGCAGCGACCGATCGCAAAATACCATCGATCCGCTTAACTGAAGGTAATCTGGTGCAATTAGGTTATGGCGCGGCACAGCGCCGCATCTGGACCGCAGAAACTGACCGCACCAGTGCGATTGCCGAGAGCATCGCCAGCGACAAAGATTTAACAAAATCCTTATTGCAATCCTGTGGCGTACCGGTGCCGGAGGGCAGCCTAGTCAAAAGTGCCGAAGCAGCCTGGGAAGCTGCCGAAGACATTGGCGTACCGGTCGTAGTAAAACCCTATGACGGCAACCATGGTCGCGGCGTCTCGCTAAACCTGATGACAGAAGCCGATGTGCATGCCGCCTATCATCTGGCAGCACGCAAAGGTGATAGCAAGAGCGTGATTGTTGAACGCTTTATTACGGGTAACGAACATCGCTTATTAGTCGTCGGAAAACGCCTGGTTGCTGCTGCAAAAGGCGAAGCCTTATGGGTGACTGGTGATGGCAGTTCCAATATCATCAAATTAGTCGACGACCAGATCAACACCGATCCGCGTCGCGGCACGAATGAAGACTCCCCGCTGAATGCTCTGGCGCCAGAAAAAGGGGCTGAAATTATTCTGGAACTGGAACGTCAGGGCTTTACCGCATATTCCATCCCACTAGCCGGACAAAAAGTCTTGATACAGCCTAACGGCAATGTCGCCTTT
Organism: Undibacterium sp. RuTC16W; assembly: GCF_049339445.1. NCBI lineage: Bacteria > Pseudomonadati > Pseudomonadota > Betaproteobacteria > Burkholderiales > Oxalobacteraceae > Undibacterium > Undibacterium sp. RuTC16W. The sequence continues at coordinate 171,299 of NZ_JBMPPE010000004.1, read as the reverse complement.
GACGTCACAGACGATGTGCATCCCTCCATCGCTGAAGCGGCGGCCTTAGCTGCCCGCGTTGTCGGTTTGGATATTGCTGGTATTGATCTGGTTGCTGAGGATATTTCCCGACCATTGGAAGAACAACGCGGCGCCATCATTGAAGTCAATGCCAGCCCCGGTTTACTGGCACATCTTAAACCTGCAGAAGGCAAGCCGCGCCCTGTCGGCACCGCGATTATTGCGCACCTGTTTGCAGAAGAAGAAAGCGGCCGCATCCCGGTCATCGGTGTCGCCGGTTCAAAAACACAAGGCACCAGCCTGATCGCACGCCTGATCGCCAGTCTGATCCATGTGACGGGCAAACACACCGGTGTCGCCTGCAATCAAGGTCTGTTCCTGGATCAGCGCCAAGTTGCCAAAACTGATTGCACGCAATGGGAAGCAAGTCAACGCCTGTTACTGAACCGTTCTGTCGAAGCCGCAGTATTTGAGACAAACGCCAACATGATACTGAGCGAAGGCCTAGCCTACGATAAATGTCAGGTTGCGGTTGTGACCGACATGGACGGACATGCGGATCTCGGTGAATTCTATATCGATGCCGCAGATCAGATGTTCAAAGTCATGCGCACACAGGTCGATGTGGTGTTGCCCGATGGCGTCGCTGTCCTGAACGCAGCACAGCCACAGGTGGTTGAACTGGCCGAGCTCTGCGATGGCAAAGTAATTTTTTACGGACTCAATTCAGAATTAGACGCCATTGTTCAGCACCGTGCAAATAATGAGCGGGCTGTATTCTTGCGCGACGGGCAAATTATTCTGGCAACCGGCCAAGAAGAAGCAGCAATACTCGCTTTATCGACATTAAAACCAAGTAAAGCAGCGCAGCCAGAAGTCATCATGGCCGCCGTTGCAGCCGCCTGGGCATTGGATATTTCACCTGATTTTATCGTTGCTGGCTTGCGAACATTTGATTCCAGCCCAAAGAAATCTCCGTATTAATGCAAAATAATGCAGAAATTAATGTAGAAAATTACTGGTAAAAAGTCTAGAGCCGAGCAGAAATCGAACAAACGTTGAATAAGCAACGAACAATATATAAACGAGATTCAGACGAACTCAGACGAAAAACAAAGGTAGTCAATCCGGCGATATAAGCTAGCGCAAAATACTGCGCAGAAATGGCGGACAAAATTGATTACCTTGCAAACAAACCATTGGCAAAGCCATCAAGATAGGATGAAGGTTTATGGAAGTATCACGCATACGAGCGCTACGCGGCCCCAATCTCTGGAGCCATCACACCGCTGTTGAAGCGATTGTCAGTTGTAGCAATGCAGAGCTCTCAGTAGGCGACATGAATGGATTCGAAGTACGCTTGCGTGCCCGCTTCCCGGAAATAAGCCCCCTGCAACCAACTGGTCATAAGGAACCTATTCCCATGGCGCACGTGCTGGAACTAGCAGCACTTGGTTTGCAGGCACAAGCAGGCTGTCCGGTCACATTCAGCCGCACCACGCAGACCCTGGAAGCAGGCACGTTCCAGGTCGTGGTGGAATATTCGGAAGAAGCCGTCGGTCGCCTGGCTCTCGAACTGGCAGAAAATTTAGTGCAAAGCGCAATCAGCGACACCGCATTTGATCTCGCTGCTGCGCTGTCTCAGCTCAGGGAACTTGATGAAGATGTCAGGCTCGGACCGTCCACTGGCTCCATCGTGCAAGCGGCAGTAGACCGGAACATCCCTTATCGTCGCCTCACCGAAGGCAGTCTGGTCATGTTTGGCTGGGGCAGCCGTCAGCGCAAGATACAAGCCGCCGAAATGGACGGCACCAGTGCAATCGCCGAAGCCATTGCACAGGACAAAGAACTGACCAAAAAATTGTTAGACGCTGCGGGCGTGCCCGTACCGCTTGGCCGTACCGTGCTCGATATTGATGATGCATGGAAAGTCGCCTGTGAAATTGGCCTGCCTGTCGTAGTCAAACCCAAAGACGGCAATCAAGGTAAAGGCGTCACGGTGAATGTCACCACACGTGAGCAGCTAGAAGCCGGCTATCATGCCGCAGCAGAATTCCGGGACGATATTCTGGTTGAGCGCTACTTACCCGGCAATGATTTCCGCCTGCTGGTCGTTGGCAACAAACTCATCGCCGCCGCTCGCCGCGATCCGCCACAAGTGGTCGGAGATGGCGTGCACTCCGTGCGCGAACTCGTAGAACAGGTCAATAAAGATCCACGCCGAGGCACAGGTCACGCGACCTCGCTGACAAAAATCCGCTTTGATGACATCGCTCTGGCGAGTCTGGCAAAACAAGATCTGGTCGCAGATTCCATCCCAGCCAAAGGTCAACGCGTCATTTTGCGTAACAACGCGAACCTCTCCACAGGCGGCGCTGCTACCGACGTCACGGATGACGTACATCCAGAAGTCGCGGCTCGTGCAGTAGTTGCGGCACAAATGGTCGGCCTGGATATTTGCGGCGTTGATCTGGTCTGCGACAGTGTGCTCAAGCCAATTGAAGACCAGAACGGCGGCATCGTTGAAGTCAACGCAGCGCCGGGTCTGCGCATGCATCTCTCACCCTCTTTTGGCAAAGGCCGCGCGGTTGGCGAAGCTATTGTGTCGTCAATGTTTGAAGACGGCAATGATGGTCGCATCCCTATCGTTGCCGTCACTGGTACCAATGGCAAGACCACGACTGTGCGTCTAATCGCGCATTTGCTGACTGCGAGCGGACTACGTACCGGCATGACCAATACTGACGGCGTGTACATCGAAGGTCGCCGCATCGATAGTGGCGATTGTAGCGGCCCTCGCAGTGCCCGTAATGTGCTTTTGCATCCTGACGTCGACGCGGCAGTATTTGAGACTGCCCGTGGTGGTGTCCTCCGCGAGGGCCTGGCATTTGACCGCTGCCAGGTTGCCGTGGTTACGAATATCGGCTCGGGTGATCACCTTGGATTAAACTACATTACCACCGTAGAAGATCTGGCGGTTCTAAAACGCGTCATCGTGCAAAATGTTGCCGACAATGGCGTCGCAGTATTGAACGCGGCGGACCCTATCGTAGCTGGCATGGCGAGCAATTGCCATGGTTCGATCACCTTCTTTGCCGCCGATGGACAACACCCGATTATGGCGACACATCGCGCCCAGGGGCGTCGCGTGGTCTATGTGGAAGGCAGTAATTTAGTCGCTGTAGAAGGCAAAAAACGTCACGAAATCCCACTCGCCAATATTCCCATTACACGCAACGGCAGTATCGGCTTTCAGGTCGAAAACGTCATGGCTTCTGTGGCTGCGGCCTGGGGCGTCAACATTGCTTGGGACGCGATTCACGCAGGACTACAATCTTTTGCGAACGAAAGCGACAATGCACCTGGCCGCTTTAATTTATTCAATTATCGTGGCGCGACGCTGATTGCCGATTACGGCCATAACCCGGATGCTATTTTGGCCTTGGTTCGCGCAGTGGAAAGCATGCCTGCCAAACGCCGCTCGGTAGTAATCAGCGGTGCCGGCGACCGTCGAGACCAGGATATCCGTCAACAAACAGAGATCCTCGGTAACGCATTTGACGACGTAGTGCTGTATCAGGATCAATGTCAGCGCGGTCGTGCCGATGGCGAAGTAGTCGCTTTGCTGCGGGCTGGTTTAGCGAACGCCAACCGCACCAAAGTCATCGATGAAATTAATGGTGAATTTTTAGCGATAGACACAGCGATGGCACGTCTGGGCGAAGGCGACTTATGTCTGATTCTGATCGATCAGGTAGAAGAAGCTCTGGCACATATTGCTAAGCGTATTGCAGAAGCTTAATACCTTATTTTAAATATCTGTAATACCGCGGCTCATATCGCGATTTCTAAAAACTCCTTGAGCGACACACGCAACATTGCACTAAGCAGAAACAGGAATTGCCAGAAATCGAAATTATAATCCGCAAGCAGTATGCGCCTCTCAGGCCATTTTCGTGCCACAAGGCGCATGCCGCTTGCGGATTACGTATTTAAATACACAAATTCTGACGCGCTAAATACATCAGAATTGCTGTCGCAATACAATAACTAACAGGAATTCTTATGAGCAATCCCAACCTGCATGATTGCAAAAACCAGGCCGTTGCAATCGGCGACATCGTACGCATCGTCAGTCTGAGCCAGGATTTTATTAACAACTTCCCAGCCGATGAGCGGATCTTGTTCGAATCAATGATCGGCAATTTTTTTAAAATCGTCGACGTAGACGAATACGGTCAGGCGTGTGTCGTACGAGAATGGCACGATGAAAAAGGATTACCGCAAACACATGTGATTGCACTGGATCCTGAAGAGATGGAAAAGATGTGATTCTTAAGTGTTTGTTTTTCATAACACTAAATTGCAATTGAGTAGGCAATCACGAGCTATCTATAAATATCTGCTACATCACTAAAATGCTAAGCAGCAGAAAAATATTGGAAACGGTCTCTTGAAATGTAAAGTTTCGTTAAAACACCAGATTAGCAAACATAACCAGTTGGGTATAAATCAATGAATCTCGCCGTATATGTACTTATTGGTGTCGCATTCGTCGCACTGTTCGTAAGAGAGGTTATGGCCCCGGCATCGAAAGCACAGTGCGATAATCGCTGGCTAATCATGGCAGGTGCCATAAATTTAACCCAAATGAGCGCTGCGATTGGGGCCGGATACTTTTTTCGGACGTGGTTGTCTGGGCATTCGTTGATCAACATATCAGCGATGCATCCTAGTTTGAGCGGCTTGCTTACTTTTTTTGTTGCAAGCTTCATCGCTTATTGGTGGCACAGAGCAATGCACAAAAGCGACCTTTTATGGAGAATATTTCATCAGCTACACCATAGCCCAAGCAGAATAGAATCATTGACAGCCTTCTATGCACATCCCTTTGATTCCATAGCCGCTACTTTTATTACGTGCGCAGTAGCTTATTTAATTTTTGGCGTAAGCGCTGTATCTGTGGCTTGGGCTCTTCTGTATGTTAGCCTTTTCAATCTATATATCCATTCAGATACGGCATCTCCCCGTTGGCTAGCTTATTTTATTCAACGTCCCGAAATGCATCGTGTTCACCACCAGCTTGATCACCGCGCACAGAATTATGGTTTGCCAATTTGGGATCTCATTTTCGGCACATGGCATAATCCCGACGAATTCATTGAAAATTGTGGCTTCGCTGACGGCAAAGGCGAATTTGTCTATGAAATGCTCATGGGAAAAGATGTCAACGCCTGACCAATTTTTTTCATCTGTTGCTTCGAGTGTGTACCGGAATCACATAGATTTGACACATAAATCAGTAACAAACTTGACGTAAAACTCAGCTGCTATGCATAAAGTACTCCACCAAATCAACCACCATACGACTTTACCAACCAGCCGCCAACAGCAATACCCCACGCCAGCTCTGTGAACAGAACTGGCGCATCACTGATATTTTCAATACAAAAATAATTACCAGATCGTTACGCGCTTGGCTTCCGGGCGTAATGGAGACTTACTCGGACTGCAGGAAAAAGCTTCGGCGAATTCAGGCATATTGGCAATCGGTCCGATCACGCGGTATTTTTCTGGCGAGTGAGGGTTGGTCGCGATTTGCAAACGTAAGCTTTCATCACGCATCTTGCCGCGGAAACTTTGGGCGTTCGCGACAAAATAACGCTGTTCCGGTGTCAGTCCATCAATTTCTGCTGCCTGCGGTTTGACTTTCAGTGCATTGCGCAATGCTTGCAATGCGATTTTGTCGCCGCCCAGATCGGCAATATTTTCACCAGCGGTCAGCTTGCCGTTGATATGCAGTTTGTCGATAGGATTAAATTCATCGAATTGTTTTTCAATGCCGACGACACGCTTCAGGAAAGCTTTTTCGTCAGCCTTGGTCCACCAGCTTTTCAAGTTACCATCGGCATCGTATTGACGACCTTCATCATCAAACGCATGGGTCAGCTCATGTCCGATCGTCGCACCGGTATTGCCGTAATTCGCCGCCAGATCTGCTTTGACATGATAGAGAGGCGGTTGCAGGATGCCTGCCGGAAAAACCATTTCATTCATGGTCGGGTTGTAATACGCATTCACCGTTTGTGGCGTCATGCCCCACTCGTTGCGGTCAATCGGCTTACCTAGTTTAGCGAGATTGCGTTTAAATTCAAACTCGGCGGCTCGCATGTTATTGCCCGCGTACGACGTAGCGTCGACTTTGAGCTGGCTGTAATCGCGCCACTGATCGGGATAACCAATCTTGACGACGATCGTATCAAGCTTGCGGTAAGCCTGCTTCTTGGTCTCCGGCGACATCCATTCAAGCTTACTGATACTGTCACGCATCGCCAGCTTGATGTTATCGACCATTTCCAGCACACCGGCTTTCGCTTCGGGACCGAAGAACTGGGCTACGTATAACTCGCCTAAGGCTTCGCCAACATTCACATCCAAAGTGCTCAGGACACGCTTCCAGCGTGGTTGTAATTCTTTGGTTCCGGCTAGCGTACGGCCATAGAAATCAAAATTTGCGTTCACAAATGCGGAAGACAAATCTTTGGAACGGGCGTTCACCAGTTGCCAGCGCAGATAGGTTTTCCATTGCGGTAGTGGCAAGGTATTTAACATCTGGCCTGCTTCAGCGATGAACTTGGGTTGACCGACATTGAATTCAGCTGGTTCAGCGAGGCCGATGTCTTTGAAATAGTTTGCCCATTTAGTGCTGCTATCAAGTTTGGCCAGTCCGGCTACAGTCAGCAAATGGTAAGACGCTTGCGGGTCGCGCAGAGCGACTTTGGTCATTGAGGCTTTTGCGAGTCGCGTTTCGAGTGCCAAGACCGCAGCCGCGTTTTGTTTCGCGACCTCGGCGCTATCGCCAAGCAACGTGAACGTATGCTCTACATGCTTCTGATACTGTTTGCGTATCTCCAGCGTTTTGGCATCTGTCTTTAAATAATAATCACGATCTGGCAAACCAAGGCCACCCTGAACAATTTGCGGAATATAGCGTTTAGTATTTTTGGCATCCTGATCGACATAAAAATTAAACAATGATCCGACACCGATCTGATGGTGCCTGGCGATAACCGCCAGTAATTGAGTGCGATCCGAAATCGCGTCGATCTGAGCCAATTCAGCCGCCAGAGACTTTGCACCCTCGGCTTCGATACGTGCTTCGTCCATGCCGCTCTGGTAATAAGCACCGACCAGTTGCGTCACTGGATTTTTTATCTTGCCATCAAGATTTGCAGATGCCGCTGCTTCTGCGAGTGCCTTCAACGCCAGCAGGTTGCGCTCGGTTACTTCGTCATACGCGGTATAGCGCGCGCGGTCCGAAGGGATCGCATTATTCGCCAACCAGGTACCGTTCGAATATTCAAAAAAGTTAGTGCAAGGATCCATTTTTTTATCCATAGTCTGCGCTTCTAAAACTAGGCTGTTGGTCGCAGCAGTCTGAGCATGCGCTCCGGACATCGCGGATACACACAAGGATACGGCTAACACACTACGACGCAGTTGCAGCGTCAGTAATTGAGCATTGTGGTGCATGATTTTTTTCATATGGGTCTCTCTGATTTTTTAAAATAAGGTCTCTGTGATAGCGCAATGTCGTTACTACTTTGTACCTGGCAATACCTGCACTGCGATCCCGGAAAACTGTCCGGGTGCATGATATACCCGCTGTGTCGCCTTTTGAAAATCTTCAGGTTTTGCTTCTGGAATTTCCATAAATTTTTGTGGGTTTAAATCGACCAGAGGAAACCATGAGCTTTGTATCTGCACCATGATACGGTGTCTGCGACGGAAGGTATGATTGATGTCCGGCATCGTGTAGTTCAGGCTCTCAACTTGTCCTGGAACAAAAGGCACTGGCTTCTCAAAACTTTGACGGAATTTGCCGCGCATCGGTTCACCACGCACCAGCTGTTGATAACCCGCCATGGTCACAGACGGTGGCGGCACGTCATTGACGCGGTTCCTTGACGTAGCAGCCGATGGATACTCATTCGGATAAACATCAATCAGCTTCACCACCCAGTCAGCATCGGTGCCCGTAGTCGAGACGAAGAGTCGGGGTGAAATCTCACCAAGTACCGTGACGTCTTCTTCAAGCGGTTCGGTTTTGTATACCAGTACATCGGGACGAGTCGAGGCAAAACGCTGATCAGCGACCGGATATTCTTGTGGCACGCCGATGGTCGTGTAGCCGACGAAAGGAACTGGTTTTTTTGGATCACTGACATATTCGTCAAACTGGGATGCTACATCGCTACCATCCACCTTTGGCTGAGTCCAGGATAGGCGCCCGTTTGCGCCAAGATATAGCGTACGTGCCTGTGCCTGTTGCGGCGGCCAGCTTGCATAACTGCGCCAGACGTTGGTACCGGTTTCAAATACCTGCGCTTCTGGAATCGCTTTACCGGACACGCCTTTCAGATGCTGTTCAAAGAAAGGGAACACAATATTTTTACGATAGTAGTCCCCTGTTTTAACGTCAAAATTCACGTTGCCCAGACTCTTGCCATCGGCGCGCCCCCAACCACCATGCGCCCACGGCCCCATGACGATGCCATTAAAAATGCCTTTATTATTTTTCTTGATGCTGCGATAAGTCGTCAGTGGCCCTTGCGGATCTTCGGCGTCATACCAGCCACCAACGGTCAATACAGCCGCATGAATATTTTTGAGGTGAGGAGCGATATTCAATGGCTTCCAAAAATCATCATAGGTCGTATGCAAGATAGTTGGCATCAGCAATTCACGCTGTTTGTCACTGAGCTGGTTCGTGATATTTTTTAAAGTCAGATGCGATAAAAAATAGTCATAGCCATTCTCAGTTCCATAATCGAATTGCTCCCAGCGCTTCGGCAGATTTGTCGGATTTTGTTCATTCGTAAAACTCGCGTAGAAACCAAAATTCGCTGCCAGCATAAAGGCGCCGCCATGGTAAGAATCATCCCCCATAAACAAATCTGTGACAGGTGCCTGCGGCGATGCGGCCTTGATCGCAGGATGTGAATCAATCACACTGGCTGACGTATAGAAACCCGGATAAGAGATGCCCCAGATGCCGACCTTGCCATTATTGCCCGGGATATTTTTGAGCAGCCACTCAACCGTATCATGCATATCCTGACTCTCAACACCCTCCCCCGCGACGCGTGCAGCCTTTTGATGCGGCGTCATCTCTTGCCACTTCCCCTCAGACATATAACGCCCGCGCACATCCTGGTTCACAAAAATATAACCGCTCGTCTCAAAGTCTTTAGATGGCCCTAAAGAGGCCGGATAAAAATCAACACCGTAATGCAATTCCCCCTGATCGTGCACCCCCGCGCTATACGGCGTGCGATTCATCAGAAATGGGTACGATTTGCTGGCATCTTTAGGAACATAGACAACAGTGAATAACTTCACGCCATCACGCATGGGGATACGATATTCGTGCTTGGTGTAATTCTCGCGAAAACTCGGCTTAGCGGTGTCTGTGTCTGCCTTGTCCATCTCTTGCAGGTTGTTGAGGCTGTCGGCAAAAGCAGAGATTGGCAGCATGCTAAAGGACAGCGGAAAGGCGAAGCAGATGGCTTTCAATAAGGGGCGTAAAGCTGACATAAACACTTTCAAATACGATGAGTAAATTCAGAGGCAGGACACGGTCTACCTCTACGGGGCGGTTAGCCTGCCTGTTTTTTAACAGCATTGTTTTTTGAGGCCAGCTTTTTGACAGTTAATATCGCAAAAAGTGCCGGAGCCTTCATTTTTATTTCCGGTTCGAGTTTCTTCTTTAGAGACGAAAAAACTGAATCCGTGGATTATCAATAAAAGGACACTTCTTAGCGCTTTACTAAATCACTGCCACCAATAATTGCGAGAATAACGCCTACTTTGTTTGTCATCTTTTATCTTTATTTCAAAAAAGTATACATACCAATAGCAACTAGCCCAATGACAACAATCCACCGAGATATTAAATCCAAGCGGTTCGTTTCATTTTGCAATTCTTTATTTTCAGGATTTTTTTTATTCGACCGAATATAAAGATAAATTCCCCATCCAGCGATAACAATCAAAAGTACCAAACATACGCAGGTCACAAATAACACCGAATTTTTCATTTTTCCCTATCAATTTTCGATTAGTTGCTATCATGGTTTGGCTTTGAGATTAAATATAAAATTGGTCCGAATATGTAAATTGTTAATATCCACAATACAGATATGACGCCTGCAATTAGAAATGCGCCAATTAATGACATGGTTATTCGGTTCGAAATCATTAGCTTAAGCATAGACTGCCCTCTGGTGTAGGTATTGCCGAGATTAACATCACCTGGTAAGGCGTAAATTACATAAAGTAATCCAATAGACATTGGGATAGCTAAAAAATAGACTATCAGCACAGATAACGGTTTTGATAGTTTTTCCTTCTTCATTTGGCTAAACCGCAAACCTACAACTTCCAATCTGATAAAAACAATGTAAAGCATTGGTATTAATAAAAAACTAGTTCCGAAGAAACCCTGCACCAACTCACTGATGGGCGATACCGTTGCGATTTTTTTAATTGATGGGATTGTTTCTGCACACCATGCAATAGGTTCGCCGAACACACCGAATATCTGACGCCAATTATTTGGGAACAACATTCCTGAAATACCAAAAAGAATCATGAGGCGAATGATAAATTTCCCCATCTTTTTATCTGCGCTTTTAATGAGTGAGTCAGTTGTTTTTTCAATTTTCATAAATTTTGCATGACGAAGAAATCGTTGAAAAAATTAAACTTATCATCATTGGCTTGAAAATAAAAATACGCTTTTGGATAGCCTAATCGCGCTTTGGCAAAAGGATCTCGAATAGGTTCTAAAAACCTCCAAATTGAAAAATCGTATCGATAGAATTGGAACAAAAAACCAATACACCTCACCACACAGACACACAGAGAAAAGGCAGAAGTAAAGGAGTAATTAACTTCATGAAATATCGATGAAAGAGCGTTTATAAGCTCCCGACATAGAACCCGCAGGCTAGATGCGCCTGCTGGCACGAAATACCTCTGAAAGCCGCATCCAGCCTGCGTATCGCAACGAATCAACGGCTATCAGTCCACCACTCTATGCTTTAGGCTTTACAACCGCCCCGATTACTTCACGCTCACTAACTCAATATCAAAAATCAATGCTGCATTCGGCGGAATGGAGCCCGAGCCAGTTGTGCTGTAGCCCAGATAGCCCGGAATGATCAGGGTACGTTTACCGCCGACTTTCATTCCCGTGACGCCCATGTCCCAGCCCTTGATGACCTGACGTGCGCCTAGCTGAAAAGGGAATACTTGTCCGGCGTCGCGTGAGCTGTCAAATTTGCTGCCGCGCTGGCTGGGAGATTTCGGCTTATACAGCCAGCCAGTGTAATGAACCTCAACCAACGAGCCATACACCGCTTCAGCGCCACTGCCAATCTGGCTATCGTGCTTGATCAATGCCGTTACCTGCTCCGGCGCATCAGGCACAATGACCGGGCCATCGACTGCGTTGGTGGCATTGGTGGCGTCAGGTAGTGCATTGCGGAACTGTGCATAAACACTGCTACTCATTACGCTTGATAGAGAGGCGACCAGCAGGGCGAGTGCGACACCCGCTTTATTCGGACGACACTTCATGTGCTTTACCTTGTCATTAAAATGAAAATTACGATGGGCTAAATCATAATCTAAGATTATCCGGGATTTTCCATGGATGTGGCAAATTGGCAAGAAGTTGAAATCATTCTGACAAACTCCGGTGTTACCATCATGCCTTCCCTATTTTGCGTTTAATTTACATGGCCTTGTTCAACTCACGTGATTCACTGGATCAATTGCCGCTGATACCTTTGAGAGCAAGTTCGGTCACTACCTTGCATAGCGCTGCGGCATATCGAGCGGAACTTCTTCAACAGATTGCGGGAGCCAGACATCGCATTTATCTGTGCAGTCTTTATCTCCAGCATGATGAAGCCGGTGCTGAAATTCTGGCCGCACTGCATGCGGCAAAAGCCCTGCGTCCGGCGCTGGATATCCGCGTGCTGGTTGATTGGCACAGAGCGCAGCGCGGCTTAATCGGCGAGGCAAGACAAGCGAATAAACAAGCAGGCAATGCGGGTTGGTATCAGGATCAAGCCTTACTGCAATCCACCGACGTCCCGATCTACGGCGTCCCGGTGCAAACGCGCGAGCTATTCGGCGTCCTGCATCTCAAAGGTTTTGTCATTGATGATGTTGTAATCTATAGCGGCGCAAGTTTGAATAATGTGTACTTGCATAAACAGGATAAATACCGCCATGACCGCTATCTGCTGATACAGAATAAAAATCTTGCCGATAGCATGGTGCAGTTCATACGCGAACATATTCTGGCTGCGGCAGCGGTACATAAATTAGATACGCCGCAGATCCCCTCAACCCGCAGCATCCGGCGCGAGATTCACGAATTCAGGGAGCAACTGAAGCGCGCCCGCTACTATGTACCTTACGCTCCCTCAAGCACGCCTGCTATACCGCAATTGACAGTAACGCCGCTCGTTGGTGTCGGAAAAAATAACCCCTTAAACCGGGTCATCTGCCAGTTGCTGGCAGCTAGCCGGGAACAGATTACGATTTGTACGCCCTACTTCAATTTCCCTCTCGCTGTGACCCGTGAGATCAATCGTGCGCTGAAACGTGGTGTCAACATCGACATCATCGTCGGTGACAAAACGGCGAATGATTTCTACATTCCACCAGAGCAACGCTTTAAAGTGATAGGTGCACTACCCTATTTGTATGAAACTAATTTACGCCGTTTTGCCAAAGCACATCAGGCCGAATTAGGCAGACAATTACATCTGCATTTATGGAAAGACGGTGACAATACCTACCATCTGAAAGGCATGTGGATTGACCAGCACATCATGCTGGTCACCGGGAACAACCTGAATCCTCGTGCCTTCCGGCTTGATCTGGAAAACGCCTTATTAATACGGGACCCAGAACAAGAATTAGCCGAGCAAAGACAAGACGAATTACGTAGTATTTTTCAGCATACCAAGGCGATCGCTCATTACAGTGAAATAGAAAAAACGCTGGATTACCCTCCCGCCGTCCGTCGTCTGCTAGGACGTCTAAGCCGGACCCGGATGGATAGACTCGCGTACCGGGTACTGTGATGACAAAGGCTTTAGAACCATTCAACCCGCGACTGCCATCGCATCTCTCTGCGCGCAAACAGGCAAAACAGCTTTGCAGGCAAATCAATGCCATTCCGGTGCAACAAATGAAGCAACGGCAACCCTTGTTTCAGCAGCTATTTGGGGCTGTTTCATCGGCGTTTATCGAACCGGATTTTTATTGTGATTACGGGAAAAATATCTTCCTCGGTGAGGATTTTTTTGCGAATCATCATTGTGTCATGCTGGACGCCGCCGCGATTCATATCGGTGCCCGCGTATTACTCGGCCCTGCGGTGCATTTATATACCACTACACACCCCGTTAATGCCGCTGAACGTGCGGCTGGATTGCAATTAGCCGCGTCTATTCATTTGGGAGATGATTGCTGGATAGGCGGCAATAGCATCATCATGCCAGGAATCAGTATCGGCGCGCGCTCAGTCATCGGCGCTGGCAGTGTCGTTACTCAGGATGTCCCGCCTGATGTCGTTGCGGCGGGTAACCCATGCCGAGTTATCCGATCACTGTAGAAGTAACGCAGGACTTAGTGCGACTGAATCGGAAACTCTTCTTCCAGGAAATGTATAAAAATTCTTTATTCAAGATCTAGCTCTGGATACAAAATGCTATTCAGTCTCAGTTTTCGAATGCCTATGCAGATTTGCAATACAAGCCTGTACCGTGTCCTCATATGAATGCAAAATTAGATGAGTGCTGGGAATAAACTGCGAGACCTGACTCAATTCTTGGTAAGGGTTATTCAGGCATACCGCGAACGTTATTGCATGAGGCATGCGCTGACAGTTTTTTAAAACTGAAGCTTCGAGGAGATGCTGCTCTTTTTGAGGATCGACGGAAACAAAGCAAACCATGGCGATAAGGTCGGAGGGTATCTCACCTTCCGGAGGGGCTTCCAGGTCTTCCAGGGAAAGATGTCTGCTGTCCAGGTTTTGCGCGCGGAGAACTCTGACCAGAATTTCTGCTGCAAATTCGTTTGCTACTGAACCAAGGCCAATAATTAGTATGATGGAACCTGCGGGCACATTCAATGACCCCTGCCATTGACCAAAATCGCGCTCGCGTTTTGCCCGCAAATGCCGTGCTGCGTTAACGCCTTCCAGCAAAGTGACACTTGAATTTCTCTTCCACCATTTTTTATTTTCTTCGATAGAGATCAGCAATGAGGTGACTACATTTGTAACCCTTGATTCCTCTTCTCTGGTGATAGCACTCTTCATGAAGTCCATTTGTGCCAGGTATAGAGCGGGTGTTAACACCACATCACAATAACTGCTGAATGACCTGCGTTTGAGAAAACGTTTTGCACTTCCAGTGATTTCCTGCGCGTCGCCCGCCAATGCACGTTGATAAAAGTTCTCAGGCATGGTCAATGCCGGAATTTCGCCGAGCAGAATTTCCAGGAATTTGAGCGCATCAACATAGTGCCCGGCCACAAGCAGGCAAAGCGTCAGCGGAGTTGACAGGATGAGGCCAACGGGTCCCCATATCCAACTCCAGAAAACGGCGGATATGACTACCGAGAGTGGTGATAACCCAGTTGCGTGGCCATAAAGCCGGGGTTCCACAAGCTGCGAAATAACCACTTCGACGCAAGCAAACCAGGCAAAGCTCATGATTGCCAATGTCCAGTCCGGTGAAATCGCAGCTGCCAGTAACGTAGCGCACGCAGCGGCAATCCATGCACCTATGTAGGGAACGAATCGTAGTGATGCAGTGAGTATCCCCCATAGCAAGGCTTGCGGAACACCGATGATGGTAAGCCCGAGACAAATTAGCATGCCGACCAGGAAATTCAGGCCGAGTTGAGACACAAAAAATCGGGACAGACGGTTGCCAGCGTCATTGACTGCGACTGTAGTCGCTCGCAGGTTATTCTTACCGATCAGTCTGATGAACCGGTCCCGCAGATCTTCACGTTCCAACAATACAAATACCAGGACAACAAACACGATACCAGCAGTCTCTATTGGTCCCCAGACAGAGGTGGCGATACGTGTGAGAATTTGCAAGGGCGAAGAGGTTGGCTCATGCAACTCCACGGAAACTGGTTTACTGACATCAGCAGCCTCTGGAAAAGTCTCTGTCCTAGTTGAGAGGTGATCCGTCTTTTGACTACTTGAAAGTTGATTAAATACACGATCTGAATGCTTGGTAATATCACCAAGCTTGCCCAGAGTAAGCTGATCCAGCATCACCAGTTTATGATGTATCGTACTTTCATATTGAGGGAGGCTGGACCCCATTTGTATTAATTGGGAGGTGATTAGCGAGCCGGTTGTGAGAATTACCAATGTGAGTACAAGAACGCTGGTCGCAACGGATCCTGTCTTCCCCATTCCAAATCGCGTTAGCCTGCGCACCATTGGTGCTACCAAAAAACTCAGCAGGATGGCCAGCGCAATGGGGATAAGCATCTCCCGGCCAAAGTAAAGTAGTGCCAATACCAGTGCCGCGCCGATAATCTTGCTTAGTTGACTGGTGCTCTCTTGAGATATTGCCTGGGTGCTCATGTACTGCTCCAATTTAAGGATAGTGCGTGGCGACGACATCTGTAACTACGTAGCCACCCACATCGCTACTTCAAGATGCCAGCCAGGCACTCAGCGCGCGCAAACTATCCTCGGTCAACTCGCCGGCTGCAGCGGCCAGACGCAAGCGTGCCAAAAGATAATCGGCACGGGCCTGGACCAGGTCCAGCTCTGCCGTAAATAACCTCTGCTGCGCATCCAGAACGTCAAGCTGCGTACGTGTGCCAACGTCGCGGCCAAGTACGGTTGCTTCAAGGGCGCTACGTGCCGATACCAAGGCCTGCTCCAGGGCAGCGATACGGGACACCCCGGTCGTCACGGCAAGGAATCCATCTTGTACTTTGATGCGCACGTCTCGGCGTGCGGCATCCAGTTGGTGCTCTGCCTGATAGCGTTTGGCGACTGATTCACGCTGGCGTGAATCAAGTGCTCCGCCAGCATACAAAGGGATATTCAATTGCAGGCCTACGATGGTGGTCCGTTCACCATTGGGTGCCACCAGAGGTGAGAGGCCGCCACTCTGTGCATTGGCACCATAGCTGGCCACAATATCTATAGTTGGACGTCCGGCAAGGCGGTACTTGTCAATTTCAGCTTTGGCAATATCTAGTTCTGAACGGCGACTCTTTACCAGGCTGCTTTGATTCTCCGCTTTGGTCTGCCAGGTGAGCAGATTTTCCGGCTCAGGCCGCACAGGTGGGGATGAATTCAGTCGGGAGAGTTGATCTGGTTGCGCACCAATAGTCTCGCGGAACTGGGTCTGTCTCAATTCCAGTGCGGACTGTACCGAGACTGCGCGTGCATTGACACCATCCAGCCTGGCCTGCGCTTCCTGCACGTCGGTGATCTTGCCTTGGCCGATGTCAATACGCGCCTTGGCGCGATCGCGCTGATGGCGAAGTGCGTCCTGTTCGGCCTGCACCACGCGGAGCGCCTCTTCCGCCACTAACACGCCAAAATAGTTTTCTGCCACACGCAAGACAAGATCTTGTCGCGACGCATCGAACTGGAATTGTGACAACGCAGTTTGTTCCCGCAGTTGCTGCCGGTTTGCCCGGGCTGCCATATCGTACAGTGGCTGGACCAGTTGTACCGTCATCTGACGCGCTGTCCCCGTGCTATCTGCTGGAACCAAGGGCGAAATGGCTGACGGAGCATCGGACGTGAAGTGATCATGGATGCGGCTGAGGTTTGCCTGGAGGTTGATACGCGGACGTAACAGGGCATCACCCTGCACGGCCTTCTCGCGCCCTGCAGTCAGCGCCTCACTATCGGCCAGGCTGGCCGGATCATATTGCAAAGCCTGGCGATAAGCCGCAACCAGATCGATGGCGCTAGCGTGCGGAACGTTCAGGCCAAGCAGCAAGCAGATTGCAACCTGCGTCGCCCGCATGGAAATATGGGTAATCTTTTTCATGGAAATATCTCTTCCTTTAACTTGTCATTAGGCTGCTATTGGGCGCTGCGCCCGATAACAGAGCGCGTACAGCGCTGGCAGGAAAACCAGGGTCAGCAGAGTCGCCACCGTCAGGCCACCCATAATTGCCCAGGCCATAGGACCCCAGAACACTGATTCGGTCAGCGGCACCATCGCCAGGATTGCAGCCAGCGCGGTCAGCAGGATGGGGCGCAAGCGACGCACTGCAGATTCAACGATAGCTGTCCATAACGGCATGCCATTTGCGACTTCTTCATCTATCTGCACGACCAGGATCACTGAGTTACGGATGATCATCCCGGCAAGAGCAATCACTCCCAGCATCGCCACAAAGCCGAACGGGATTTGGAAGGCAGCCATAATGGCACTTACACCTATCAGGCCCAAAGGCGCAGTGAGCAGCACCAGTGCCATCTTTTTCATGTCTTGCAGCTGTATCATCAGCAGTATCAGCACCACGATAATAGTCGCGGGCATCACGGCGGCTACTGAAAGCTGTGCCTTTGCGCTTGATTCAGCGGCACCACCAACATCAATGCCGTAGCCCATTGGCAATTCCTTCGCCAACGCCTCTATCTTCGGTTGCAATGCAGCTGTTACGTCGGGTGCCTGCGCGCCTGAAATGTCAGCCCGCACTGTCAGCGTTGGGATGCGGTTACGACGCCACAACTCGCTGTCTTCGCTATCGAGTGTGAGCCTGGCCACTTGCGAGACCGGTACAAATTTGCCATCGCGCAGATAAATCTTTGCATCCTTGAGATTGTTGAGGTCAGTGCGTTCCGCATCGATAAGGCGAGCAACCACGTCAATGTTTTGGTCATCTTCACGGAATTGAGTAATCGGAGTACCAGACAACGAAGCTTCAAGTGCAGCCTTGATCTGATAAGAACTAATGCCCAGTGCACGTGCCTTGTCCTGGTCTACATCAACCCGCATGCGCTTGACACTTTCGCCCCAGTCCTTGTTGACATTACGGACAAAGGCGTTGGTGCGTACAATTGCCGCCACACGCTCACCTATCGCACGAACCTTTGCGTTGTCAGTGCCATACACACGGAATTGCACTGGGTAGCCAACAGGAGGCCCATTTTCCAGGCGATTGACACGGCCCCTGACATTCGGCAGGCGGTTTTCAAAAATCCCCTGTATCTTTGTCACAGCGCGCTCACGTGCTTCACCGCCTTTGGTCATCACCATCATTTCACCGAGGTTGATATTCGGCGTTTGCGCATCCAGCGGCAAATAGAAACGGGGAGCGCCATTGCCGACGAAGCTGGTTACCGCAACGATGTCTGCATCATCCTTCAAGAGTTTTTCCAGTTCACGCACTTCGCTCTGGCTGGCTTCAAAGGTAGCCGCCTTTGGCATCCACAGATCTACTATCAATTCAGGGCGATCAGATGCGGGGAAGAACTGCTGTGGTACTGTTTTGAACAACATAAGAGACGCAACAAAAACCGCCAGTGTGATACCGATCACCCAATGACGTTTCACCAGACAAAAATTCACAAACCAACGAAACTTCGCATAGAAACCGCGTTGATAGACAGCATTCTCATCATGTGATGCGTGTGCATTTTCCTTCAACAACTTGTAGCCAATATAAGGTGTGAAAATGACAGCGACGATCCATGACAGCAAGAGTGAGATACCCACGACCTGGAACAGGGAGTACACATACTCGCCGGTGCCAGATTTGGCAAATCCCACCGGCAGAAAACCGGCTGCTGTGATGAGTGTACCCGTCAACATAGGAAAAGCTGTGGCGGTGTACGCATAAGTAGCAGCGCGGAATTTGTCCCAACCTTGCTCAAGTTTCAAAGCCATCATTTCCACTGCAATGATAGCGTCATCGACCAGTAGTCCAAGGGCGATAATCAGCGCACCCAGGGAGATGCGTTGCAAGTCTATGCCGAGCAAATACATGGCCAGGAACGTCAATGCCAGCACCAGCGGAATACAAAGCGCCACCACCAGGCCAGTACGCAAACCTAATGAGAAGAAGCTCACAGCAAGTACAATCAATACCGCCTCGGTCAGGCTCTTCTTGAATTCATGGACCGAATGCTCAACGACATGTGGCTGATCGCTGACAGCATGTATTTGCACGCCTACAGGAAGGTTAGATTTAATTCTGCGAACAGTTTCGTCCAGTTTGGCACCGAGATGAATGACGTCGCCACCCTTGCGCATGCTCACTGCCAGCCCGATCGCGTCATTGCCATTGAAACGCATCCTTGATACGGCAGGTTCGACAAATCCGCGTCGCACTTCGGCGATATCACCCAGCCTGAAGGTGCGTTGACCGGCACGAATACCGATCGCACGTATGCCTTCAACGGAGTCGAATTCGCCACTGACGGTCAGGCGTACCTGTTCAGCCGAGGTCTGTACTGTCCCGGCGGCGGCTACAGCGTTCGCCTGTGCCAGAGTGGATGCAATCAGCGCTGGATCGAGGCCAAGTGAAGCTAATTTTGCATTGGAAATCTCGACATAAATTTTTTCTTCCTGTTTGCCGAGCAGATCAACTTTGTTAACGTCATCCACGCGCAGAATCTCGCTGCGTGCATCATCGGCAATCTTGCGCAGGTCGGCGTAGCTGAAGCCATCGCCCGTAATCGCATACAAATTGCCAAAGGTATCGCCGAACTCGTCATTGAAGAGTGGCCCTTGCACGCCCTGTGGCAGGGTGGCTCGTATATCATTGACCTTCTTGCGCACCTGGTACCAGACATCCGGTACAGCACGCGGCGGTACATCTTCCCGCAGGTTGATTTTTATCTGTGTTTCGCCCGGCTTGACATAGGTTGACATATAGTCAATTTCAGCCACGCCCTGCAGAGCACGCTCGAGCTTGTCGGTCACCTGATCAGCCATTTGTTGTGCGGAGCTACCCGGCCAATAGGTTTGCACCACCATGGTCTTGATCGTAAAATCTGGGTCTTCCTTCTGACCCAGGCGGCTATAGGCCAACGCACCCGCTACTGATAAAAGCAGCAGCAGAAAAGCAATCATCTGCTGATGCTTCAATGCCCATTCTGAGAGATTAATACGGCTCATTTGCTCTCTCCCGAAGCGACGACGGGTGCCTGATCGACCAGTTTGACTTGCTGGTCAGCATGCAGCTGGTGCACACCGGCAGTCACGACAATTTCTCCGCCAGTCAGTCCGCTGGCTATCAGCACGCTGTCTTTCTGTGCTGCACCCAATTGAATATTGCGGGCAGCAACACGTTTCGTTTTCGGATCGACTATCCATACCTGACGTTGGGCCTCGTGATAGACGATGGCCGTCAGCGGCAAGCGGATTGCACTGCTACCTTCGATATCAGGAGCAAATACCGACGCGGTCATACCCAGTCGCAGCAAGGCAGGATCGGGCTGCTCGATAGCGATGCGGGCCGAGTAAGTACGCGTCACGCTGTCGGTGGCCGGAGCCAGTTCACGTAAGCTGCCATTCCAGACCTTGCCTGGATAAGCCCAGACAGACACTTGCAGTGACTTGGCTTTGCGTAGCTCATCCACACGTGACTCAGGGATACTGATCGTTACCTCGCGCTCACCATCGGCATCCATAGTCACGACTGGCTGGCCCGCTGCAACTACCGACCCAGCTTCTGCATTGATGGCGCTCACGACACCATCGCGATCTGCTACCAGGGTTGTGAAGCCCCGCAAATTGGCGTTCATTTGCTGACGGGCTTGCGCCGAACGCAGTTGCGCCTCGGCCTGGTCCAGTGCCAAACGCTGGTTATCAAGTTCCGCCTGCGATGCAAAGTTTTTTGCCAGCAATTGCTGGGCACGTTGAACATCAATTTTCGACTGCGCGACACGGCTGCGTGCAGCATCGACATCAGCACCGGCAGCATTCACCATCAGCATTTCCTGTGATGGATCAAGTTGCAGCAGTGGCTGGCCACGCTTGACGTGACTACCAACTTCAACCAGGCGCGCAACAATCTTGCCTCCAGTACGAAAGCCAAGCTGGCTTTCGTACCGGGAACGAATTTCACCTGAATAGTTGGCACCTACCGAACCTGTGGTCCGGCCTGCAATGAGCGTCCGCACTGGGCGCACATCTTCATGCTCCGGTGGTTGAGAGGGGGCGCAGCCTGCAAGGATATGCGCCGCCATGATTGTAAGTATTGCTGATCGATTGTATTTAAACATTTTCCGTCCTCCTGTCGGGTACTGCGTATCGGCGAATGCCGACGACATCCTCATGGCATGTGCGTAAGCCATTGCGGTTCTCCCCAATGGCTTGATCAAGGCAGATCATCATTCGCCTGAACCTGTGATTACAGGTCTGTTGCCATCTTAGGTGGGAGTAATATACATCATAACGACATATTTGTCATGTTGACGTTTAATTTAATTTGAAATTATTTTAAACGATCAAGACAATCTGGATCAACGTCACTGGAAGAA
Organism: Undibacterium sp. RuTC16W; assembly: GCF_049339445.1. Lineage (NCBI taxonomy): Bacteria > Pseudomonadati > Pseudomonadota > Betaproteobacteria > Burkholderiales > Oxalobacteraceae > Undibacterium > Undibacterium sp. RuTC16W. The sequence goes on along the minus strand of NZ_JBMPPE010000004.1, from coordinate 149,716 downwards.
AATAATCGCGGTCGTGCAATCGGCAATCCAGCGATATGGATTGACAAATGTGAAGGCGTAGAGCCTGGAGAAAATTGGGAACGAGCAGATAGGGAAAACGACGAATTCAGGAACTATGTCCGCAACTATTTGGCAAATTGCAAGATAGATGTAGCTGGCAAGACCAGATCCGGCAGAGGCAGCCCAACAATTTTTCCCGCCTCAAGTTCCCCCCCCCCCAGCCCTTGCAGCATGGCCTTTACGATCGCTTCTGGATAGCCGGGGTCCAGCACATCCCTGGCCAGCGAATAGGCAGCACTGAACATGACGCCCACTACAAGGTCGATGGCGGCCCTCTGTCTGACGCGCTGGAACTGGTCCACCATGACACCAAGCGCAACGTCACGTGTCAGAAAGCGAATCCCAAGCAAACTACTGTTCGCTGCGGAGGCGGGCAAGCGGTATATATAGGAGGCAAATTGAGGAAATCTGATCACTGCATGCAGCAGCAAACGCGCTCCGCAAGAGATCCGTTCAATTGGCTCTGGACAGCACTGTACGATAGGATCAATGGCGCCCAGCAGTTCATTATTTATTTCGATGGCAAGCGCGACCAACAGTTCATCATAGGTTTTAAAATAATTGTAAAAGGAACCGCGCGCGACTCCAGCCTGCTCAATAACATCTCCGATCAGGGCTTGCGACCCTTTCTTTGAGAGGACGTGTAGCGCGCTTTGCAGCAGTTTTGTGCGCGTCTTCTCGCGACGCTCGGCAGCCACACGGCTGCGATGATCTTGTGTTCCTTCAGCTCTCATATTTTGTCCTGGCAGTCACAACCAGCGATTGGCTATGCATTGCCGGATGGTGCCCATCACTTCCTGCGTATATATTAAGTCAACCAATAAATGACATTTTATCCAAACTGACGATAGTGTCAATTTAAATAAAGGCGTTATTGGATTTTCTCAAGAAATCAAAAAAATATTGGAAAGTCATCACGCTAAGATTTTCGTAACATCGTTTATCTCCAATAAAGTGCAAACACCTAAAAGTAAGACTTACGCAAAAACTAAAACCACTCATCACAGAGACACTGAGATACGGGTAAAAGCAGGAGCAAGCAGTCCCTTGAATTTTGATATTAAATGGAACCCAAGCAGAATGAGCCTTCTGGCACGAAATTATCTCTGGAAGCCGCATATAGCATACGACTTCCACTTGTATAGTGAAAGGCAACTTATCGGTTTGCGTAAGTTCTAAAAAAAATACATGGTCGCAAATTAGCGATGCCAACATTACATAAGCGCTGATAGTGTTGATGCTTCGAGTAGCCCCCTCTGGACAGATTTCATTCAGTGTTGATGATCAATATAATTCATCTCTGATCAAGTACTCAGAAAAAATCTTCTCTTTAATTATCGATACTGTCATTTTGACGTTGATGTCAATTAAAGTTTCAACGTATAATGAAAAATTATATTTCAAGCATTTAAGCGAATGAAATCCGAACAACCAGAAAATCATAGAACACGAGTAGGCGCAGAACGTCGTGAAAAAGCACGTGCACGTCTGCTCGAAAGCGCATTGCTGGTCTTTGCAAACAAAGGGCCCGAATCAGCCGTCATCGATGAAGTCATCGCATTGGCTGGCATGTCACGCGGTTCGTTTTACAACTATTTCCGCACAAACAAAGAGCTACTGGAGGCAGTAGCCGAGGAAATAAGTAACGAGTTACTGGATGTAATCGATCCGGTTGTATTGCAATATGAAGATCCAGTTGTACGTATTACTTACGGCTGCCGGCTATTGTTGCATGCGGTACGTGATTATCCTTTGCTTGGTAATTTTTTATCGCGTCTGCATTGGCCTACCCTGGGCAAGTCCTTACATGGAATTACCTTTATCTCAAGAGATATAGAAATGTGCGTTGCTCAGGATAAGTTTTTATGTACGAAAAGAGTTGCCTTCGACCTCATGGTCGGTGCGACGTTTGGTGCGGTCAACTCACTGGTGCAAGACAATTCAACACCTGACTACCCTGAAGCAATGCTGTTAGCCTTACTACGCGGACTAGGTGTGGAGAAGCGAGTGGCCACTCGTCTCGCTGCAGCTACGCTTCCAACTATTGTGTTTGACGACCAATCCATTTTGCAACGCACACTGGAACGCGCACGAACGCAGGTAGGTGGATCCGGCAAGTCCTGAGTCAACCAGGGAGCATGATTAGCGCCCCCCTCAATGTTGTCGACCGCATTGAATTTAGTTAATGATCTTTCGCCTGATAAATCTACAAAACAGTTGGCAATTCTTTAGCGTCGCGTGAAAATCGAACAAAAAATACACAGCCTTTGCACCTTACACAGGCAATAAACCAGGACAATATTTCCTGAGCTACTGTTTAAGCTATCAAATCATCCTTTGCGATGCCTTACGTTCAATACCCAATTTGGTAGTGGCGCCCTGTATGCTTGCGTAGTGTCGCTAAGAGGCTCCAACCAAAGGCGACCACATTGGCTCCTTCGGTCACTTCCAGCTCAAGCAGATCACTGCTGGCATCGCAATGTGCCATGGCAAGCTGGACAGTGTTGCAAAAGCCAGATTGCATCAGGTTGCGTGGCGAACCGTTAACCGCATACGAACTGGCATACCTACGTCGCACCAGGCCACGACCTGTCACTAGGCGCGCTCAAGTACGAATTCCATCAAGGCATGGATCAAACTTTTATGCCTGTGTTGGTGACAGTGCCGTATCTGCTGCTGGAATTACAGCCGCTGGCGCCGACGACTTAGTCGCCGGTGGTGTTGCTGTTATTGAAGGTGCTGTGATTTTTTCCGTGGCGTTTAACACTGAGTTTAGGACAGGCTCCAATGTCGCGAAACGTCTGACGGAGAAAGTTGTGCGAGTGATTATACTGAGCAAGGATACACAAATTTCAGTCACTATGGCATTCGGCTTAGCACAAATTGATCACAATGAGCTTGGCAATCACCTCTTACAAGAGCCGACAGAACACTGTATCGCGGCAGATAGGGCGGGATCAAGTTATGACGGCATCGCTTACTTAATTTGTACTTGGCGATGGTCAAAATAGAAATGCCCCAAATAAATATTTCGGGATCAATAAAAATATTCGAAAATTACTCCGATTTAGCGGCAAGAGCGCGCAACTTATCTTTCTTGCTCGGACGTTTTCCTTTGATACCCCCATTCGGATCACTGACCGCAACAACGACAGTGTCTCCAGATGCCGCCGGGCCGGATGCCGCGCCATCAAATGAGGGCTCGAAACCAGGAATATGCTCGCGCGCCACTTTGATTTTATGTCGTTGCTCTATCAATCGAAAATGCGCTTCATTTGCGCTGTCGGCACAGACGAAACTGATGGCAAGGCCCGACTCTCCTGCTCTGCCGGTACGTCCGATACGGTGTGTGTAATCGTCACTAGAGCGCGGTAAATCGTAGTTCACCACCACCGGGAGCTGGCTGACATCGATACCGCGCGCTGCTACGTCGGTCGCGATCACTACCTTGAGGCGAGATGCTTTGAAATCGCTGAGTACCTGGCTACGCTTACCCTGACTTTGTTCACCATGAAAGGCTTCGGCATTGATGTCGGCACGACGCAGTTTGGTCGAAATCAGATCGGCTGCATATTTAGTCGCGACAAAAACCAGCACACGTGGCCATTTTTCGCTGGTAATCAGGTGCCGCAATAACTGCGCACGTTGTTTAGCATCGACCACAATTGCCCGCTGCTGAATATCGGGCGCTGTATCCGCTGTGGTTGCGATCTCAATCTGAACAGGGTCGTGCAGCATACTCGTTGCCAGCAGCGTAACCTGAGGAGAAAAAGTCGCGGAGAAAAACAAATTTTGTCTTTGTGCTGGCAGTAATCTTACAACCTGGTTCAATTCATCTGCGAAGCCTAATTCAAGCAGGCGATCGGCTTCATCCAAGACCAGCGTGCGTACCGCAGAAAGTTGCAGCGCATTCTGCGATACCAGATCAAGCAAACGTCCCGGCGTGGCAATCACGATATCCGCGCCTCCGCGTAAATGCATCATCTGCGGATTAATCGATATGCCGCCGAACAGCACTGCGAGTTTGACAGGCTGTGGCAGATGTTGCGCCAGAATGCGTAAAGTCTCCCCGACTTGGGTTGCCAGTTCGCGGGTAGGCACCAGAATCAATGTCTGAACGGCTCTGGCCTCACCACGTGGCTTGTTCGCCAAGGTTTGCAGCAAAGGCAGGCAAAAAGCTGCGGTCTTGCCAGATCCGGTCTGAGCCGATGCCAGCACATCGCATCCCGCTAAAATGGCAGGAATCGCGGTAGTCTGAATAGGCGTGGGTTCGCGATAAGCCCGCTCATGCGCTGCATTGATCAGTGCGGCAGATAAACCAAGTGAAGAAAATGACATAACAAGGGTACCCAAAAGAGGTAAGGTAAGGCAACACAGCGTGCTGTGATTATCCAAGGTGAGAGCGAGCTCAAAGTGTATTTCAATCGCAGCCTCATCCATAGACAATATCAGCGGCGATGCTATCGGCCAGGATCGGCTAGATTTGGCTAAATTCAGTATTCTGGCGGTTGCCCCATCAGGGATTCGAGTTTTTGCAAAAACAAATGAACATGATAGGCATCTACTAAAGCGTGATTGGCAAAAACAGCGACCGGCATCATGAGTTTACCGTCTTGCTCATGGTATTTCCCGACTGAGATTTTTGGCACACTGTCTTTTTCCTTAAATTGCCTGGCATGGGTAAGTCCGGTAAAACTGATCCAGGGGATCGCGGAAAAATGGATGACGTCATTGCGGACCATTTCTGCATTAAAACCTAAGCCGCTAGTTTGCCGAGCACACGTCATTGCCGCCTCGGCACCCGAAACAAATACTGAAAACGAGGGATCAAACGGAAAATCACAAAAGGCGAAGGTATGATCATCACGCTGCACCGTTGCAGATGCATTAATCCTGGCGTAATCGACGACCTTCCCGTCTTCAATCCGGTATCGCATAGCATCGGTTTGATTGACGGCTTTTACTATCTGGTACAGATAAAACAAGAAGAATGATAACTTCTGCTCTTTACAATATTGCCGTGCCCAAGTGCAATCCACATGGGCGACGATACCGTGAAAAGGTTCTTCAAATTGCGAAAAATAGGCAAAGTGCTCGCGCCGGTTCCAGGTAGCGAGATCCAGAACGGTCTTCATGCTATTTATGATAAATTTCCGGGCGTGATTTATTCCTTTGTTCGAAGACTATTTTCGCATCTTGTACTGCACGCTCCTGAGTACGCATCTCAGGATGATCATCGTGCAAACTGAAATAGTCTGCGGCCTGAGCACGCATCACATACTTAATTGCTGCCTGATCGCTGAGATCATACATCTCGGTCATTAAGGTGGTAACTTCATCTAAATATTCTTCATAGGTCATGCTGGTTCCTTAGTCTGTTGGTGTGGGAAGGAGAGCCTGACTTCGCTCTGCATCCTGTTTATCACTTATACGCTGTGCTAAACAAATTAAACACTTTAAGCGCATTAAGCGTATTAAGCCTATAAATCGTTCGTGGTATTCATACTACGTTACCGGGCACTGTGTTGCCTCAAGTAACGAGTTTGTTTATTGATGGTTCATTTGGTAACAAGCTGTAATTCGATCTGCACGACGATGCATTTCGTCCTAAACTTGCTATGCTTATAGTTATATTTTACTGAAAAGGTTAATGATGAACTGGACAAAATCCGTACTTTGCTCGCTGGCGCTACTTGCTGCAGCGAGCAGCAACATCGCCTGGGCAGATCACCCTCATTTTTATCATGGTCCGCGCTGGGGTGTAGGACTTTATGTCAACCCATTTCCCATCGTCAGAAGTAGCTACTACTACGGTAGCCCTTACTATTATCCGACTACTTACCGCTATTATCCAGAAGTTGTTGTCGCACCGGTAGTAACGACCGTTCCCCAGACTGTCTACATTGAACAAAGCTACTCAGGTCCGGCGATCACAAGTACTTCGACTAGCACGACTACTTATGCCAGTCCCAGCGCACCACAGCAAGGCAACGGCGACTGGTACTATTGCCATAATCCGGATGGATTTTACCCCGCAATAAAAAGCTGCCCATCTGGCTGGCAACGGGTCCCGGCACAAGCCCCCGCAGACCGCTAATCTGCCTGACTATTGTTTATCTATAAAATTAACGAATAATTGATGACAAATTGACGAAATAAATGCGATTAGCTCTAAACATAAAGGGCGCTGACGGCGCCCTTTATGTTTTACATGCCAGTGAGCCGTAATACCCACCGGCATCCAGACTCTCTATGCTGTTAGATCATCGTTTCAACGTAAAACTTCACGTATCGTCGCCGCCAGTTCTTCTGCCACGAATTTTGCCACATAGGCATCCGCACCGACACTGCGGACATGATCTTCATTGGTTGATCCGGACAAGGACGAATGAATAACTACCGGCAAGGATTTAAATCTGTCATCCTGCTTGATATTACGGGTGAGAGTAAATCCATCCATTTCCGGCATTTCCAGATCGGTCAATACCATGGCTACCTTGTCATACACGGTCTTACCTTCAGCCTGAGCGGCCGCAGAGATTGCCTGCAACCGTTCCCATGCTTCGCGTCCGGTTTTAGTCATGATGAATGGCAAGCCCATGGCATTTAACGCTTGCTCAACCAGCCCGCGAGCAACCGCAGAGTCATCCGCGGCCAAAATAGCCGTACCTGGCTTGATAATAATTTTTGATCCTATCGTTTCAGGATCAACATCTTTTCCGCCCTTGGGAGCGATCTGACGCAGAATTTGCTCAACATCAAGCACTTGTGCTAAACGGGTATCCTCAACATCTCCGTCAAGCCGCGCAATACTAGTTACCATACCACCGCCTGCACTTGACTCGGCTGACAATACCTGACTCCAGTCTAAGCGAACAATTTCTTCGACTGATTCCACTGCAAAACCTTGAGTTGAGCGCGCATATTCAGTGACGAGCATGATATTGAGGCCAGTCTTCGGTTTGCAGCCGACAACCGAAGGCAAGTCAATCACCGGGATGATTTGTCCTCGCAAATTAACAACACCGAGATTATGTGGTAAGGAACCTGCTACCGCCGTGATAACGGGCATGGCGACAATCTCACGCACTTTAAACACATTGATACCAAATAACTCTGAGCGATCACCAGTGACATCGCCGCCCAGACGAAACAGAAGCAACTCGAATTTATTAGAACCAGTCAGGTTGGTGCGTTCATCAACTTCCTGTTGTACGCTACTGATACTCATGTCTGTCATCCTCAAAGGTTAGGGAGTCGATCATGTTTACAGTCAGAGAGAAGTATTACTGAGTTCCTCTGACTACATCAAATTGTGCTGCCAGCACTTATTTTATAACGCGGTAACACGGTGTGTACGCTTTACCAGGAAGTTTCATACGATTTTGCGCAACAAATGAATTTAATAAAGCATCCATCGATTCCATCAGTGCAACATCGCCTCTGATTTCGAAGTGGCCGTGCTTTTCAATCGCACGGATTCCCTGATCTTTGACATTTCCCGCCACAACGCCGGAGAAGGCTCTGCGTAAGTTAGCGGCTAGCAGATGATTTTTTTGATTTTTATGCAATTCCAGATTACGCATATTATCGTGCGTAGGATCAAAAGGTTTCTGAAACTCGGTATCAATTTTCAGAAGCCAATTGAAATAATACGCATCGCCTCTGGCTTTTCTGAATTCCCTGACCTTTTTAATTCCCGCCTGCACTTCCTGTGCGACCAGCGCCGGATCATTTACGATAATCTGATACTTAGCTTGGGCGTCGGCGCCCAAAGTATCACTGATAAACTGATCAATCTGACGGAAATAGTCCCTGGCACTCTCTGGTCCGGTAAAAATTAGCGGGAAAGGCAAATCCGCATTTTCTGGATGCAACAAAATACCTAAGATATACAAAATCTCTTCAGCAGTGCCTGCACCGCCGGGAAATACCACGATAGCATGTCCGACACGGACAAAAGCCTCAAGACGTTTTTCGATATCCGGCAAAATAATCAAATCATTGACAATCGGATTCGGCGCCTCGGCGGCTATAATGCCCGGCTCAGTGATTCCCAGATAACGCCCACTTAGTATGCGCTGTTTTGCATGACCTATAGTTGCGCCTTTCATCGGGCCTTTCATCGCACCGGGACCGCAACCTGTGCAAATATCCAGTGCGCGCAAACCCATCTGGTAACCGACCTCTTTGGTGTAGTCATATTCGACACCGGAGATTGAGTGTCCGCCCCAGCACACGACCATGTTCGGATTGGTCTGTGGGCGCAGTACATTGGCGTTGCGCAAAATATGGAATACAGCGTCGCTGATACCTTCGGTGGTATCGAGGTCAAACTTCGGACTGTCTTCTATCTCGCCATGAATGAACAATATATCGCGCAACACGGTGAACAGGTGTTCCTGTATGCCTTTGATCATCACACCGTCGACGAAAGCGCTGGCGGGAGCCCCCTTCACATCAAGCTTGATGCCACGTTCACGCTGCACAATGCTGATATCGAAGCTCTGGTAACGCTCCAGTAATTCCTTACCGTCGTCCAGACCACTACCACAATTTAATACGGCCAACGAACAACGGCGAAACAGTTGATACAAGCCACTGTGGCTGGTATCGAGTAATTTTTGCACCTCGGCCTTAGATAAAATTTCAAGGCGACCATCTGGTGAAATTTGGGTGTCAATAACAGGGTATTCCATGAAATGCATGCTTTCTTTTAATTTTATTTTTACATCGGCGAGATGACCTGCTGTCATACAGAGGCAAGCACCACGTCAATCCTCGGGCTTCTTCGCCATCGCGTTCAACACGGATTCTTGTAATTTATTTGTGGATAAACGTAACTCTTTATTCAGTATCGCCGTTTGCGCATCGGCTTTCAAGGTGCACAGCAACAGCTCCGGCCAGGCATGCTCTTCTGCATGCAGACCAACCCAGCCATTTCTCCCTGAATGCTTGGCCGAATACAAGGCGATATCGGCGATATCAATGACATCCTGCCAGTCAATCGCTCTTGGATAGGCTTTAACAAAGGGGAAACATGCAAACCCGATGGAACAGGTTTGTCCGATAAATAAATCCCCCTCAAGCTGAAAAGGAATTTCAGCAACAATATTCCTGACCCGCTCAGCCAGTTCTTCGGCACGGTCTCTGGATGTGCCACGTGCGACGATTAAAAACTCTTCGCCTCCCCAGCGTATCAGGTAATCCGAATCACGAAATACTTGCTGTAAACGTTGACGGATCTGCACCAGAATCGCGTCCCCCGCAGCATGACCGTACTTGTCATTGACTTGCTTAAAATGATCCAGATCGACCAGAAACATCAGCAAATCCGTATCCTTAGGTCCCGGTGTCTCATCAGTAGTTGATGTAGATTGCGGCGGAGACTGCGATGAGGATTGTGATGATGCCTGGTAACTACGGACGCTTAATGCAACGTCTGCTTCAATATTCTGCGACAAGAAACGGCGATTCTTTAAACCCGTTAACGGATCCGTCAGACTGGCTTCTTCTAATTCCTTTAGTACTTGTTTGAGCTGAATTTGCGTTTTTTGCAGGTCGTGATGTGCATGCGCATTGTCGAGAGCAATCGCACCGTAGGCACAAAGGCTGCGAAAGATAAGGCGCTGACGCTCAGCATAGGCGGACTGATTAAGTGACTGTATCAACATGACGCCTAATACCCGGTCTCCGACCACCAGAGGCCCAAACAAGGCCGTACGGATTTTGGATGCATGCGTCCCATTATCCCCTGCGCTGACGCCATCCATTTCAAACAAAAGCTCCTGCCCCTCTGTCACGCAACGTGCTGCATGCCGGGTATTTTTGTCAGGAACCAAGGTCTGAATCGCCTGAACCGCACCATTTTCAACCTTATGATAAAGATTCAGACCGACACCGTCACTGGCGAGCAACCAGATCGACAAGTCTGTCGCATCCAGCAAAGCTTCGAGATGGCGATGCAAGGTTTTGCAAACGCTATCGAGATTTAAATCTGCGGTGATTTCCTGGCCGATTTTGCTCAACAAATCCAGGGTTTGTGTCGTTTCTATCAGGGTCGCAGCCAATTGCTGATGATGCAAGGCCTCTGCACGGGCACATTCAGTTTCATAGCGCACCTGCATCAGCGTTGCCCAGTTGCTTGCTTGCTTGGTGCGCTCACGGCGATCTGCTGCGATGGCCTGTTTTGCATAATCAAAGGCTCGCTGTCCGTCACCCGCCTCGGACCAGGCCTCTGCCAGGGACAAAAGTAATTTCGAGGGCGCCATCCAGCCTTGCAAAGACGCGCCGAAACTCAGCGCTTCTTCCAGATAATGCAATATGATGTTTGGCGCTGTCATCGAAGACGGATAAGGCAAAACATGCAGCCCATGTATTTCCGCCATCGCTTCGCTAATGTCGACACCAAGCGCATTAAATGCGGGTTCGATGATCAATTGCTGCGCCTCGGCGATTGCAGCCAGAGCGAGTTCTGGCTGATGAGACGCAGATAAAGCGCGTGCATAACAAATCAAATGTTCCGCCAGATTATTTCTGGAGCCCGCCTCACGATACAAACGAATTGCCGACGCAAAATAACGCGCTGCTTCCTCGGCATCGCCTTGCAGTAACAAGGTGTTAGCCAATTCTGCCTGAGCAATCGCTTTATGGATGCCACTCTTATTCGTATCCAGACTTTCCAGCGCTTCTTGCAACACAATCTGACTTTGATCGAGCTGTCCCAGATGGCGCAATAACTCGCCAAGGCGCATCAGGCTAAAACCGATCAGCGCTGGCCAGCCAGTTTGCCTTGCACGCGACACCGCCCAGTCATAGCTGGCGGCAGCCTCGTCAAAATCACCCAGCTTCTGCAAACACACACCTGCATTGGATGCCGCCATGATCGCCAGCCGCACCAGACCCGCCTGTTTGGCAAATTCACTGGCCTGCGAATACATAACGGCTGAACGGGTTAATTCAGGAGAGAAGAGGATTTCTCCCTGCGCCGCCGAAATTAATGCGGCAAGAGCAGGATGACGCGGTTCCGGACTAAGAGCAATCAACTCTTGCAGTTGATCATTCGCATTATTGGCAACTGAGTAGGCACTCAGATAAATTTCCCATGCATGTGCCAGGCGATGACGCAAAACGTCACCACTCATTTGAAAGCGATTCACGGCATGGCGGGCGGCTGCACCTGCACGCTCCATTTGCCCCTGCTCTAATGCGAGTACAGACTCGGTCAAGGCAGTATCGCCTTCACCAATCAAATCACTCATGGCAAGAAACACAGTCCTGGCGTTATGCAGTAACTCTTCTGCCTGTTCAAACTCACGAAATAATGCCGCGATTTCGGCACGAATAATTGCCATACGGGCGCGGATAACTCTGCGCTGATCCGGCATGAGTGGACTATTACGCAATAGATTATCGACCTCACTCACCAGAGACAAAGCACGGGTGCTATCACGCTGCCGCAAATACCAGGCGAGAAGTACCAACTGGCCGATGCGTGAGGCACCAGCCAGTGTCGTCAGTTCCGTCTCCAGCCGATTCACTTCCTGATCAAGGGCGTATAAATACATGAAAAATAGTTGAAATTAGTCTAGCTATCAAAGCTAGCTATTATGCATGCATTTGATGAAGCTTTTATGATGAGCATACACAACTGTGACGAAAAACAAAGGAATCTGGACGAAGTCGATGCACTTTACCCGACATCAAAAGTCCTTAGAAATAGTCTGATATAAAATAAATTCAGTAATAGATTGTGCCGTACGCTATGCCAAGGTACAATTCGCCCCCTCAGACGCGGGGTGGAGCAGTCTGGCAGCTCGTCGGGCTCATAACCCGAAGGTCGTAGGTTCAAATCCTGCCCCCGCAACCAATTTTCGTGCGTCCGCACATTTTCCAAGCTCATTTTTGTATATGCCGATGATCGTTCTCGGCGAATCGCTATTTTATTTTCGCATTCTAAAAGTGTAACCCCTGAGAAACACGAATATGCGATGAGAGATACCAAAGATACTGCGACATTAGAACTGCCGGGTTTTCATCATAATCTGGCAGCCGAATTGGATAATACGAAACAAGCTGGCAATAAGCTAGGCAAACGCAAGCCTAAAATGCCAAAGCAGGTACAACTTGATTTGCTACACGTACTTTCCCCTGTCGATCACAGCGGACTACCGGCATGGCAGCATGATGAAAACAAGGATCTGAGTGGCTTACCTATCTGGCGCTGAGCCAGCTTACACGCAGCACCACCGGTCGATGATCCTGCGATGAATGTTAGACTGCGTGTATCCGGTCAATTCTGCTAATTTTGCCGATCCTGCCGACGCTGCCAAATCCACCGATATAAGTTCAATCAAGCCCTATGCCAAATCAAACCGAACATCAGACCACCAGTCAGACTGCACATCAGACTGCATTTAATAGTCTGCCCTTATCAGACGCTCTGCTCTCCAATCTGGACAGTCTTGGCTATAAAGAGATGACGCCCATTCAGGCTGCCAGCCTGCCGATTATTTTAGAGCAGCGTGACCTGATCGCTCAGGCAAAAACTGGTAGCGGTAAAACAGCCGCGTTCAGTTTAGGTATTCTAGCGAAATTAAATCCAACCTATTTCGCGATTCAGGGCCTAGTGATCTGCCCTACCCGCGAACTGGCGGATCAGGTATCCAATGAGCTGCGCCGTCTGGCCCGTTCCATTGAGAACGTCAAGGTACTGACCCTGTGCGGTGGCACAGCCATGCGACCACAAATTGCCTCACTTGAGCATGGAGCCCACATCGTTGTCGGCACACCGGGTCGCTTGCTGGATCACATCGGACGCGGCAGTATTAATCTGAGCACAGTGCAGACATTGGTCCTGGATGAAGCAGACCGCATGGTCGATATGGGATTTTATGAAGACATCTACGGCATCGTGGCGGCATGTTCACCACGTCGTCAGACCTTGTTGTTCTCGGCGACCTATCCGGACGATATTCGCAAAGCCAGTAAGCAGTTTTTACGTGACCCTGCCGAGGTCAAAGTTGAGTCACAGCACAACGATAATCATATCGAGCAATTATTTTATCTGGTGACGCCCGAAGAACGTAATGCGGCGGTCGCTCGATTACTCAATCATTATCAACCGGCATCGACCATTGCTTTTTGCAATACCAAAATCCATTGCAAGGAACTGACCGACGAGTTGCAGGCGCAAGGAATCAGCGCGCTGGCGCTGCATGGCGACCTGGAGCAAAGAGATCGTGATGAGGTATTAGTGCGTTTCGCGAATCAAAGTTGCTCTGTCCTGGTCGCAACCGATGTTGCTGCACGTGGTCTGGATATACAAACTCTCGGCGCAGTCATCAATGTAGACGTATCCAAAGACACCGAAGTTCATATTCACCGTATTGGCCGTACTGGCCGCGCAGGAGAAAAAGGACTGGCGCTCAGCCTGGCAACGCCTGGCGAAAAAAAATGGGTAAAACTAATCGAAGAATATCAGGGTGAGGCCGTGCGATGGCACGAACTCAGCGAGCTAGATCACAATCCGGACGCGCCCAGAAGCGCGTTGCAAGCACCGATGGTCAGCATCTGCATCATGGGCGGAAAAAAAGATAAACTACGACCAGGTGACTTGCTTGGTGCTTTGACTGCTGATATTGGCTTGCGTAAAGAACAGGTAGGAAAAATCAATGTATTCGAATTTATGACCTACGTTGCACTGGATCGTCATATTGCGGAAAAAGCCTTAGAAAAACTGAGTCGAAGTAATATCAAAGGCCGGCAGTTCAGAATGCGGGCAATTTATTAAGCAATGAGCAAATAGTGCACTTGCGCGAAGAGCATCGGATTAACATGGCATCATCAGTTGCCGTTTGAGCGTCCTGTGCTGGCACTCATATGCATCACAATCCCTGCCCCTGCAAAGCCCAGACTACGGCTGGCTCATACGAGTTTGCCCAACCATCCACAGCGTCTGCCGGCATAGGCCGCGCGATGCCATAACCCTGGGCAAAGTCGCAGCCTAACTCCATTAAAGCAACACCATGTTCCGGGCTCTCAACGCCTTCGGCAATCACTTCACGCCTGAACGCATCGGCAAGACTAATCACCGCACTGATCAGGGCCAGATTCTCTTGATCGCCCAGCATATTCCGCACAAAACTCTGATCGATTTTCAGAATATTTGCTGGCAAGCGCTTCAGATACGCCAATGATGAATAACCCGTCCCAAAATCATCTAACGCAAAGCGCACACCCAGTTTCTGGCATGCGATCATCACTTCGCGTACGTGCTGCATATCCTGAATCGCCGCCGATTCCAAAATCTCGATCTCTAATGAAGAGGGAGAAACCTCAGGATATTGCGCCAGAATCGTGGTCAGGCTGCTCAAAAAATCTGCGCATTGAAAATGTCTGGCAGCGATATTCACGCTGACCACCCAGTCTTTATGCGCTACCGACCATTTCAGCAATTGCGCCATTGCCTGTTGCAAGACCCATTCGCCAATAGAAATAATCAAATCGGTATGTTCTACCATGGGTAAAAATTGTAAGGGCCCGACAATTCCCTGATCAGGATGCTGCCATCGCAACAATGCTTCCATTCCGATAATCTGCCCTTTGCGCATATTCACTTTAGGCTGAAAATACAAACGGAACTCACCGTCCAATAAAGCACTACGGATCCTGGTCCTCTGGTTGTGATGAGTACGGACTTGCTGATCTTGTTGCGCGTCAAACAGGTGTAATTGGTTCCGCCCGCTCAGTTTTGCCTGATACATGGCCTGATCGGCACAACGTAACAAGGTATCTGGATTGACATCATCACGCGGATAAATCGCTACGCCCAGGCTACTGGTCAAGGCGATCTGCTTTTGCTCGCATTGATAAGGACGTGATAATTCCTCCAGTAAAGGTGCAAGACAGTGATTCAGATCTAGCGCCTCTTTTTGAATCTGCATCAAAACGACAAATTCATCGCCGCCAAGGTGCGCCACATAGTTACCGGCGCCGACAAAAATTTCTAAGCGCCTGGCAACCTGTTGCAGCAATTTGTCCGCGACCTCCGGCCCATACTGTTCGTTGATCAATTGAAAATGATCGATATCCAGCAGACATACTGCGAGCCAGTGCTGACGCACATTTGCCTGCATGATGGCAAGCTTCAGACGTTCAGAAAACAGGCTACGGTTCTCCAGACCAGTCAACTTATCATGGCCTGCCTGCCAGGATATCTGCTGCATCAGCAAGCGTTTTTCACTAACATCACGAAACACCAGAACACAACCGATCACGGTGCCGTCGTCTCTTTTGATCGGCGCCGCGGTGCAATCAACCTCATGATACAAACCACTCCGGTCAATCAGCGTCTGATTACTGAATTGCAACGCATCAATCCGGGTACCAAGTTGCACCAGGAATTCACGCATTTTTTCTTGCGCATCCAGATCCAGAAGAATAAACACATCCTGCATCGGTACAGACACCGCATCGTCACGCTGCCAGCCGGTGAGCTGATCGGCCGCCTTGTTCATCGTTAAAATACGCCCATCCAAATCGGTACTGATTACCGCCTCACCGATTGATGCGAGCGTCGTCTCCACTCGCTCTTTTTCGCTGGCAAGCTCATGCCGGCTCAATTGCAACGAACGAAATAATTTCTGTACTTCCTCCGTCATGCTATTAAAAGTATTTGCCAATGCACGGGATTCCACGCTGCCAGCAACTTTCATGCGGATGGCATGCTCGCCTTGCTTGAACCGGATCGTCGCTGCGGCTAATTCCGCTAGAGTCTTGGCATTGGCTCGCAGTATCAGACTTAACAAAAAGAAAATAGCGAAAATGATCGCGACAGACACCTTGGCCTGTGTACGCACTTTGTACCAGATGGTGTTAATCGCGGTCGCTGGCGAGGTATGAATCTCCAGTATTGCCTCAATTCCCTGAGCGGAATCTAATTGCTGGACAGAAGAAGTTTCTGTTAGCTGGAGAAGCATGACAAACCATTGTGGTGCCGCAATCAGACGGGTCTGGGTCTGGCTCTGACTGTGAACAGGCGCATCTCTCAGATATTGCCAACGTATGTCGCTGATCTGATCGCTGGTTTGAATTTCATGAGCAATCAGCTGCCGTATTTGGGTACTTTGCTGTGTTGCGGAGAGTTCTTTCAAGGTCGGCATCAAAAAATGGGCGACCTGACGCATCTCAGCGGCAGAACGCTGACGAGCGTCAATCACCTCCGTATCGATCAGGAGGTAGTAGCGGAATCCGCCGACGACCAGAATTAATAAAGCCAACGGTACGTACAAACGGATATAAACGCCTGTTTGCAACCAGGCGTAAAAAAATCTTTGTATTCTGTGCACGAGATCAGTAAATATCAGGATGTGGATAGCAAAGCAACATAACCCGACCGGTAGGTCTGAATGCCATTACACGTGCCGAATTCTAACCTGAAGTCTGAAAAATTTCCTCAGAGAAAGTTTATTCTTGAAAAATATGACGCTAAGCGTTGTAATTACCTCATTCTGTCTTATGAGTTCATTCCCTTGCGACGGTTCCCCATTTTACTGCTACTCGCACCTGGAACCCCATAGCCCACACCCGCATTACTGTTCTGTGCCACTTACAAACTAATTGAAAAATAGTTTCATTCTTCCTTCACTTGAAGGATGAAACTTCTATTCAACGCTTTCATTATCGGAAGGTCGTTTTGGCCAAAGCTGTCATTCATCGAAGGAATAAAAAGATGAAATAAAACAGCCTGTCCAAACGCCCTGCCAATAGCAGGCTGCAAGGCATCTACTTGCTGGCCGTATTGGCTTCAAATCCAATAACTCAACCATTTAATTTGGAAGGTAATGAAAATGGCACTCGATACCACTCTACTAAAACAAGCGATCACACAAGCCGGGCATCAGTGGCGGGTACGCACTGTTCCTGCAGGTGAGCTCCCTCGCGGCCTCGGATGGGAACCGTCAGATGCAGGCAAAATACAAAGAGCTTCACTGGTTGCAGAATCATTGATGCGTCAGCGCTTTCCTACACAGTTCGCCAGATATTTCCCAACGAATTTAGCCAATACAGCAGCATCGCCTGCTGCCAGTGCGGCTAGCCCTGCAAACGCCGCTAATAACGCTCCATCTGCGGGAGCGCCTCCAGCCTCTTTCGACTGGCGTGACCGTGGTGTGATCGGTCCGGTCACGGATCAGGCTTATTGCGGCTCTTGCGTATCTTTTGCCACGGCAGGCATGACGGCGGCCATGGCAGCGATTGAACGCGGTGCGATGAATTTAAATTTATCTGAGGCGGATCAGCATTTTGCGTCCTCACATGGCCCTAACTGCGGCGGCTGGAACAATGATGCTGCGCTGGGCCAGATCAAGGCTCGCGGCATTGCTACCGAATCGACGTTTCCTTACATGTCGGCATTCGATAATCCGCCACAGCTTGCCAATCCCGCTGATCCGAACAGTCTTTGGGCAGCGCACAACCGCGCCGAGATGGACCGTGCTTTTCGTACCTACAGCATTAGTGACTATAGTGCCTGGACTGGTGATTCGCGCAAAGCATATCTCTCCAGCGTCGGCCCTATGGTTTGTGGTTTTGCTGTTTATGAGGATTTCGATAGCTATGGCGGCGGTGTTTATCACCATGTCAGCGGTAAATTCCGTGGCGGCCATGCCGTGATGGTGATTGGTTATTCCGATGTTGACCATTGCTGGATATGCCGTAATTCATGGGGAACCGGGTTCGGCGGAACTGCCGACCCTGATGGTACAGGCGCTGGATTCTTTAAGATCGGTTACGGTCAATGCAATATCGACAGCGAACCATTTTACGGCTGTCACGGGATCATCATGCCTGCGACTACGTCCATGGTCACGGGTGTATCACGCAATCTGAACAAACTCGATGTATTCACTCCGGGCACGAACCGCGGGACTTATACCGCAGCAATGGAAGGAGCTGAAACCAGTTTTCGCGGCTGGTGGCAGGTACAGGGTGGCGTCGTGGCACCAGGTACTTTTATGCATGCAGTCTCTCGCAGTCCAGACAAGTTAGATTTATTTTGTGTCGGGACAGATCACGGCACCTATACCGCCGCATGGCAACCAGGCGACACCTCATGGCGCGGCTGGTGGCGCATTCAGGGCGGCGTTGCGGCACCAGGCACCTCGATCCATGCCGTGTCGCGCAGTGCAGATCACTTGGATATATTTTGCGTAGGTACCGATGGCCATGTGTACACAGCCGCATGGCAACCAGGCGATACTTCATGGCGTGGCTGGTGGAAAATTGGCGATCTTAAAGTCGCACCAAACACCTCCGTATTCGCCGTGTCGCGCAGCAAAGACAAGTTAGACATTTTTGCCGTTGGTGCGGATATGGGAATTTATACGGCCGCATGGGAACCTGGTTTTACCTCGTGGCATGGCTGGTGGCGTGTGCAAGGCGGAGTTGCTGCACCGAACAGCTCGGTCTATGCGGTATCACGCAGCCCCGACAAGCTCGATATTTTCTGTGTAGGTAGTGATCGTGGCATTTACACCGCCGCATGGGAACCCGGCTTTACCTCATGGCACGGCTGGTGGCGGATACAAGGTGGCGTTGCTGCACCAAACACCTCTGTGTTCGGGGTATCCCGTAGCGCCAATAAACTCGATATTTTTGCCGTGGGCACTGATCACGGCATTTACACCGCCGCATGGGAACCCGGCTTTACGTCATGGCATGGCTGGTGGCGTGTTGCCAACGGCACCGCCGCCGCAGACACATCCGTTTTTGCGGTATCGAAAGCACCGGATCAATTAGATATTTTTGCGGTTGGCACTGACCATAATGTGATTAACTCGCACTGGCAACCTGGTTTAACAAGTTGGAAGCCATGGATGCCCGTTGCAGGTGGCATTGCAGAAGGAGGCTGAACATGTGCGCATGGGCAATGACTACTGAGAATCATATCGTCGAGGGAATAGAAGGCGACGACATTGCCCTGCCTCTTGGCACAAGTAGCGCAACCGGTTTCCATTGGGATGTCGATCTGCCTGCTGGGCTCAGCTTCGTTGACAAGTCACCAGTCAATACAGGCCGGGACGCAGAAGACGCAACGGAGGCCGGTGGCGGGCCAGCGCAGCAGTTGAGCGTCAACGGAGTGGCAGGAATTTATCAGATCAGCGCAAAATTGATACGTCCCTGGGATAAAGCCAATCCGATACGGCATGCACTCATACAACTGACAATAAAGCCGGTCTCATAGCGTCGGATGTGAAACAGGTTTACAGAAAATCGTCAAAAAGGGAACTGTGCAAATGGCTCCCTTTTTTATTGCCGACAAGCTCGTCGTCACAACGACAACCACAGCTAATGAACAGATCTATTGGGAACGACAGGATCCGCTTGCCGTATCGGGGGTGCGGCGCCAAGTAGCAAAATTAACTCTTGCTGACGTGCCGTACCCGTCTTGGCATATACCGAGGAAAGCTGGCTGCGTATGGTCGAAATTTTCAGCCCTAGCATAGCCGCCATCTCGGCCGGTGTATGGTTATCAAATAACAGCGGCAAAATTCTCGATTCAGCTTTACTCAGTTTAAAACTGCGCACCATAAAATCAATCGCAGTACCCGGTTGCTTGCGCGGATCGACTAGCATCAACATGACGGCACATCTCGCCGTTTTACGTTTATCCACTACGCGCCCCGGATACGCGACAGGCAAGGAGAAGGCGAGCAAGCGCTGGGTTTTGCCAGATAAGTTTAACGGACCGCCCTTACCTCTCGTTGTTGCGTGCACCAGATGATCGAGTTGTCCACCAATGTGCATGACATGGGGCAAAGGTAAAAAATGCTGGCTAAATTCAGGGTCGGCAATAATCTCTGTGGCCACCGTATTCACACTCAGCATACGACCCGTTGCATCAAAAAATAGTACGCCAAAATCCAGACCGTTAAGACTACGCTGAAATACCAGTAATTGTGCCTGGCTGCTACGCCATTGCCAGTGTAATTTAAAGGCACGGTGAAGATGCGGTGTAAGTTGCTTAAGTTTTTTTACATCGGCATCAGAAAAGTCGACACAACCAGGCGCGCGCATGAAGCAAAAGCTTGCTGGCGGCGATTGCAGACTATCAGCAGAACCATGATCGCTGATCGTACTTAACAATAAATGTTCCGCTGGGATCCGTAGTAAAAAATCTTTATAAAATAAAGTTTGCCTCAGTTCGCGAACCGCCAACAAGTCGCTACCACGCCCTACTTTACTCTGTTGAAAACTGAGATTTTTTTGCGCTGCTTTTGCCCAGGGATCATATCGCCACCAGTAATCAGTATAGGCCTTGGCGACAGGATCGGATAATTGACTCGAGACAAAAAAACTGTGGGCACATTGACGCCGGTCAGATAGTTTCAACATTGCAGACGAGGCGTCAAAATAAGCCGACAAAGTCCGCAATACATCAGCCCAATGCAATTCCCCGCTGACTGCGCTGTATAGCGCGTTTAAGACAATATCCTCGCTGGGACACTCGGTGTAAGTGTTTTGCATGACTCACCTCAATCATGGTTAATATTGCAAACATTACAACAAAAATATCCTGTTTGCAAATTTAAATAACCTCGATGAATGACGTGACCATGTTTGGTCAATCAATTCGGGGGCAATAAATTTAAGTGACAATAAGATGCAAATAACAAACCGGGGTTCTTATCACGAACGGATAAGAACCCCGGCAATTGGCACCAAAATCATCTCTGGCGCCTGATTAGATGACACTAGTTGTCAAATACGATCTTTATTGAGCCTGCTTTAACTGATCGAGAATCGCAGGATTTTCTAAAGTGGAAATATCTTGTGTGATCTCTTCACCTTTTGCCAAAACACGCAATAAACGGCGCATGATTTTGCCTGAGCGCGTTTTGGGTAAGTTATCACCGAAGCGGATTTCTTTAGGTTTGGCAATTGGTCCAATTTCTTTGGCAACCCAGTTACGCAGTTCCGTAGCTATTTGCTTGGCTTCATCGCCGGTTGGGCGACTACGTTTTAACACCACGAAAGCGCAGATCGCTTCTCCGGTTGTGTCGTCTGGTTTACCAACCACCGCCGCTTCTGCAACCAGTGGATTCGCCACTAACGCCGACTCGATTTCCATCGTACCCATGCGATGACCAGACACGTTCAGCACATCATCGATACGGCCGGTAATCGTAAAATAAGCGGTGTCCTTGTTACGTATCGCACCATCACCTGCCAGATACATCGTCCCGCCAAACTCTTCAGGAAAATAGCTCTTCTTAAAGCGCTCAGGATCACCCCAGATCGTGCGTATCATCGACGGCCAAGGACGTTTGACTACCAAAATACCGCCCTGCCCGTTCGGCAAATCGTGTCCGGTCTCATCAACGATTGCCGCCATAATACCTGGCAAAGGCAAGGTACATGAGCCCGGTACGAGTGGCGTTGCACCAGGTAATGGTGTCATCATGTGGCCGCCAGTCTCTGTTTGCCAGAACGTATCAACAATCGGGCAATTTTGATTACCGACATGATTGTGATACCACATCCAGGCTTCAGGATTAATCGGTTCGCCGACAGAGCCTAACAGTCGCAAGGACGATAAATCATATTGTTTCGGATGGATTTTTTCATCGCCATCTGCCGCTTTAATCAGGGAACGGATAGCAGTCGGCGCTGTATAAAAAATCGTTGCTTTGTGTTTTTGTATCATGTCCCAGAATCGCCCTGCATTCGGGAACGTCGGGATACCCTCAAAAACGATTTCAGTTGCCCCGGCAGCCAACGGCCCATAGGTAATATATGTATGTCCGGTAACCCAGCCAATATCTGCAGTACACCAGAACACATCATCGGGCTTCAGATCAAAGGTCCACTTCATCGTCAATATTGCCCAGAGCAAGTATCCGCCCGAGGAATGCTGCACGCCTTTTGGCTTACCTGTTGAGCCTGATGTATAGAGAATAAAAAGCGGATGTTCTGCGCTTACCCATTCCGGCTCGCACACATCAGATTGAGCAGCGACTAATTCATGCATCCAGAGATCGCGTCCTGGTACAACCGCAATGTTACCGCCGGTGCGTTTATAGATCACGACATTGCGCACCTTATCGCAATCACCTAATGCTAAAGCTTCGTCGACAATCGATTTCAAAGGCAAGTGTTTACCACCTCGTGCCTGCTCATCAGCAGTAATCACGGCGACAGCACCAACGTCGACAATACGTTCTTGCAAGGATTTAGCAGAAAAACCGCCAAACACGACCGAGTGTGTGGCACCAATGCGTGCGCACGCCTGCATCGCGACGACACCCTCTACGGACATCGGCATATAAATCACGACGCGGTCACCTTTGGTAATACCCAGGGACTTGAGACCATTCGCGAACTGGCATACTTTTTGGTGTAATTCTTTATAAGTGACTCTGGTGACATCACCGCCATCAGACTCGAAGATAACAGCCACTTTGTCGGCATTACCGTTTTGCAGATTGACGTCCAGGCAGTTATACGACACGTTGAGTAAACCGTCTTCAAACCATTTATAAAATGGTGCCTGGGACTCATCCAGTACTTTGGTGAACGGTGTATGCCAGTGCAAATTCTCGCGTGCCAGTCGCCCCCAAAAACCTTCGTAATCTTTATCGGCTTCGGCACAGAGCGCGTTGTAGGCTGCCATCCCGGAAATCGTCGCAGTTGCGGCAAAAGCGGCTGGCGGTGGGAAAATACGAGATTCTGCTTTCGTAGTGTCGAGGTCAGACATGTTTTTATCTCCGGCTTATTGTAATTGGCTTGTGTTCAGTACTTAAGACTCAATGCTTGTGATTCAATTCATGGCCACTCAGGTCGCGACGACCAATGCAGCGATCCCGCACTTAGGTTTTAGCAGGCATGCATGACGTCCATAACATTATCAATGATGCCACAAAAGCTGATCTCACTGAGTGCAAATACGACAGCCAATAACATAGGCGCGCAGACTTACTCAAGCCTTACGCTACAACAATTTAGACGACACTGGAGCTGCACCGTCCCCGCGTTGCCCGTGTAAAATAGCGGCTGTCACAGCATTTTTCAATGGATAAACTTGCCTCATGTCAAAAAATTCCCCACATAAACTATCGCCACTGGCGAGCGTTATCTTCTTTAGCCGCTGGCTACAATTACCGTTGTATCTGGGTTTAATACTTGCACAAGCAGTTTATGTATTCCATTTCTGGGTCGAACTGAGTGATTTGATCGGTGCGGCGATGGGTAATGAATCTGCTCTTAACCACATTCTGGACGCTGTCACAGTAGCGAATGCTCCGCGCCCTACTCGATTAAATGAAACGACGATCATGCTGGTCGTCCTGGGTCTTATTGACGTCGTCATGATTTCCAATCTGCTGATCATGGTGATCATCGGTGGTTATGAAACGTTTGTGTCACGTCTTGGTATCGAAGGACACCCTGATCAGCCTGAGTGGCTATCGCACGTCAACGCCACCGTACTCAAGGTCAAACTGGCGATGGCGATCATCGGTATCTCTTCTATTCATTTGCTTAAAACCTTCATCAATGCAGCCGCCTATGAACCGAAAGAACTCATCGCGCAAACTGCAATTCATATTACTTTTTTACTTTCAGCATTAGCGATTGCGTATTGTGACAACCTGGTTACCCGCACGCAAAATGAAGCACAAAAACATTAATCTTTTCCATCGATTTATTACTTAGCCAAGAGCCATATCATGACAGTCATTAAACAAGACGACCTGATCGAATCCGTCGCCGCCGCATTGCAGTACATTAGTTATTACCATCCGGCAGATTATATTGCCCATCTGGGACGCGCATACGAGGCCGAACAAAGCCCGGCAGCAAAAGATGCCATCGCCCAGATTTTGACCAATTCCCGCATGTGCGCCGAAGGACATCGACCGATCTGTCAAGACACCGGGATCGTCAATGTATTCATGAAAATCGGTATGGGCGTCCGGCTCGAAGGATTCACCAGCTCGATCACTGATGCCGTCAACGAAGGTGTGCGTCAGGGTTATGCAAATGCAGACAACGTATTACGCGCCTCTATCGTTGCCGATCCCTTGTTCGATCGTAAAAATACCAAAGACAACACCCCTGCCGTCATTCATATGGAATTGGTACCCGGCAATACGATTGATATCCAGGTCGCAGCAAAAGGTGGCGGCTCAGAAAACAAATCGAAATTCGTGATGCTCAATCCATCCGACTCACTGATTGACTGGGTCATGAAAACCGTGCCGACCATGGGCGCAGGCTGGTGTCCGCCTGGCATGCTGGGTATCGGCATCGGCGGTACCGCAGAAAAAGCCATGCTGATGGCAAAAGAATCGCTGATGCAAGACATCGATATGTACGAGCTCAAACAACGCGGTCCGCAAAACAAAACCGAAGAACTTCGTATTGAATTGTGCGACAAGATCAATGCTCTCGGTATTGGTGCACAAGGCCTGGGCGGTTTGACCACCGTACTGGACGTGAAGATCAATATGTACCCGACGCATGCGGCATCCAAACCAGTCGCCATGATCCCTAACTGTGCGGCAACGCGTCACGCACATTTCATTATGGACGGCTCAGGGCCGGTCTATATGGATCCGCCAGCGCTGTCCACCTGGCCTGATGTGCACTGGACTGCCGACACAGAAAAATCCAAACGTATCGATCTGAATACCCTGACGAAGGAGGAAGTCGCCTCATGGACACCAGGTCAGACGCTGCTATTAAACGGCAAAATGCTAACAGGTCGCGATGCTGCACATAAACGCATTCAAGACATGTTAGCTAAAGGCGAGAGCTTACCCATCGATTTTACTAATCGCGTTATCTACTATGTTGGCCCGGTTGATCCGGTACGTGATGAAGCGGTTGGCCCAGCAGGACCGACAACAGCAACACGTATGGATAAATTCACTGACATGATGCTGGAAAAAACCGGTTTGATTTCCATGATCGGCAAAGCCGAGCGTGGACCAGCTGCGATCGAATCCATCAAGAATCATAAGTCAGCTTATCTGATGGCTGTCGGCGGTGCCGCATACCTGGTGTCTAAGGCGATTAAAACGGCGAAAGTTGTTGGATTTGCGGATCTCGGTATGGAAGCCATTTATGAGTTTGACGTAGTGGATATGCCAGTCACCGTGGCAGTCGATTCGAACGGCACTTCCGTCCACAACACCGGTCCAAAAGAATGGCAAGCCAAGATCGGCATCATTCCCGTGACAAACTAAGTTCGCAAGATATCTGCACACATCAATAAAATATTGACGAGAACAAACACGCTATGCAAGTAACTGAATATGGTGCAGTCGGCGTGTTTGATTCGGGTATTGGCGGCCTGTCGGTTCTTCAGCATATACGTCAGCGACTTCCTGATGAATCATTGATTTATTTTGCGGATTCTGGCTTTGCGCCTTATGGTGACAAGCCAGAATCATTCATTATTGAACGCAGTCTGCTGATCGCTGATTATCTGCACAAAAAACACTGCAAAGCGATCGTCGTCGCCTGTAATACCGCAACAGCAGCAGCCATCAAAACGCTGCGCGATACCTATCCCGACCTGATCATTGTCGGTGTAGAGCCGGGTCTAAAGCCTGCGACACAACTCAGCAAAAATCATACTATCGGTGTACTGGCAACTCAGTCCACACTACAAAGCACAAAGTTTCAAACTTTAAAAAATCAGCTCAGCGTTGACACGGATGTGCGCTTTCTATCCCAAGCCTGCATAGGTCTCGTAGATCAAATTGAAAAAAATGAACTGCATACAGAGACCACATTAGCGCTACTGCATCGCTACATAACACCATTGCTAGCACAAGGGATTGACACACTTGTTCTGGGTTGTACTCACTATCCTTTTGTGACTGATGCCATCAAGCGGATCATTACTGATAGCGGCGCAGCGCCTGTCCAGATCATCGATACCGGTGAAGCTGTTGCACGTCAATTGGAGAAATTACTGGGTGCGGCATCTGCCGCTGAGAAAGCGGCACAGTCATATCAAGCTACAGCGCACCAGCCTTTTTTCAGTATGTACACCACAGGACAACTGTTAGGCGCTGAACGGGCACTACAAGGCTTGTTAAAACTGGCGCCTGAGGACTATCAGATTTTTTTCGCCGGTGAAGTAACTCCACAGATATCGGCGTAATACTGCGACTCAACAATGCGGCTTAACACTGCTTGGATAAAACAATTTTTCTGGGCAATGTTAAACTCGCCAGTGTATTTTTTAGCCTGCTTGCAGCAAGTCGGATTACTCCTAAGCTGCCAACATATACATTCACAAATCAAAAAAAGGTAAAGACAATATGAAACTCTATTATTCTCAAGGTGCCTGCTCGCTCTCCGCCCATATTGCATTGTACGAAGCCGGATTGACGTTCGAAGCAATTCCAGCGCCGACAAAAACGCACAAGTTACCTGATGGCACAGATTTTTACACCATCAATCCGCTTGGCTATGTACCCTTATTAGAACTCGATGATGGACGCCGTCTGCACGAAGGACCAGCGATTGTTCAATATATTGCCGACCAGGTTCCCGAGAAAAATCTAGCTCCAGCTAACGGCACATTTGAACGCTATAAATTGCAGGAATGGTTGACGTTTATCGGAACAGAATTGCACAAAAATTTTGCCCCGCTATTCAAACCAGGAACTCCTGCCGAAACGAAATCAGCCGCCTCTGATCAACTGAAATCCCGCCTGGCTTGGGTCGATGGCGAATTAGCCGGTAAAGATTATCTGTTGGGCGATCACTTCTCCGTCGCCGATGGCTATCTGTTCAATGTAACGAACTGGGCACATCTGGTCGGTTTGGATATTTCAGGTTTTGCAAATCTGCTCGCATTCAGAGCGCGTATTGCCGCTCGTCCCGCAGTCATTACAGCAATGAAAGCTGAAGGTTTGCTGATACGTTAAAACGGAGATGTGATGCCTGCCGGGAGTCGCTCTGTCGAATTACGGGCAGACATCGGCAGGTCTTGATACATCAGCACACTTGTGTTTCGGCTAAATAAGCCCATATGGATTGCATGATCCCATTTTCTATTCTCGACCTTGCTCCCATTGCCGAAGGCAGCGACGCCTCGCAATCATTTCGCAATACGCTGAACCTGGCACAGCACGGAGAACAGTGGGGTTATCAACGTTATTGGTTGGCAGAGCATCACGGTATGCCCGGCATTGCGAGCGCCGCCACCGCTGTTCTCATCGGGCACGTTGCCGCAGGCACTTCGAGGATCAGGGTTGGTGCTGGAGGCATCATGCTGCCGAATCACTCCCCCTTAGTCATTGCGGAGCAATTTGGCACCTTGGAATCATTATTTCCGGGTCGTATCGATTTAGGTCTGGGCAGGGCACCGGGTTCCGATCAGGCAACCGCAAGAGCATTGCGAAGAAATCTGGATTCAGATGCAGATGAATTTCCGCAGGATGTGGTTGAGCTCATCGATTATTTTTCAGCAGAACCCAGACAATCCGTTCGTGCCATCCCAGGTACGGGTCTACAAGTGCCAGTGTGGATACTGGGTTCTAGCCTTTTTGGCGCACAACTGGCTGCCAGTCTGGGGCTGCCATATGCGTTTGCCTCCCACTTCGCTCCATCACAGATGATGCAAGCCATCGCTATTTATCGCGAACGTTTTCAAGCCTCGGCACAACTGCAAAAACCTCATGTCATGTTGGGATTCAACGTATTTGCAGCGGACACCGACAAAGAAGCACATTACCTCGCCAGCTCTGCTCAACAGGCATTTATCAATTTGCGCAGCGGAAGACCAAAACGCCTGCCGCCTCCGGTAGATAATTTTCTCGATCAAATCCATCCTGGTGAAAAAGCTTTACTCGATCAGATTTTGTCATGCTCAGCGATCGGCTCACCAGAAAGCGTAACTGAAGCAATGCAGGCATTTATTCATCGCACCGGTGCAGATGAGCTGATGATTACGTCACAGATTTTTGATCACGCAGCACGGCTGAGATCATACGAAATTACTGCCAGCATCAAACTACAGCGACAATAACCCGCTATGTTTAATTAAGGCCTAATTGAGTGTTACGCTCCAACCGATTCACATTCAAATGTGACTCACTGAAGTGACTAGGATCTCAATATTGTCGAAGTGAGCGTTAACCAATCCATAGCTTGTAATCAATCCCGTTTTGTATCGCCCCTAAAACTAAGGCCTGATTTTCTGGGCTTTCACTAAAACTCGCCAGAGTACTAGCGGGGCTGATATTCCCAAGATTAAGATCATTTACCCAGAAATTCAACCCTCCCTGATCCGGCTCTCTATGCAAAACATTATGGTAAAAATTAGTGACGAGAACCGTATTGCTTGGGTTAGCGCCATAGATAGTCTTAAATTCAGCCGACTGCATGAAGCCCGTTGCAACACTGGTCAAACTTGCTCCACTATCCATCGCATTAATCCAATACCCTAACCCGGTAATATCGGGCTTACGGTCAAACGCTGCCTGATAAATTCGATAAGCCTGACCAGCGATACCACTAATATCAAAAGCAAGCGAAGTATCAGAAAACTGCAATCTTTCCACCTGATGAATCGTATCAGTGCCGTCATGACCAACATTGTCTTTTACGACGAAATCAGGATTTGTTCCGGAGATACCATAGTCACTTTTTTTACCCGCATAAATTACGGTATCAACGCCATCCCCTCCGGTAAAAATATCGTTACCGGAAGTAGTAATGAAAGTATCTTTTCCAGCAGTTCCCTGCTTCACTATGCCAACCGCGGTGGTAAAAGAATAGCTGCTGATACCTGCATAAGCATTGCCGGCAAGATCTTTCACGCTGCCACTTGCGACAACAACTTTATAAGTAATTCCGTAGCTTAGATCTGCAGAGGGATTCAAGGTTAACGTATTGCCAGAAATTGACAGATTGGAACTGGTACCGGCGTCATAACTGGCGATTTGTGTACCATCTGCAGTAGTCAGCGTAACTAAGCCGTTACCTCTGGCAATCGCCTCGCTGAATGTTAAGACAATATTACTATCGGTCGCCACATTCGTTGCCTGCGCGGCAGGACTAAAACTACTGACAGTCGGAGCGATCGTATCCGCAAAATAAGTCGCAATATCTAGCGTATCTGTTTTATTGGCAAAGACCAATTTTTCAAAATTATATAAGGTCGCATGAAAAGGTTCGCCCCCACTTGCGCTTGAGATAGAGTCGACATGCACGGCTCCGTCACCTGTTTTAGTAATGGTATAACTGGATCGCAAAGATGTGCCGAGATATAGAGTATCTATACCGCCCAGACCATCAATAACAACCGTACCGGGGTTGACTACCGTCCAGGAATCATTTCCGGCAGTTCCGTTTATTGTCGCCATACCAAATCTCCAAATCTCATTAACTATGAATATAAGAACACATCACCAGATTATTAAATGGCTTGGCTCATATGGACCATACCCAGATGATCCATTGCCAGAAAACTCATTCCGGAGGATTCCAGGTAGCGAATTCCCTCAGATTGCTTCAGCATAGCAATAGTAGTACAGTTACCCGCAACAACCGCATACGGCGCAACTACACTAACAGTCTGCCAGTGTGAAACTGGCTGCCCCGTTCGCGGATCGATCACATGACAGTAACGTCGTCCATTCAACTCAAAAAACCGTTCATAGTCGCCACTGGTTGCCAGCCCCCCTCGTTCAATGGGAATGGTAGCAAGCAATTCTCTTTTTAACCGAGGATGCTGAATGCCGATTTTCCATGGACTATGATCAGGTTTAGGTCCGATCACACGCATATCCCCACCCAGGTTCACATAGCCAGACACCGCGCCAGCCTCAATCAATTTTGCACCCGCTCTGTCTGCAGCATATTCTTTGCCAAAACCACCGAAATCAATTTCCATTCCATGTTTTTCAAGGCGTATGCAATGATTTGCACGCTCGACAAATTGCCATCCTATTAAAGGCGACAGTTCAGATAACTCCTCATCGGATGGTACTCTCGCAGACCTGAAATCCCATGCACGCCTTAGAACGCCCGCGGTAATATCAAACAAGGTGTCACTCGACAAATACAAGCTATCCGCATAATTCAGCAAAGCCCAGGTTTCATCATCACATTCAACAGGATTCTGTCCGGCCGAATGATTAATTTTCGACACGATACTGTCTGCTCGGTAGCGGGAAAACTTATGCTCAATGCGGATAACTTCGTTAATCGCTACCTTTGAATAGCTTTCTGCCTGCTGCGCATCCGCCGCCGCAATGACAAGCTCACAACTACATGCCATTGCTTTAAAAGGTATTCTAAAAATTTGCATACAAATCAAAAGTACCCGTGATCTGTTAATTGACTATCTCAAAACTGCTTCGATAATCCTAGCTGAATACTTCTCGCATAAAACGGCAACATTCCCGGGCTACCGCTACCAAATAAGCGCCAGTCAGAACGTTGCGTGTATTGTTCAACTTTAATATCCACCAGCCAGTCATCCCCTAATTGCTTTGCCACTTTTAAACCTAAAGTACGGGCACCAAAGGCCGATACTCGCTGATCTTCTGAAAAATATATTACGTCCTCAGGAGGATTCGGTGGAAAAGGCGATCCGCTAGTATCCGCGTTGACATAAAAATTGGCAGCACTTTGACTATATATTCTCAGTTGTGGCGTGATCGTCCAACCGTTTATCAATGGTTGAACATATTCCAGACCAATCGTGTGTGCTTTGATCGACCATGTATCTGAATAGTACCTGTAACTTAACCTGGCGGTGCCTTGAGTAAGGTCAATAAAGTGGTTCCAGCGAGCCAACAAAGTACGGTTTGTCCTCTCTCTTGGCCGATTATCAAAAACCTTGTAAGGATCTGAAAAATATCCGCTACCATGGGAAATACCAACACTCAACTGAGTAATATCTTTACTCGTCAAAACTTGAGTCACACTAAATAACAAATCAAGCACCCGCTTCTTTTCATCGGTAACAATCTTATTATTAGGATTAATCGTATCCCTGTTCATGCCGATACCCGCTGCCCATGTCGTATTTCTATCTTCGCTGGAAAAACTCGCCTGCGCCGACAAACCTTTTGAGACATAATCAGATTCGTTGGAAACATTGAGCCCCAAGGTAATAGCAGACGTCTGAAAATAACGCGTCACTTCAACATCAGCGGCATTACGTCTATCCTCCATTTTTTTTAAACCAGCGTTATGATAAGACGGCGAGGCACCCGAAATACCGTCTGTCGTTACCGAACCGCCTAAAGACCATTCACCAGAAACTGGCGCAATGATTTTTACGGCAGTTGCTTTGACTTTGATCCGGTCTTCACCGGGCTGACTATCCAGATAGTCTAGATACTTCACACTGATCGTCCCCTTATCCGGTGCATTCTCGGCAAGTGCCTGACCAGTAAAAGGTAAAGATAGTGCCGCAGAAATTAACGCAGACCCGACAGATTTGAAAGTGCCTGATTCAGGGGAGGCGTCGTTCATTTGCAGATTACTCGTCATCGTTATTCGTCCAGAAAAATTAAAATTCAGTTACAACCACATCCACCGCCACCGACACCGGCGCCACCAGAAGCCGCCTCTTTACTAAAGTAGACATGTTCAACAAATTTTGTTTCTAAAGGATCGCCTTCAAATTTCATTTCTTGCTTCGCCAATTTCCCTTTTTCCCAGGCTTGAACAGAGGGCAGAGAACTGCATGCAGATAAAGACTGCATCAATAACAACAGCAAGCCAACATTCAAATAGTGTGTTCTACGGCATAAAAATGGACTAGACATCATTTCACCTCTAACTGTAATTGGATTTCTTTTTCGATTCGGTTACGAGTCTCATCATTAAATCCCGAGTGCTGCGCAATCACCTTACCATCACGACCGATCAAGATACTGGTAGGCATCCCTTTTATGTCGAATAGTTTTGCTGTTATGCCTTTAGGGTCTAAGGCAATATCAAAATTTGCAGGTACTGTCGCTAAAAAATTCTTCCAATCGCCAATATCCGTATCGACGTTAACAGCAATTATCTTAAATCCTTGTGATTCATATTTGGATTGCATCGCATTCATCCAGGGGAAGGATTTTTTACAAGGGCCGCACCATGAGGCCCAAAAATCAAGATAAACGAGCTTACCTTTAAAGTCACTAAGCTTGGATGACGTCGAGACACCTTGAAGTGCAGCCTCTGGAGCCGTTTTCCCTATTTCAGCAGCATGGAGTGTCAGATGAGTACATAGCAAAAAAAACGCAAATAATATCGTCACGGGGGTTAATAATTTTGACATTTACACCTCTATCTTAAAAATTGTCAGATATCGTCGCTTACAATTTTTTTAAATTAGACGGTCTAAAAAAATGACCTTCTTTTTTCAATCTCTTAACGGCCTAAGATAAACGAATTTGATTTTGCAAAGTTAACTATTTCAGAAAAGTATAGGCACTCGTCTTATCAAAGAGACAGGCTATTACATTCGCTAACGCAAATACGGAGAAAATTACACTTATCAATCGGGCTCCTGACTGGATAACAGTCGATATGGCTCATGGAACTTGCAATCAATGCAATCAAATCAATCTAGAGTAAGTTGCCGTAGTCAGCCTCTTCAGATATCGATCAAACACCATCGCAATCGCCCGCACAAACAAGCGACCTTTTGCCGTTACGCGCACGTGCTCCTCGCTGACCTGTATAAAGCCAGTCTCTTCATATTGCTTTAGCAGCACTAGCTCTTCAGCAAAATACTCTGCGAAATCGATATGATAATCCCGGTTGATCGTCGCAATATCCAGAGGCATGCTGCACATCAAGGTCATGATAACTTCACGGCGCAATAAGTCATCCGGATGTAAGACAATCCCTTTTTCAACAGGTAAATGTCCTTCATCAAGTAACTGATAATAGGCTTTGATGCTACGTACCGATTGACTATATGAATGACCGATTTTACCGATAGCGGATACGCCAAGACCAATCAGATCGCAGTCGGCACGGGTGGTGTATCCCTGAAAATTACGGTGTAGCGTCCGATCCTGACGCGCTTTATTCAGTTCATCGTCGGGTTTGGCAAAATGATCAAGTCCGATATAAACATAACCAGCATCGAGCAGGCGCCAGGTTGACATCATAAATATTTGTAACCGGTCTTCCGCCGATGGCAAGTCGGTTTCGACAATCTGTCTTTGCGCTTTAAAACGGCTCGGCAAATGTGCATAGTTATAGAGTGCGATGCGGTCTGGCGCTAATGCAATCAGGTGATCTAGCGTACGACTAAAACTCTCTTTGTTTTGCTTTGGCAAGCCGTAAATCAAATCGGCGTTGATTGACCGAAAATGTTGTTGCCGGCTTTGAATCACCGCAGCTTCAACCATTTCATAAGGCTGTATCCGGTTAACCGCCTGTTGTACCGCCGGATCAAAGTCCTGCACACCAAAACTATTCCGGTTAAAGCCTAGCTCAGCTAACACCGTCAGAGTCTCCGATTTCAGGGTACGTGGATCAATCTCCACACCCAGCTCCGCGTCATCAGTAAAGCTAAAGTGCCTGCGCAGCATCGCCATCAATTGACGCAACTCGTCAGAGCTAAAAAAAGTTGGCGTACCCCCTCCCAGATGTAATTGCGAGGTCTGACGATCAGGGCCAATTCTGGCGACAACTAATTCAATTTCTTTTTCCAGATAACGCAGATATTCCGTTGTCCGGCCATGATCTTGCGTAACGATTTTATTGCAGGCACAAAAATAACAAAGCGATTCGCAAAACGGCAGGTGCAAGTAAAGTGACAACGGTGGCTTATTGGTGTTGATCGCTCGTTGTTCTAAATAGGAGATATAACATTGTTCGTCAAACCTCTCATGGAAGCGATCTGCTGTCGGGTATGAGGTATAGCGCGGGCCTGATTTGTCGAATTTGCGTATTAACTCTTCGGACAACTCAATCTCGTCAGTGGTGTGGACAGTGGTCATCTTCTTCTTTCAATGCACGGTTGAGTGGATTTATTGGGTGGGTTGCCACCATTTTATTTGTCATGCTGAAATCAAATATGGATATGGATCAAGGAATGAGCACATCAGCAAGCGCATCCTGAGTGTCGAAGGACTTGCATGACTCCACGTGAAGCCGCTAAAAACATATATAACAACTCACTTATAATCGATGAGTGAAATATACTCCCTCTTAGTATTATTTAAAACACCTTTAAATCAATGCGGATAAGGGCATATTTATAAATAAATAGGGGGAGTATATTAAATGAAGCCGCATAAAATGGATGTACTGATATCGTTCTCAATACTGATATCCTATGGTGCATGATTATTTTTTAAACACAAAAACGATCAAGGAGTGTCATGAAAAAAAAGCTTTTCTCTATTTGTCTGCTAGTCTGCTGCAGTCTGACAATCGCACAATTTGCGTCTGCCCAGGACAACCATATCGACACGATACGTCCAGATGCACCGGAGCTGGCACAATACGGCAAGCTTGCGATCGGCGTGAAGACGGTACAGCTCGTTCATCCCCAGCAACTTGATATTATTAAATCCAAGGCTGGAGAAACAACGCCGGTGTACGATAGACCGCTTACCGTTGAAATCTGGTATCCCGCCACCCTCCCCGAGGGTCAGGCTAGTGCAGGACAAAGTTCAACGTATCTCCGTGATGGAAAAACACCAATCACTCTGTATGGCAAAGCGGTACGTGATGCCAAACCCGATACCTTGCACGGCCCCTATCCGCTGCTGATTGTCTCGCACGGCTATCCGGGCAATCGTTTTTTACTCAGCCATCTGGCGGAAAATCTCGCCAGCAAAGCGTATATCGTGGTCGCAGTCGATCATACCGACAGCACCTATAACGATCAGGCGGCGTTTGCCAGCACCTTGCTAAACCGCCCGCTGGACCAGCTTTTCGTGCTCAATGAGATGGCGCGTTTGAACACCAGCGCTGCAGGCGGCAATCTGAAAGGGCTGATCAATACCGAGATGACTGGTTTGATCGGCTATTCCATGGGGGCTTATGGCGTCGTGAACGCAATTGGTGGTGGCTTCGCTGAAAAAAGTGTGAAAGCACCATCCAGCGTACCGAATGGTGCCTTAGCGATCAGGCAATCAGGCAATCCCGATTATCTCGCGTCACTGGATAAACGGATTAAAGCGGCAATCGCTTTTGCTCCCTGGGGATGGAATTACGGTGCATGGGATGCATCCGGTCTGGCAGGAATCAAGACGCCCGTATTCTTTATCGCTGGCAGCGCCGATGATGTCTCCGGTTACTCGCCGGGGGTAAGAAATATTTTTGAAGCAAGCGTGAATGCACCGCGATTCTTGTTGACCTACGAGAACGCCAATCACAACGCTGGCGCACCTATTCCGGCCCCCAAAGAAGCATGGCTACCCTCCCCCGCAATGAAGCGACTACCGGCAGAGCATTATATTGACGCCGTTTGGGACAGCACGCGGATGAATAATATTGCCCAGCATTTTGCCACCGCATTTCTGGGGAAGTTTCTTAAAAACGACGCGACGATGGATCCGTATCTGAACTTGATCGAGAATGCGAAAGAAGGTAAATGGTCGGTCGACCCAAATGGCGGCCTCAAGAATGATCACACCTACTGGAAGGGTTTTCCAGCACGTACCGCTGTCGGCCTCAAGCTAGAACAGCGCCAGCCCTAATTGATAAAAACTGATTCTCATAAAAAAACCGCACTTTTTTCACTGCGGTTTTTTTAAACCAAGCATTAGCCGAGCTGATCATTAACACTAATTAAGACTAATTAGCACTAACTAGAATTAACTAAAATAAATTCGCCTTATCCAGTACCAATTAAATCCGTACCAATTCGTGATGCTCTGCTCTACATCCAGTCAGTTTACTCAAGCAATCAAGCATTGATTGCCTTACGTCCAATCGCGGAATCATCCGAGAAAAACCCGTCAATGCCTGCATCGATATAACGTCGTATCTCAGCAATAGAGCCTATTTCATTACGTGCGTTTTCACCATTGCTATCTCTAAAATCCGCTGCAAGAAAACGATTCTCCGGACGGAAAGTCCATGTATGTACCAGTAAGCCAGCGTCATGCGCATCATTAATCAAGGCAGTTGGTTGTCCCAATTTGCCATCGGCCAGCAAAGGAATCAAAGCACGCGTCGGCGGTGCGACCACATCTGCATAGCGAGCGATATCACGCAATCCCGCCTTCGACGACATAGCACCAAAATTCAAATCACCACCAGCGGCAACCACATCGGCGGGACGAATATTTCCCTCCGCGACTAGTTGCATTAAACGGATATTGTCTTTCTTACCGATGACACTGCGGATGTACTTCAGATTCGCCACTTCGAAGGATTGAATTTCCAATGGACAGCGTTTGGTATATTCATGCTCAGTGAGGCTTTTCAAAAAACGATCTTCCAGCGGCAAACCCACTTTAGCAAAATAAGTAGAATGCTTTAGCTCAGGAACCAGCCCGATCAGTCGACCAACCGTTGCAGATTCGGCTGCAGCAAAATCAATGATTTCATCCCAGGTCAAAATCTGAAACATACGATCATAAAAGGTATTTTGCGGACGCACTTTCGGCAGGCGCTCAACCGCGCGAAGTGACTTCAATTCACTCAGAGTGAAATCGTCGCAAAACCACCCCGTATGCGTACGGCCATCAATCGTCTTGGTAGTACGTTTAACAGCGAATTCAGGTCGTTGAGAAACGTCAGTCGTTTCATCCAGTATTGCCTCATGCCGCGCAACCAGCACACCATCCCGGGTACTAACCAGATCTGGCTCTATATAATCCGCACCGTCAGCAATCGCTTTGGCGTATGCCGCCAGAGTGTGCTCAGGCCGCAGCGCAGAGGCGCCGCGATGCGCGAATAATTCGACTTTGCGCAAAGAGGAAGCCAGTGCCTGAGAAACAAAACCCGCTGCATCAAGAGATAACACACCGCCGCTCACTAAGGCAGTTTTCAGAAAAGAACGGCGGCTATTGATCATCTCTGTTGTCCTTTAAAAATCCGCGCCAAATGTCACGAAATACTGACGTGGTGCAATTGGAAATGTGTTGTAAGTCCCGTTCGCAGCGCCGACGACGACCACAGAATCTCCTTTGACCTGATTCAGGTTCGTGATGTTCAGACGCACTCTGGCATTTTTGATGAAATTATTTTGCACCATCGGTATCTTCGCATTGACACCGAGATTCAACATGAAATAACTGTTGACGGCCAAATCGTTGGTATAGGTTGCATAGCGCTTGCCAACATAATCACCAATTAATTGGGCATCAATCTCGCCAAATGTTGCGGATGCCACGAACTTATTCATCCACTCAGGACTGCCCGGAACTTTTTTACCCGAGGTCGGCACCAGCGTTTTGCCATTACTGTAATCGTCCGCATAGACCGAACGGTTGTAGGACAAAGCGTTGTAGAAACTAAAGTTTCGACCAAAATGCAAAGTACCTGCCAGATCAATGCCATCGGTCGTGACGCTGCCGACGTTGGCAAGAATAGGATTGCCACCAATAATAGATGAGATCACAGGCGTAGGGCTGATTTGCAATAAGCGATTGCTAAAATCTACGTGATACACCGTCACCTGGCCATCAATTTTATTCAGCGGTCCCAGATCCAGATTGCGCTTGCTACGCAGACCCGCCTCATAGGTTAATGAGGTTTCTGGCTGTGCCGTATTTTTGAATAAATCAAAAGCCGACTGACTTGCCAGACTCCAAGGCGATGCGCCGCCACCGCCATAAGTCACGAACTGACGCATATTCTTTTGGATATTGATGAACAACTGATCACGCGTGCTCAGATCCCAGAGCATGCCGACCTGTGGCAAGAACCATTTTTTGGTATCAATCTCACCGACGGGCAAAGCGAGAGAGCCGCCAGAGATTGCACCTGCCTTGGGCTGTACAGGAAAATCTCCTTTTGCATACTGCAAACTCGATTTGAAACCTGCCTGCAAGACCATATCCGGACGGACGCGCCACTCATCTTGCAGGTGTAACTGGATAACGTTATTACGAATCTCACTACCGTATTGAGTAATCAAAGGATTACTTGGACGGTCATATGGGGAGCTAGGATTATTCACATCCAGCGGATACCAGCGGCGATAGGCAGAGGACTCGTTGTGCTCCCACCAGCCGCCAAATTCGATCTGATGATTGCCAAACTCAGTGCGCAAATTAGAGATCAGGCCAGAGCGATGAATATCATATTCTGTGGTACGGGTGGCATACCCTGAATTGCCAAAAACTTTTTTCAAATCCTGGTTAGGAAAGTAAATACTGAACAGCGCTGGCAGACCCGCCGCACCTATCGGTCCGGCAACCACGCCAACACCATCATCACGGTGAAAATACACCTGATTCGACCAGACGGTGGATTCGTTCAGGTTCAGGTCATATTTAGCATAGGTCAATATATCCTTACGCTGCGCATCACTATAGTAGTTGTGATAATTCGAACCGTCAGCGGCTGGCGTTGCACCGGTTGGCGACAGATAAGTCAAGGCAGCAGGAAAATTCGGATACAGGAATGGCCGTGTGTACGGTGCGCTCGTCTCGCCAGTCACATGAACCGTGCTGTCTTCATTTGGTTCTATCTTGTCGTTATAGTTGAAATACAGCGTGAGCTTGCCAGAAGGCTTAGCGCTCACGAATTTTGCATTGAGTTGTTTACCGCCTTGTTTACCATCAAAATCCCAGGCGCGCGCATCCTGACGCATGATGGAAATATAAGCCGCATTACCCTCGCCAAAAGTACCGGTATCAAAACGTGTATAAGTACGTGAGGTTCTATAACTACCTAAAGTCTGCTCGAGAGTAGTCTTTTGTTTTGCTAAAGGATCGCTACTGAATACTTCTATCGTGCCACCCAGATTGCTAGTGGACGGCGTGGCCAGGTTACCTGCTCCGGAGGACAGGATCACATTTCTGACATTCTCGCTTATCACAGCACGTTGTGGCGACAAGCCATTGTAGTTGCCGTATTGCTGATCACCGAGTGGTACACCATCCATCGTGTAACCGAGTTGCTGACCATTGAATCCATGGACGAACAAGGAGAGATTTTGTTCGTTATTTCCCCATGGATCTGCTGTGGCAAAGGTCACGCCAGGCAGAGTCTGCAAGGATTTAACAGGATTAATCCCTGGCAGGATTTTTTGTATTTCGCTACCGCGTAATGACACAGCAGAACGGGTAGTCTGAGACGAAATTTCAACCGTCGCAATCGCACCGTCTGCTTTTTCATTTTTACTGCTATCAGAAATCGCCGCAACTGTCTGTGCAAAGACAGGTTGTACAAAAACGAACATGCAAGCGGTCGACGCAATCGCTAATGCAGGTGCTGAGTGAGTGAATGTTTTTTTCTTAAAATGAACTGATCTCATGGGGTTCTCGTGAAGAACTAGCGGTGACTAGTCATGATTAGTAGAAATTAGCGAATAATGGGGTGATGAAACAATATCAAGGCCGTCGAAGCTTAATAACTATTTATGACGACGAAATGACTTTCCCAAAAACACGAATTCTCAACACATCAACCGCTTTTAAATCACTCAGCCAGCATGAGAACCCCATAGACAAGTTATCCGCGCAGAGTAAACTACACTAATAAAAAAATCCGTGACTGACTTACTTTGCTTTCAACGCCTGTCGTACTATTGCCATAGAGCCGTCCGAAGGTAATGCCGGGACATCCAGCAACTCCATCAATAAAGGATAGACGTCAACATTATCAAATGCAGGCAATACTGTCGCCTGTTTAAAAGCCGGTCCGGTGGCGATAAATAATGCCTGCATTTCAGGTGCCAGATTATCGTATCCGTGCGAACCGCTCACTGTCGTCTTACCGTTTTTATCACCGGGCTCTACCAGCCAGCCGACATCGGCCAGACAAATAAATCGCGGTACCCGTGCGTTTTGTCCATAATGAAAACGTTGAGGAATAGCTTCTTTTTTCCAGCACTGCATGTGCTCATGCTTCTTCAGCAAGGCGGTAGCGACAAGCGCCTCCTGTCCGGGATTGACATCAATCCCCGCATAAGTCCCCGAAGTAATCAAACGATAGCTAGCGGGGTCTGCCAATTCATTTAACCGGATAATCCGATCAGCACTAGTAGCCGCCATACCGTGATCAGAGACAATCACAACATTGGCGTCAATATGACGCACCCGGAGTCCGTCGACTAGCTGGCCGATGGCATGATCTACGCGTGCGACATCGCTGGTTACCTGAGCAGTGTCGGGACCAAATTCATGTCCTGCATGATCGACATCATCAAAATACACGGTCAAAAAGCCAGGCCGATCACCAACCGGCTTATCCAACCACGTCAGCATTGTGTCAACGCGACCAGCCGGCGCAATCTTGCCATCAAACCGTCGAAAATCCGTCGGCAATACACCATGAATTGCAGCCTCAGATCCCGGCCAAAACATGATGCCGGTCTTAATGCCTTTTTTTTCTGCCGTCACCCAAACAGGCTCTGCCTGGTCCCACCAGCGACGATCAGTGACCGCATCACGATTACTTAGCGTAAAACGCACATCTGGTATTTGCGTATCCTCCATCGTATTGCCAACGATACCGTGATGGTCCGGCCGCAGTCCGGTAACCAAGGTATAGTGATTCGGGAAAGTAATTGAGGGGAATGATGGCCGCATTGCATCAGCACTTACGCCGTTAGCGATTAACTTATTCAGATTTGGTGTAACGCCACGGTGCAGATAATCTGGCCTGAAGCCATCAATCGAAACGAGAATAACAGGATGGTAATACGATGTGTCGATCTGCTGAGCAAGCGACGACTTAGTAACTATCTGACTGCAGCCTGCTATGGATAAAATAAGGGACAGGAAAATTAATATTGAAAACCGCGAATAAGTCATAAATTGTTTATTAAAAATAATTACAGGGATATAGTTTTGTTGCTGCGTTGAGGTATTTTTTTTGCTTATAAAATACCATTGTCGCTCATCATCCGGTTTGTTATACCCCATAGATCATTAACAGCGATTTCAGATCGAGTAAGCTAGTCATTATGCCTACTGATCAATTCCGTCGCCGATCAAATGTTGGTGTTTAAAAGCAGCACATCGAAACTCATGATTCATTACCGGCAACAAATGTTAAAATAATCACAATGGCCACTAATATGTGATGGATTCCTATGGCGTCAATACCTCAAATAAAAGTAAGGAATATGAGCGTAAAAACTCGTTTAACTCTCGCTGTCGCCTCATTTTTTCTCTTTGCTTTTGTCTTGCTGACCGCACTGTCAATATCAGTGTTTCAAAAGACCTTAGAAAAGATCATTGAAATTCGCCAATCCAGTCTTATCGAGAATACTGCCGATGAAATTGATCAAAAAATCGAACTGAGAAAAAAAACGCTAATTCTTTTGGCGAGCGATCTTGGCTCTGCAACGAAGGATGAAAACGGCCTGCAAAGTTTTCTTGAGCAACATCATAGCCTTGACGGTCTGTTTGATAATTTTGCGATCTTTGATCTTCAAGGCAAACTTATTGCGAATCTGGATAGACCAGAATCTCGGGGAAAAGTAAACATATCGACTCGTGAGTATTTTCAAAAGGCAGTTACCCAAAGCAGAGTCGTCGTCTCTCCGCCATTAAAAAGCGCTGTTTCAGGGCGTCCGATTGTCGTGATCTGCGTTCCCGTTTTTGATATAAGGGGACATATGATCTTGATATTATTGGGCACCATAGAATTGACGCAGGATAGTTTTTTAGCCGACTTTGCGAATGCAAAAATTGGGGCTGCCGGATATTTTTATTTAGTGACATCCAAAGGTGTTTTTGTCACCCATCCGGATCAGTCCCGCATTTTAAAAAACGCGGCCGATATTCCTGATCAAAACAAATCGTTAGATATGGCTCTAGGTGGATTTGAAGGCAACATGACCTCGACTACCCAGGCTGGCAAAGACGCTATATTTTCTTTTAAGCGATTGAAATCTGTCGATTGGATTGTAGCCGCTGTATATCCCTCAGATGAGGCATTTAGTCCAATTGCCGAGGTAAAAAGCAATGCCATGCTGGTCAGCATTGCATTGTTGCTACTACTGCTACCACTCGCTTGGCTGTTTATGTACCGACAATTGGCACCGCTGCAAAAATTACGCAATAAAGTCCTGAACGCAGAAGCAACCTTCGACCTGAATTCGCCGCAAAAAAAATATCCCAGGGATGAAATAGGCGAACTTGCAAAAGCGTTTGACGATGCCATGATTAAGCGCCTATCGGCAGAATCTGCATTAACGGCGAGTGAAAACAAACTGCGTTTAATCGCCGATAACATGTCTGCCTTCATTGGCTATATCGACTACAGCGAAAAATATACGTTTGTGAACAAACAAGTTGAAAAACTGTTTGGTATATCCGCAAAAGAAACTATAGGAAAAACCGTCAAAGAAGTAATGCCCCCGGCCTTCTATCAGCAAAACAAACCTTTTATCAATCAGGTTCTTAATGGAGAATGGACGCGATTTGAACGTCAGGCACAAAGAAAAGGCAATATCGAATGGGATAGAGTTACCTACGTACCAGACATCAATCAAAATGGTATGGTCGATGGTTTTTTTGTACTGGTAGAAGACATCACCGAGTTTAAACGCGTGCAGACAGAATTGACTTCAAGCGAAAAACGGATCAGAACCATTACCGACAACATCCCTGCCCTAATTGGTTATATTGATGCAGATGAACGCTATCAATTCTGCAATCGTCTCTACAGCTTGATTCCAGGAATAAATCCAGATGCAATGATAGGCCAGACCATGAAAGACGTGTTCGGCGATCAAAACTATCTGGAGCTAAAAGAAAAAATTCAGCAGGCACTCAAAGGTGAGACCGTATCTTTCGAGCGGTTTACTACGGAGCGTGGCGTCTCTAAATATTTGCAGTATGAATATGTTCCCGACGTCAACCTGGACGGATCAACTGTCGGGTTTTACACGATGGCGATTGATGTAACCGACCGTAAAGAAGCAGAATTAAAATTGCAATCCAATGAGGGATTATTGCGTGCGATCGCCGATAATATTCCCGCATTCGTGAGCTTTATTGACAAAGAAGATCGTTTTCAATTTGTCAATCGTCCTTATGAGTCCTGGTTTAATCTTCCCATTGCAGAAATCCGCGGACGTTCAGTATTGTCGTTACTCAGCGAGTCCGCTCAACAATTACATAGAGAACATTTTCATATTGCACTGGCCGGTGAAAAAACTGAATTTGAATTGCAGGTGAGCATCGCTGGCGCGTTTAATCATTACCGGGCGACTTACGCACCACAACTCAATGAGGCTGGCGCAGTGATCGGGGTTAATTCCCTGGTCAACGATATTACCGATGCCAAAGCGATCGAAACACAATTACTGGCGTTAGCAAGGTTCGATACGCTGACGGGTCTGCCAAACCGGAATCAGCTCAATGAAAGACTCGCAGAGGCAAGCGCCCGGTCAGCCAGGAGCAAGCGATCCATGGCAGTCATGTTCCTGGATCTGGACCGTTTCAAGTCGATCAACGACACCTTAGGCCATCATGCAGGGGACCTTGTTCTCAAAGAATTTGCCTATCGTTTAAAAGGATGTATTCGCCAGACCGATATGGTTGGCAGACTCGCAGGGGATGAATTCGTCATCGTGCTTGAGGGTTTAAACAGTCAGGCAGAAAGCGAAATCGTCGGATCGAAAATCATTCAGGCAATGACAGCGCCATTTAATATCGATGGCAACGCAAGAATCATTACGACAAGTATTGGTATTGCCATTTCGAGCAATCAGCATTCCAGCGGCGAGGAACTGCTGAACAAAGCAGATGAAGCCTTATATCTGGCTAAAAAAGCGGGACGGAATATTTTTAAAAGTCTTGAGTTGTAGTGGCGGGCAGATGCGAGGATATATTAAATTATTAAGATGACATGACTGTATCTTACTTAGTATCTCCACGCCTTCCTCGTACTCTTGCGCTGTCTGCGAGTCACGTGCGAGCCAACGCCCGAATGGGCTTGTTTTCAGTGAAATTCGATTCCTCAGTATGAATTCAAAACAAAGAGTTTGCCAGAGGCGTAAAAATCTCGTATAATGTTTTGCTTTCTTACAGAGAAATGTTGAAAAATAAATCTCAGTAAGATTAGTAAGCTCAGTGGTGGTCGTAGCTCAGTTGGTAGAGTCCAGGATTGTGATTCCTGTTGTCGTGGGTTCGAGCCC
Source organism: Undibacterium sp. RuTC16W (assembly GCF_049339445.1). Taxonomy (NCBI): domain Bacteria; kingdom Pseudomonadati; phylum Pseudomonadota; class Betaproteobacteria; order Burkholderiales; family Oxalobacteraceae; genus Undibacterium; species Undibacterium sp. RuTC16W. The sequence goes on along the minus strand of NZ_JBMPPE010000004.1, from coordinate 105,387 downwards.
CATCGTCCACCCCAAGATTAAATTAAAAAGCCTGCTTTCGAGCAGGCTTTTTAATTTTCAGGACAGCTGAGAAAAGCGTGATCAGAGGTAGCAACAGCGAGGTAAAGATCTCGCCAGTATTATGATCCGGTGCCAAGGTGCGATCAGATCAGCAATTTGCTAATCAGTTTTCACGATTTTTACTTCCCCTCCCATCGCCTTCAGGTCCTATAAACGCTGCGTCACATCTTACCTTGCGCACCATTCAGTGCCCTCGCCTTCGCTTTTACCTCAATCACTTCGCGCTTCTTATCTTTGCCCTCGACTGTCAGCGTCATCAAAACAGTATCGCCTTCTTTGATCTGCGTTTTTAAATCCATCAGCATGACATGGTAACCACCGGGCTTCAGTTCAACAGCTTTGCCTGCGGGCAGCGCCAATTGAGGGACCGAACGCATCTTCATAATATTGTTATCCATTTTCATTTCATGGATTTCGGCGCTTCCTGCGACGGAGGTTTGTACATCGACAACTTGTACATCGGTACTGGACTGTAACTGCATGAATGCGCCAGTGGATTTCTGCTGAGCGACGGTAGCTCTGATCCAGGCATCTTTAACGCTGACTTCTGCATGCGCTGCCAAACTGACTAAAGCCAGACTGGCAACCATCATCTGTGCGCTGAATTTCATTGGTGCATCCTTTTTATTTAGACGTGTTTATGCTCTACATAATCCCGCAACCCTTGCATACGCGTCATTGCCTCAAGCAATAAGGCCGGGTCGCCGAGCGCCAATTTTTTACTATCCGACAAAGTCTGACGAAATACTCTGGCACCAGGTAAACCTGTCATCAACCCCAGCATGTGACGGGTAATACTATTCAGTCTGAGACCGCCTCCCTTAGGGCCGCTACCCTGACCAAACTCAGTAAGCTGTGCATGAATATAGGGTAGCATTGCCTCGACGATTTCGGCTCTCGATTTTACCGGAGCATCATCACCGTAATAACGCTGATCAAAAGTCGCCATCAGATAAGGATTATGATAAGCCTCGCGCCCTAGCATGACACCATCGGTATGCAGAAGATGCAAATCAATTTCCTGTACCGTTTTGATGCCGCCATTGATCAGTATTTCCAGTTGCGGAAAATCTTTTTTCAACTGATATGCGTATTCATATTTTAAAGGCGGGATTTCCCGGTTCTCTTTGGGACTTAGGCCTTTGAGTATTGCATTACGCGCATGGACAATGAATGTAGAGCAACCAGCTTCAGCAATTTGTCCGACAAAATCACGAACAAACTCGTACGACTGAATATCATCAATACCAATTCTATGCTTCACCGTCACATCAATACTGACTGCATCTTTCATCGCTTTAACACAGTCAGCGACCAACGCTGGCTCCGACATCAGACATGCACCGAACGCACCTTTCTGCACTCGTTCAGAAGGACAACCACAATTCAGATTAATCTCGTCATAGCCCCACTGCTGACCTAATTTAGCACTTTGTGCCAGATCAGCAGGCTCACTCCCGCCCAATTGCAAGGCAACCGGATGCTCTTCGTCATTGAACTGAAGATGACGAGGCACATCACCATGTAATAAAGCACCAGTGGTCACCATCTCGGTATATAGCCAGCTATGACGCGTAATTTGCCTGTGGAATTGGCGACAATGCCTGTCTGTCCAATCCATCATCGGGGCAACAGTGATTTTTCTTGATTTGTAAGTCATTGATTTATTTGCTATTTATTGATCATTCCTGATCAATAAGAGAGAATTCAGAATGCCCGAATTATAGCTGACATAGCGCAAGCAGGCCTGATCCGTACGTCATCCCAGCACTCTGAGTATGGTGCGGCAGCGCACAGACCTTGTGATGTATCAGTTCTATTCTGGTCAGACACTTAGCCAGGAGAACTTCATGAAATCACATCCACTTATCCGTACATGTCTATTCATTACCCCGTTGATTACCATCAGCTTACTAACCGGATGCGCCAGTAATACACCGAACAACGGATCGAATTATAGCCAGCAAACTTCGAACAACTATTCAACGCCTTACCAGAATAATGCAGCCAATTATGGTGTCATTGACGCTATCCAGGTCATACGTCCAGCAAACAGCACAAGTGGTGGCGGCGCGATTGTTGGCGGTCTGATTGGCGGCTTACTTGGCAATCAGGTCGGCAATGGCAACGGCCGGACCGCAGCGACTGTTGCAGGAGCAGTAGGTGGAGCCATGGTTGGCAATAATGTGGAACAAAACAAAAATACCCACAACACGGATCAATATCAAATTCAGGTGCGTCTGGACAACGGCAGTTTCACCACTATCGTACAAAACTCTCTGTATGACCTGCGGGTCGGAGACCGGATCCGGTTGATTAACGGCCAAGTCAACCGCTACTAAGACTCACTATCTGCCTGTATTGCTGGCATTTACCTTGCGCTTCACCGACCATTCTTCATCCTAAGGAATCTCATGCCCGACAAAAATACCGGAGATAGTTACATCGCCACGATGAAACAACAGCTTGATGAATTGAATCACACCATGCTGGAGCTGGAAGCAAAAACACAGCAGGCGCGAGAAGAGGCGTACGAAAAATACATCGCAGAAATGGCCAGGCTACGTCAACAATCTGAGTTGGCATCTGACAAGCTGATGGAACAGAAAGACGCCGGTGAAACCTCATGGAATGATCTGGTAATTGGCACAGACAAAGTACGTGACGCATTTATCAAAACTTTTCACGACTTCCAAAACAGACACTAAGCGTCATCCCCTGTCTGTTAATTTTCCGACTAATTCTCTACTACCTGACTACTGGACTACCTCATGGGCACCATCTTACTCATCATCTTAATACTCGTATTAGTTGGCGCTTTTCCAAGCTGGCCACATAGCCGCAATTGGGGTTATGGACCTAGCGGCCTGACAGGCTTAATCGTCATTGTACTGATCGTCATGTTACTCACCGGTCGCTTATAAAGCGACATCGGATAACACGACGAATTGCCAGTTTTTGCATCATTACCTCATCAAGGAATCACCATGAAAAAATCTATCGCCTACTTTTGTCAAACCATGATGAGCGTGACAGTATCTGTAGTGATCATGAACGCCAGCTGGGCACAAATCTCTCCGGATGAGATGCAACAAGCCGGAGCTCCCGTCATTGATCCGCCGCGCTGGGTTCAAGAGGATACAACACCACAAGCACGCTTCTTGACTTTAAAAAAAGAAGCCGGTGCAGTACTGCAAGAGTCTCAATTCGCTTGCAAAAAATTAGATAAAACTATGCGGGCATCCTGTCTACAAGAGGCACAAGCAATGTATCGGCATGACATCGCCAGAGCTAAATCCATGATGCAAGAAACACCGCAATAAATAAGCAAGTATAGATAGGCAGACAGCGGCTCATCAATCAATCAACGAAAAACTCTGCTGCTAACAACACCGGCAACAACAGATAGCGAATCAATTCGCCTAATCCATCTTCATACAATCATCAGGAACACTCAATGACCCTATCAAATAACATCGCGGCCAGCATGCTATTGCTATCCGGACTAGTACCATTACTGATCGCTCCTGCAACCGCACAAGCACAGCAATACAGCACCTCACAAGTAACTCCGCATATTGACGGCTTCAATGTCGATGAGGTACGTCGCATCGCACCGGGTGTTGAACTCAACTTCGGCATCTATGGCACTCCTGGTGGTATCGCAACGCTGCGCATTGCTGGCGCGACTCGCAATCTCACTCTGGTAGAAATTGAAGCCGGTCAATACGAAGGTACCTACACCATCAACAGTCGCGACAAAATCGCAGCCCGCAGCCTGGTCACCGCTAATTTACGTGTTGGCAATCAAGTCACCAGTGCGGTACTCAATGAGTCTTTACAGGTTGGTGTCGGCTTCCATACGAATCAGACCATGTCCGGCCCTATGCCAAGAATCGACCGTTTTAATGTTGATCCAGCGCGCGACCTCAATGGTGGTAATGATTTACGCTTTACGGTATTTGGCACACCTGGCGGCAAAGTCGATCTGACAATCAATGGCGTGAAAGGCAAATTGTTTTTATCCGAAATCGCCAGTGGCGAGTACAGCAACTCCTATACCATTCGCAACCGTGATCACATCACACCAAATAGTCCCGTTATTGCTAATTTACGCGTCATCGATCGTGGCATCGAGCGTGTCACCAGTGCGACTTTGGGTAAGATTCTGCAAATAGCTCCAACGCAAAATCAGGTACAAATCCCAGTACAAGCTGCACGCATTTGCTATAACTGTGGCACCGTAGAGGCCATCAACCTAATTGAAGTCAAAGGCGAAGGTAGCTACCTCGGAACGATCGGTGGTGGCGTCGTCGGCGCGCTGTTAGGCAGCCAGGTCGGTGGTGGCAACGGGCGCACGGCAGCAGAAATCGCAGGTGCTTTAGGCGGTGCGTATGCGGGTCGCAACATCGAAGGCAATGCGCGGAAAACCAATCACTATGAAGTCGTCGTCCGTCTTCAAAATGGCGCGACCCAAACTATCCCTTTTAGTAATGAGCCGGGCTATCGCGTCGGCGACAAGGTACAGATCAATAGTGGCGTCATCAGCCGGAATTAATTATCTCTTACGTGATTCACTTCAGAATCCAGTGCGGGTATTCCGGAGTGAATTTTTAATTTAATTCAAGAGTTACGCAAAACGGAGAGCTGCTGCGCACCGTTCATGTGGGAACTTCTCACATTGAACCCGCAGGCTGGATGCGGGTTTCAAAGACATTTCGTGCCAACAGGCTCATAAAATATGTGACTCCGATTTTGCGAACTTCAAAAAATTTGTAATCGAAATCGCATGGAGTTAACTAATCATGCCTTTTCTCTACGGCTCTTACTCTGTCTCTGCGATGCGAGATTTTAGTTTTTGCGTAAGTCTATAATTAAATATAATCCATCTAACAGGTTCAGCCGGAGCAAGTATGCAACGCACTACTCAGACTTATCTTGCTTCGTCTTATGCCCATGCAATCCGCATGCTAAGCATAATCATCCTCAGCGCCATAACAGGTGCCTGCGCATCACTGCCAGAAGTTCGTTATTTGAATTCAACGTTGTCAGCACCTGCCAGTCCAACTGTCACCAATGCGCAAGGTACTCTGAGCACTAAAAAAACCTCGGCCTTACTTGCCAGACACTGGCGTAATTCGCATACCAATATTGCGGCACTCGCAGCGCTCGAAGAAGCCGCTACCGGCAGCCCTCTGATCGCCGGTAATAAGGTTACTCTACTTTACGATGGCCCTCAGACTATGGCCGCGATGACAGAGGCTATAAATGCCGCTAAAGATCACATCAACCTGGAAACTTATATTTTTGATCAGGACGAACTAGGTATCCGCTTCGCGGATTTATTAATCGCCAAACAAAACGCTGGCGTACAGGTCAACATCATCTATGACAGCGTGGGCACCATAGGCACACCACAAGCCTTCTTTGACCGGATGCAAGCTGCCGGAATTCACTTGCTCGCATTTAATCCTGTCAACCCAGTCAAACTGATCGGCCCGTGGGAACCCAACAACCGCGACCATAGAAAAATTCTGATCGTTGATGGCATGGTCGCATTTACTGGCGGCGTCAACATCAGTGCGGCGTATTCGAACAGCTCTTTATTCCGCTCCAAAACCAGACGCGACACGAAAGTCGGCTGGCGCGATACTCACATCAAAATTGAAGGCCCCGCAGTCGCTACCTTGCAATGGGTATTTATCAATAACTGGATTAGCCAAAAAGCGCCCGAGTTAACTGACAGTGATTTTTTCCCACAGTTGAAAGAGATGGGCGACAAGCTAGTCCGCGTACTCGCCAGTGCCCCCGATAGTCATCATGAAATTTATAAAGCCTATATTCTGGCGATACAAGAGGCAAAGCAAAGTATTCACATTACCAGCGCCTATTTTGTACCGGATGCTCAAATTTTGCGCGCGTTGAGTGAGGCCAGCCAGCGCGGTGTCGATGTAAAAATTATTTTACCCGGCGTCACAGACAGCGGCCTGGTGTTTCATGCCGCGCAGTCTTTTTATTCCGGGATGCTCGCTAACGGGATCAAAATCTATCAGCTACAAATTGCTGTCTTACACGCGAAAACTGCCGTCATCGACCAGTCCTGGACCACGGTGGGATCAACCAATATCGACACACGGAGCTTCTTGCATAATAATGAGATTAATGTTGTCGTATTTGGAGAGGATTTTGGCAAAGCCATGGAAGCAAGCTTCATAGAGGACTTACGCTACTCTGTCGAAATTACACCGCAAGAATGGGAAAAACGCCCCATCAGCGACAAACTGAAGGAATGGGCTGCACGTCGTATCGCCTATTGGTTATAGCCTGATGAAGAACATTAATTAGCCCGCCAGAAATATCAGACGAAAGCTGAACATCTTAGCCACAACAAGCAGTCCCAACGGATACATGGAGTTGCAATGCAAGGCATTAAACAAGGACAGTGGATACCATCAATGCAATACCTGAGCATCGCGCTGGTCATGCTATTCAGTGCAATCGTCGTCAACTCCAGTGCAAACGCAGACAACGATCCTAACGCATCAGATCCAGTCAAAATAATGCAGGAAAAGTATGTCGCAGTCGAGCTACAGCTCAAGCAAAATCAATTCAACCGACCACTCGTATTGGAGTCTGCAGAGATAGACAATCGCTTAAAAGGGGATATCTATGCCGTCATCAATTACCCGATAGCGACCGTCACAGCAGGTCTCAATAATCCAGAACACTGGTGCGATATCATGCACCTGCACATTAATACCAAATACTGCCATGTCATCAAACATCCGGGCAGTGATACACCGGCAACTGCACTGCGGATTTATATCGGCAAAAAAGTACCCGAAGATCTGGCCGACGCCACGCGGGTCGAATTCAATTATCAGCTCGCTACAGCGACATCCGATTATCTGCAAGTAAAACTCAATGCCGATGAAGGTCCGTTAGGTACCAATGATTACCGCATCATTCTCGAAGCCGTCGCACTATCAAAAACAAAAACCTTCATGCACCTTACCTACTCCTATTCGGTGAGTCTTACAGGTCGTATTGCAATGCAAACCTATCTCGCTACCATAGGGCACGGCAAAGTAGGATTCACCGTGATCGGTAAAAAAGCGGACGGGCAACCAGACTACATCAGCGGCGTGCGCGGCCTGATGGAACGCAATACCATGCGCTACTATCTGGCGATCGACAGCTACCTGAGCGCAGCCAATAGCGCTCCAGACACGCAGCTAGAGAAGCGTCTGCTCAACTGGTATTTGGCAACAGAGAAATATCCACGCCAACTTCATGAATTGGAACAGAATGACTATGTTGAGATGAAGCGTGCCGAATATGTGCGGCAGCAAGCAGTGCACTGAGAATGCAACATGTAATCAGTTCGTTATGAATATGCGCAATCACTTCTGACTAACGCTGATTGATTTAGATTGATTTAGATTACTTTATCATCAAGCTAAGTTAATGCCAGCTCTGCCTAAAATGTTGCAGATGCCGTGACTGAATTGATGACCTTATATGGATTGATAGTGCTTGATAGAAATTGACAGTACTGATGCACCATTGGTCTATAACGCTGCCTATTGAACTTATTGACTATGATCTGTAAACATAGGCGTTGAAAGAAATTCTTTTGTGATTATTTCTGCTAAAAAAAGCGCCTGGCAAGCGGGTTGTTTTCCATATCATCTGCGCTATCGGTACCGGCAAGATAAAAATCACCAGTCAATCCAACTACTTTGGATATTGACTAGTGCCGAACTATAAGCCTGAACTCTACCGCTTGCGCACGACCATTCCTAACAACAAGCCAACACCCGCCGCTGTGGCAATCGCACACCAGGGATTTTCTTTGACGTAATTATCGGTAGATGTCGCCAGCTCATTCCCTTTGACCACGGCACTGCTCTGTACTTCGCGAGCCTTCACCAGAGCGGCATCCAGCATCTGCATTGCACGAGTTCGGGCTTCTTCTGCTTTCTCTCCGCTCAATGCGGCGGCGGCGACGAACAGCGCTTGTGAATCTTTGAGCAAGACTTTAACGTCCTTGTTCACTGCTTTTATATTTGATTCCAACATGATGTGTCCTATCGGGGTTATTAGGATAATTAGGGTAATTGGGTTGATCTGACCTGTGGCATATCGAACTGTTTCGATACACCACAAACCAGAAATTTTTACTGTTAGCGTTGAGCGGAGAGCTAATGATTGAGTTTGTTAAGTGACGTCGAATTACGCAAGTAAATCACGCATATCATCAGCATGCTCTTCTTCCATCGCCATAATCCCGATCAGCATGTGCTTGGTCGTCGGGTCTTTGTCACCGATACGTTCTATCATCTGACGATAAGCTTCGATAGCGATGCGTTCTGCGATCAGATTGGCTTTAATCATTGATTGGATATTGCCCGAATCATCGTACTCAGCATGACTGCGCTCAACTAACGTAGCAGGATTAAAATCCGGACTGCCGTTCAGTTGAACAATCCTTTCCGCGAGTAAATCAGCATGCGCTTGCTCCTCCGCTGCATGTTGCAAAAACTCCGCTTTAACCGGACCATTCTGCAAACCGCTGACGGTGTAGTAATGACGCTTGTAGCGCAATACGCAGACCAGCTCGGTCGCCAGTGCACCATTCAACATATCAATAATTTCTTTACGATCTGCCTGATAGCCCACTGTCACTGCGCCGTCATCCAGATTTTTTGCTGCATCACGGATGGCTGCCGTATCGAGGCCAGCGTGACTACTGTGTTTTATGTCGTGCATGATGTCACTCCCCTATTTACTACTGCTGTTAGTTCGAATCGTCTGAACCGGTTTAGTTACGCTGCGCTACCTTACCGCTAGCGTCAGACAATACGATCTCAACACGGCGATTCAGTTGACGATCTTGTGCTGTTGCATTGCCAGCTACCGGAAAGGCTTCACCATAACCGCGCAGCGCTACTCGTTCACCGGCGATACCCATTTCCTGTAAAGCATTACGTACCGCAGTGGCACGACGTTCTGATAATTGCTGATTGTGTGCAGCACTACCTGTGCTGTCGGTGAACCCTTCTACCAATACGGTACGTTGCGGGTTTTGTTGCAATACATCAGCCAGTTTTTTTGCGGTACGCATACCATCGGGATTCAGGCGTGACATATCAGTGCCAAACAAGACATCACCTAAGGTAATGACCATGCCGCGTTCTGTTTTTTTAGCAGCGAGATCGGCGAGCTGTGCTTCCAGCTGCGAGGCGCGCGCCTGAGCATCCTGTGTCTGACGCTGTGCTGCATTAGCCTCATCCTTCGCCATCTGTGCTTTGCGCTGTGCATCAGCCGTTTCGCCCTGGGCAATCTGTGCAGCGAGCTTCGCCTGATCAGCACTGATTTTTGCCTGGTTCGCTTCGTTAGTGCGTTGATCTAAGCGGATCTGGTCGCGCTCTTTACCGGCATTCGCGACGTCAGCCTCAGCAGATTTTTGCTTGGCGACTTCTATAGTCAAAGCAATTTTTTGCTTGGCAACATAAGCGAGCTTGTCAATTTTTTCTGCATTGTCTTTATTGTTTGCCGCTGTATTGGCCTGATCTAATGCCTCAGTTGCCTGCTTCATTTCCAGTGGTGCATAGCTCTCCACCTTAGGGTTGCTCTGTGCTGCTGCGTAATCATTGCGTGTCTGATCCAGCAGGCTGGTTGTCTTTGGCATGGAACTACAAGCAGAGACGAAGACTGCCATCGCTAACAGTACAGGAGTGAAATGCGTTTTTTTCATGGAAATACCTTTTAATTTTATCGAAATAAATGTGTCTGCAAAGAGAGTCCGATGCAAACTTGATTACAGGTCAACCGGCAATCGATTAATGCATGACGGCGCTGGTATCAATGTCGTGAATGGAGTGTTATTTGTTAGCATTGTTACGGATCAGCTCTTCGCGCAAGACGCGAATATCGTCCTGCAAGGCATCGGCAGCCGCTTGTGCTTTAGATGAATTTGCTTTGCCCTGGGCTAGCTTGGCATCAGCCTGAGCTTGTGTTGCGAGGTCATTGGCCAGCTTGTAGTCTTTTGCCGCCATCGCTTGATTGGCAAGCGTCATCTTATCGCGGGCAGATGCCATTTCAACTGGCGCAAATTCTGCAGCACCAGCGCCAGAGGCATTCTCTACCGCGGCTTTAGAGACGGCGACATTGGCCGTTGCCGGTGTTTTCATACTGCTACAACCCGTGATGAATACCAGCGTAGCGGAGGCTAGCACTGCGATTGATAAGTTGGTATTTTTCTTCATAATTTTTCTCCGGTGAACGATTAATCGAGCGAGTTTGTAACCTCGATGTCCATCGTTATAAGCGGTATGGCAGGCAAGATCAGTACGCTGACGCACATAAGCTCGATTTTTAAAAATCTGAATTACGCATCATCGCCATCAACGATTCAGGCGCATCCGCTGGCATCGGCTAGCGCCGGATACAGCAGGATTGAGTACGCCAACGCACATACCAGAAGCATCACTTTGCGTATGCTGATCCCATCAAAAACGCTGTTCAGTCGCTGGTAAATACCAGCGCTAACTAACAACTACAATAGCCACCAGAAGTCGCTGAACCAAACAACGAAAGTCTGTCATCATGCCGATTCTATTTATTTTTTCACCGTTTATTATGCTGATGAATCACGCAACCATCATTGTGTTACCACGCCTGATGGCAACCGCCATGGGGATGCAAATGGTGGTGATCAGCCTGATGAGCCTGAGCAGAGCCATCAATATCCCCGCTTACCTGCAATGAAGCCTATATCACGTAACAAACTCATTTTCCTTATCGGCTTGCTCGCACTCCCTGCTGTAATGCTGATCTTGCTTACGCATCTGGACTGGAACCGGGCTAAACCCTGGCTCAACACACGCGTTAGCGAGGCATTGGGGCGCCCATTTTCGATTCATGGCGACTTAAGCTTGACCTGGGACCGGCAGATTGCAGGTCCGGAAGTAGCACAAAACTGGCGCGGAATGATCCCCTGGCCGCACCTGATCGCCAGTGATATCCATATCGGCAATCCGGCAAGCATGAGACATCCCGGCGAGACAACTTCGGTAAGTAATATCGCGGTAATACCGGATGACATGGCGACCATCGGCCAATTTACTTTTTCATTAAATCCGCTGGCATTGCTGGACAAAAAAATTACGATACCGCTGCTGCGTTTCGATGCACCTTCGGTCTCTCTGTTACGCCATGCAGATGGTCGAAATAACTGGACACTGCCGGATAAGGAACAGACCTCCGGCTGGACAATAGATATCGGCCGCGTGATTTTTACCAAGGGTAGCGTACACTTAACTGATGATGTTCAGCATGCAGAGATTGTTGCAGAGATCGACACAATCAATACCGATCCTGGCTACGGTGTAAGCTGGACGCTACACGGCAAGTTTAACGGTGAATCCGTCAAGGGAACAGGCAAAGCCGGTGCAATTCTGTCCTTACAACAGCAAACTACGCCTTATCCACTGGCGGCGACTTTACATGTTGGCACAACGATGATTACCGTGGAAGGAACACTCACCAAACCGACGGAGCTGGCCGCTATCGATATGCGTTTAAAAGTCGCGGCAAGTAGCATGGCACGACTGTACGCACTCAGCGGCATCGTTATGCCAGAGACGCCGCCCTTTACTACCGAGGGACATTTGACGGGCACATTGGGCAAACACAGCCAGCATTGGATCTATGAGGAATTCAAAGGCCAGGTTGGCTCCAGCGATATTGCAGGTTCGCTCGATTTTCAGACCCGATCAGGATCCCCTGGTCGGCCGATGTTGACTGGTACCATCGTCTCGCATCTATTGCAGTTATCGGATCTGGGACCACTGATCGGCGCCGACTCTAATCGCAGCAAAGTAGAACGTGGTGTGATTGCGAATCAAGCTTCCGACAAAATCTTACCCGTCGAAAAATTCAAAACCGATCGCTGGACTAGCGTCGATGCAAAAATTCAGTTCAATGCCGAAAAAATTATTCGCGACAAAGAATTACCGCTCACTCATCTGGCAACGAGTTTGCAACTTCAGGACGGCATATTGACGCTCGCACCACTGAATTTTGACGTCGCCGGTGGCACACTCAATGCGGACATCCGCCTTGACGGCAGTGGCAAAACAGATGCAGCCGCGATTAAAGCGCTCATGACCATCAGTGCCCGCCATCTCAGGATCAAGCAATTATTTCCGAGCCTGGAACCACTACAGGCAAGCGTGGGGGAAATTAATGGCGATGCGTCTTTATCGGCAACAGGTAACTCTGTTGCGAGTTTGCTCGGTGCGTCAAATGGCGAAATCAAGACACTGATCAATCACGGCAGTATCAGCAAACGTCTGCTGGAACAGATGGGCTTAAATATTGGCAATGTCGCCCTCACCTATTTATCCGGAGACAAGCAGGTCAGGCTCAATTGCATGGCGACCGATTTCAGTGTCACCAACGGTCTGATGCAGACGCGTACCTTTGTGATTGACACCGATGATGCGATTCTGGACGTCAACGGTACCATCAACATGACCCAGGAGGAACTGGATCTGACGATCAAGCCGAGTAGTAAAGGCCTGCGTATTTTTTCACTCAGAGCACCACTGTACGTGCATGGCAGTTTTAAAGAGCCTAAGGTCACCATCGACAAAGGCGTACTGGCGCTGAGAGCAGGCGGTGCGCTGGCGCTGGCGGCGGCAGCACCTGTTGCTGCGCTACTGCCGCTGATCAATGTCGACTCTGAAGCCGATAGCGGCTGTACACAATTATTAGCGAATGCGCGTATCAAACCTGTCGCACCTGCACCGGGTAAAATTTACCGGCCAAGAGCAGCCCCTAAATAGCGCATTAGCGAGCGGTGTGACTGTGTATGATTAGGTAGCCAGGAATGATGCCGGATATATATACTCCCCTACTATGTAGGTAGAATAGTGCCGATCCCGCTTTATTTATATAGGCATCAAAAATATACTAACTAGGAGTATCTATTTTTAGAGAATGACTTGAGAATGAAATTTGATGCCAGATTATATCGTTCACTTAAACCAAGAGATGACAAAGCATTGATGGAAAACTCTATGTCGATGCAGTGCGCATGCGATGTGTTACATCCATGCCGATACCGCGATATCCGGTGAACCGGCCACCCGTGTCAAACATTGGCTCCCCGCTCACTTGCAGATATTGGATGCTGCCATCGACATTCGTACGACTATAGACAAAATCCAGAAACGGCCGACGACTGGCGATGTTTGAATTTAACTGTGCGCGTTCTGCTGCGTTCCAGCCTGCCAGTGCTTTGGGACTTTCACCCAGCATATCGTCGGCATCTATCCCCAGCATGTCAAACACGGGGCCAGAGATGCTGGTGAAATTCCCCTGAGGATCCTGCTCCCAATACCAGTCGGACGATAATTCCGTAAAGCTTTTAAACCGCGCTTCACTGGCACGCAACTCAGCGGTGCGCTCCATGACAGTTTGCTCCAGGACTTTGTTGTAGTTCTCGAGTTTGCGGTACAGCAAACGTACTTCCAGCATGTTATGAATACGTGTTTGCACCTCAACCAGATCAAACGGCTTACTGACAAAATCTTTCGCACCTGCCTGTAGCGCCTTGAGTTTATGTCCTGGCTGGGCAGTAATGACCAATACAGGGAGATAACTATCCGTATCTATTTTTTTTAATGCGTCCATCACTTCAAAGCCATCCATCTGCGGCATCTGCAGATCCAGCAGAATCAGATCGTAGCGTTGCTCAGCGTGTTTATCGCACACAGTGAGCGGATCCATCGTCGACGTGATATTGGTATAGCCGCGGCTGATGAGCATCTGCTCTAGCAGCATGACATTGGCTTTCTGGTCGTCGACGATGAGGATACGGGCGTTAAGGATCTCGCTTGCTTGTAACATGAGGGGCTTCCAAAAATCAATGATGTTCTATTTGCTCTTTACTACAGAGACCGGCTGCAATGGCTCTCTTCACAGGATTATGAATTCATTCGTCATCAGTTAAGTCGTCACGAATCAGATCGCAATGAGTCAGATCGCTTACTGGACGGACGATGCTCCGCTGCATAATGCAAGGCGATATCAAGCGAATCCATGAACTCATTGACCTTGATCGGTTTAGTCAGATAACGGAAAAATCCTGCTTTTAAACCATTTTCAATATCGCGTGGTATCGCATTGGCAGACAATGCCATGACGGGAATGTGTGCCGTACCCAGATCCTCATGCAAGATCTTCAGTGCACCATAACCACTTAAACCGGGCAAATTAATATCCATCAAAATCACATCGGGCTGGTAGGTACGTGCCAGTTGTATGCCCAGATGCGCATCGGTTGCCGTTAATAATTTGAGATCCTTACGACGCTCGATCAACTGTTTGATCAAGGCCATGTTGGCAGGATTATCCTCAACATAAAGCAAGGTGCGCTGAACAGGTGCAATATCAGACACAGATGACTCGGGCGTGAGTGCGACATGGCTACCCTCACCCATTTCACCGAACACCAGCTTAGGTGCACTCGATGCAGCCAGTTCAAACCAGAACGTACAGCCGACGCCAACCGTACTATCGACACCGATCGTACCGCCCATCAGCTCAACTAATTGCTTTGTCACCACCAGACCAATGCCGGTACCTTCTTCACCGCCGGATTCTTTCCCGAGACGATTAAACGGTTGAAATAATTGCGCGAGTTGATCAGGTTCCAGACCAATACCGGTATCACGGACGCTGACACGGATTCTGTTTTCGCCATTGAGCTGACACTGGACAATGACCGCACCGTGATCACGATTATATTTAATCGCATTGGACAATAGATTGATCAGCACCTGCTTGACTCTGGTACGGTCTGCATGCACATAAAACATATTCTCAATGCTCGGGAAAGTCATTTGAATATGACGCTTCTGAGCCTGTGTCTCCATCATAGAACGACAATCCTGCAACACATCAGTGAGTAACAATGACTCGTGCGACATGGTGACCTTACCGGATTCAATCATTGCCAGATCCAGGATCTCATTGATCAGCCGAAGCAAATACCAGCCCGCCTGCAAGATCTGATCAATCGATAATTTTTGCGCAGGCGTCGGTGATGGCGTCTCAGATTCCATCAATTGCGCAAAGCCAAGCACCGCATTGAGCGGCGTGCGTAACTCATGGCTCATACTGGAAAGAAATTCGGATTTGGCGAGATTGGCCTTCTCAGCGGCAGCCCTGGCGT
Source organism: Undibacterium sp. RuTC16W (assembly GCF_049339445.1). Lineage (NCBI taxonomy): Bacteria > Pseudomonadati > Pseudomonadota > Betaproteobacteria > Burkholderiales > Oxalobacteraceae > Undibacterium > Undibacterium sp. RuTC16W. Next base: position 90,080 of record NZ_JBMPPE010000004.1, on the reverse strand, counting down.
TTTCCAGTTCCACATTATTTTCTTGGAGGGTATGTTCAAACTGCTTGCGCTCAGTCACATCGCGAGCCGCGGCAAATACACCTTGCAAGTTGCGATCACGATCATAGAAGGTGGTCGCGTTATACGACACCACGGTCTCCTTTCCGTCTTTGGCATGGGCGGTCAATTCGTAATTAGTTACTTTACCCTCAGCGAGAACACGGGTAATCGCCGCCTGTGCACGCTCAGGATCGGTAAAATAATTTTTAAATGGGACACCAATCAACTCGTCGCGCGTACAGCCAGTCAACGCCTCCATCTGCTGATTGACGTCGCTGATAATACCTTTCAGATCTGTCGCCATCAGTGCATCAATGTTGGACTCAATCAACGACCGGGTATAGAACTGCTGATCCCGCAAACGCTGATCTAACAATGCCTGTTCGGCTTCGACCTTCTTGCGTTCCGTATTGTCTGTACCAATCAACAGATACCCAATCACTTTATCGGCCTCATCACGCAATGCCGTCACCGATACAATCGCCGGAAAACGACTACCGTCCTTACGGATGTATGTCAGCTCGTAAATATCTTCGATACCACGTGATGCCTTAAAGACCAGCGCCTCGAAACCTGGTGAAATAGAAGTGTCTAATGCCGCACTTAAGGCCGCGGCACGGGCAATCACTTCACCCTCATCAGAAATACTCGACGGGGTAATTTTATTCACTACATCAATGGCCTGATAGCCCAGCATATGTTCAGCACCGACATTAAAAATCTGTATTACTCCTTGTGCATCAGTCGCGATGACAGAAAAATTTGCGCTATTAAAAATTGCATTTTGCAAAGCTTCTGCTTTCAACAAAGGCTGACGACTATCTTGTAACGCCTGCTCCATTACAGAACGTCCACGGACGGCACCACGCACGCGTACCGCAAGCAAAAGTAAGAATCCAAATAGTAAGACGACACTGACTAGCATCACCTTAAGTCGTAACAATTCACTGCCTTTCCGCTGAGTCAACAATTTCTGCTCTTCTGCAGTAGCTTCAGTTGTCAGCGTTCGCACATGAGTCGACACCTCTCGTCCCTCATTGAATATCCCCAGTGCCGGAGCGAAACCTTGAGCGTCAAACAAAGTCTGGCTTTGTATCAACATCTGAATACGTTTATCCAGTAACTCTGTTAACTGGGCAATACGGGCTTGCTGAGCGGAATTGTCGATTGTCAGATTACGCAGCTGTGAAATGACCGACGTCAATTGCGTCACAGCGACATCACGTTCAACGAGAAAGTTTTTTTCTTTCGTCAAAAAATACGCCCATTGTCCGTTCTCAACACGGTCGATTTCAGAACCTAACTCGTCGAATTTGGAGACCACCTCACGCGTGTGCTCAACGGACGAATACGACGCAATCGGCAAGGCGATATTCCATGCCATACCACTGATGAGTAAAAGCACCGCGAGCGTCATCCCGATACCAATCAGCATTAAGCGTTCGACCGATAATTTATTGAAAGCGACCATACATCCTGACCTTGATAACAACGTTAAAACTCTACATAAAGCCTTGACACAAGCAATAACAGAGCACTAAACCCGGCTCATACAAGGTGACGGCAACACCGTAACACCAGCCAGGCGCCTCATCTTGAATCTGCATCTTGAATCGGCGTCTTGACTCTACATCGTGATTATTTTTCTTACTCTGCTTCGGTCCATGCCCATAGTCGCGACAGGTCACCGATGCAACCCATCTGGTCCGCTCAACGCTGCTTTACGTCCGATAACAGCCGGGCAAACTCTTTTTTAACGACGCCATAACACTCGCATACTTTGTCTTCCAGACCATCTCTGTCGACTACGGTAATATGGCCGCGGCGATAGCTGATGTAGCCCGCATGCTGCAACTTACCCGCTGCCTCGGTAATTCCCTCACGCCGCACACCCAGCGTATTTGCGATCAGTTCTTGCGTAATGGTAAGTTCATTCGACGGTACACGATCTAATGTGAGCAACAACCAGCGACACAATTGCTGCTCAACCGAATGGTGACGGTTGCATACCGAGGTCTGCGACATCTGCGTAATTAAGGCCTGGGTATAGCGTAGTAACAAGCGCAATACAGGACCAGCGCGATTAAATTCTTCCATCAAGAGCGCTGATTTCAGGCGGTAGGCATGGCCACTGGTCTGAACTACGGCACGGCTAGGGGTTGAGTTACCGCCCATGAACAAAGAGATTCCCAGCACGCCCTCATTACCAACACCGGCAATCTCCGACGAACCACCGTCCTCCAACAGGTAGTGCAGCGAGATAATCGAGGTGGTCGGAAAATACACATGCTGCATCTTGCCGCCAGACTCATAGAGCACGTCGCCCAATAACATCGGAACTAACTCCAGATGGGGCGAGAGACGATCATATTCGGCATCAAGCAGCGCCGCTAACAGATGATTTTGATTGGGATCGTGCGCACTGGGCATAGGAAAATTCTGTTTCCAGTCATGAGAAAAATTGGGGAAGCAAGATGCGGCGGGAGGATGACACAGTTGTAGTGTCGATCAGGCAAGGTAACACATCTCATACATATCTTTTGACTATATTCTCCATACGGCAATAGGGTCTGTGCGCTAGCGTACAGACGAAATAGACTTGCCTGACCAGGCAGAATATATCCCGGCTGAAATTTCCTTTTTTTAGCTCATCCGCCTCAGATCAAACGATCTGAATGTACGCCAGCGAACCTACATCCACCACAACCATATCTACAATCATGCGTCTGAACCAATACAGTCCAAGGTGAGTTGTCATGCAAAAATTAGATGAAATCGCAAAAAAATTATTAGGAAAATCTTACTCGGAACTTGATGAACGCAGTCAAAAAGTAACTCGCCATGTCGCTGAACGCACACATATCGCGATGGATACAACGCAGCAATTTGAGGGCAAAACGACGCGAGGTCAGCGTGCCGCCGATGCGGTAGCAAAGTTTGGCGGATCCTGGACTTTCATTAGTATTTTTGGTGCAGTGATGGTGATCTGGGTGGTCCTGAATTCTTTTATCCTGATCAGATACAAAAGTGGTTTTGATCCCTACCCTTACATCCTGCTCAACCTATTTTTATCCATGCTGGCATCAATTCAGGCACCGATCATTCTGATGTCGCAAAATCGTCATGCCGAAAAAGACCGGCTCGATGCTGAACATGATTATGAAGTCAATCTGAAAGCCGAATTAGAAATCATGCTGTTGCATGAAAAAATCGATTTATTGCGCGACGTTCAATGGAATGAATTACTTGTCATTCAGGAAGAGCAACTGCAAATGATCAAAACTCTGATTGGTAAAAAGACGATGGCGACACCGGAGTAGCTCCCAGATCGAACACGACATCACAACTAGCTTGTGTACGTTGGCGTACAGAACTCCGTTATGAATCCTTGGATACTCAGATTCACGATGTCACTGGAACTAAGTAAGTAATTAAGTAAGTAAGTATTCCACGGATCCTGACCTGATATCGAGATGACTCATCAATTCATTCCAATAAGGAAAACATCATGCTCTATACCATTGCTGTCGTTTTACTCGTCTTGTGGCTACTCGGCTTAGTCACGTCTTACACCATTGGTGGCTTCATCCACATTCTGCTTGTGGTTGCCGTCATCATGATTTTGTTGCGTTTGATCAGTGGCCGCGGAGTATAGATTTTTTAAATTTAAGTCAGCGAATGTGCGCCAACGAACAGAATAGTGATCGTCTGCAACGTAAAGTGAACTCATCGAAACAGATAAATACTTGTCTTGAAATCGGGTTTATACAAATTGCCCTAAGTGTTGTGACTGTTAAAAAACAGCCGCAAGATCTGATACTCAAAGAAAAAATCGACAAGCTATCTGTATCCATATTTAAGAATTACTGCGATACCGCCGCCACTTTGGCAGGATGAATTGCTTCACAAGGAGATGATGATGAACTGGGACGTAATCGAAGGAAATTGGCTGCAATACAAAGGCCATGTCAAAGCGCAATGGGGCAAGCTGACCAATGACCATATCGATGTGATTGCAGGTAAGCGCGATCAGTTGCTTGGCTCAATTCAAGAGTCTTATGGAATAGACCGGGACGAAGCAGAAAAACAGGTCGCTGCTTTTCAGAAATTTTTAAAAGAAAGTCGTTCTACTTAGTATTCAAATTTTTTACCTACATTTTCTACATACGGGTAACTAGTACATCACTTATAAGGCACAAAATGAACATTATTAAGCTCAACAATATTATTGCAACAGTCCTAATCAGCACCGCCACAATTGCGTGCAGCACTTATGCCAGCGCAGCAACAGATGAAGCAAAGGCGACGTATAAGTCGGCTAAGGAATCGGCAGAAGCTGACTATAAAGTAGCACGCGAAAAATGTAATACGCAGGCCGGCAATCCTAAAGATGTCTGCGTAGCAGAAGCGGAGTCCATGCAAAAGCATACAAAAGCCAAAGCAGAAGCCGAGTATAAAAATACGACCAGCGCACGCACCGATGCTCGCAAGGCGATGGCAAACGCCGACTACGATGTCGCTAAAACCAAATGCAATGCCAGCACTGGCAACGTCAAGGATGTCTGCATCAAAGAAGCCAAGGCCGTGATGATTGCTGCGAAAGCAGATGCCAATGCAGACAAAAAAGTGGTTGCCGCACGCACCGATGCCCGCGATGACAAAGTAGAGGCCAACTACAAAGTCGCCATTGAAAAATGTGATGCCTTAGCCGGTGCAACGAAAGATAGTTGTGTCGCTACGGCCAAAACACAATTCGGTAAATAGCAACACTTGTCCTTTCTTGTTTTTCTCTACGCCTGGGCTCATTTAAGTTTGCTTAAGTTTGCTTCTGTGTATCCATGCGTAATGAATACAGGCATCCGCAGTAGCGTTTCAATGCATCACCTCCCTGATGAGTTCATTTTGAATTATCTCAATAAGAACTCAAAACAGAGCAATTCACTCAATTATGAAAGATTATGATCATGAACATTCCACAACGCGTAGCAACCGCTCTCCTCTCTTTTATGTTGATCAGCGTGGTAGGTTGCGCCTCGACACCAAAATCCGAAGGTGCAGGTGAATATGTTGACGATACCGTCATCACCACCAAAGTCAAAGCAGCGATCCTGAACGAACCAATGTTGAAATCCCGTGAAATCAATGTTGAATCATTCAAAGGAATCGTGCAGTTGAGCGGTTTTGTCAGCTCGCAGCCGGATATCGATAAAGCAGTAGAAATCACCCGTAATATCAAAGGCGTCAAATCGGTTAAAAATGATATGCGGATTAAATAACAGCATGCCCTTATCATCTCACTGGGAGATAAGTAAGGACAGCTGGATGCTGACGGATTTACCAACTATTTTTTAGCCGTAGATCACCGGAGCAAAACAAGCGGGCCTTGTGGCAAGAAGGTCGGATGAGACATCAAGTACTGGCTGTCTTATCCGATCAGCTTATACACAATGTCCGCTTCCTATTCGGCGATCAGTTTGGCATTAGACATCGCGCATAATAAAAATAACAGGACAATAAAAATGATCATTCCTGCTCAGGAAGAACCAGAATTACCTCTCTCATCCCGAACGCAGCCAGTATCTGAGAATGTGCCCACAACGCAAACGGCAGACGAATCAGACGCACTAAAGACAACACAGGTAACAGACACGTCTGACATATCTCATGCCTCATTAAGTACCAAAGGGGGAAATATTCATATTCCCGTAAATGCTCGCGGTCTGGCACTTGGTATTCTGGCGACCGTCGCATTTGTATTCGCACTGCAGTCGGCTCAGCATTTTTTTATTCCTCTCATATTCAGTATCCTGATTTCTTACACACTCAACCCCGTGGTAGTCTGGCTTGAGCACATACGGATTCCTCGTATACTTGGTGTTGCTCTGGTCATGATCACGATACTCGGCGCTAGCGGTCTGGTCGCGAACTCTCTACGCGCAGAATTTAATTCTATTCTGGTGCGACTACCTGATGCCGCTCACCAGATATCGCAGGCAATCAGCAAAACGCAGGATGATCAGCCGACTACAATGCAACAGATGCAGGCGGTAGCGACCGAAATAGAAAAAGCGACCAGCCAGGCCGGTAGCGGTGCACGCCCAAGCGCACGTCAGCCCACCACGGTGATTGTGGCGCGTCCGGCTTTTAAGGTGCAGGATTGGTTATTGGCCGGTTCAATGGGGGCAGCAGGTGCCTTGGGTCAGCTGATGATGGTGATTTTTCTGGTATTTTTTCTTTTACTGTCAGGTGATAGTTTTAAACGAAAGCTTGTCAAAATCACTGGCCCCTCTTTATCCTCGAAAAAAATTACTGTCCATATTCTCGATGACATCAACAAGTCGATCCAGAGTTATATGTTCATGCTCCTGGTGACTAATCTGCTACTCGCTTTGCTGCTATGGGTAGTGTTTCGCCTGATTGGATTGGAGAATGCCGGTGCATGGGCAGTCGCGGCGGGCTGTTTGCATATCATTCCGTATTTTGGTCAGATCATCATTACCGTGGCGGTCGGCGCCACCGCGTTCATGCAATTCGGATCGCTGTCGCAAGCCATGCTGGTCGCCGGCTCATCCCTGGTGGTATCAGTACTAGTCGGGACATTTATCACGACCTGGATGACAGGAAAAATTGCCAAAATGAATGCGGCAGCCGTATTCATAGGCTTATTATTCTGGGGCTGGTTATGGGGAATCTGGGGCCTGCTACTCGGCGTACCGATCATTGTCGCGGTGCGTGTCGTATCCGAGCATATTGATGGTTTGCAATCTGTAGCGGAATTATTGAGCGAGTGATGTAAAAGCACCGGACAACAATCGGTCAGACCTAGGCAGGGATTCGTGGATGGAAAATAATCCACGAGATAAAACAATAGATAAAACAGGAAATAATCTGAGAGACAAAATAACATACTCCCCTGTTTTTTTATATTTTAGTGTCTAATCCGCACATCATTAAAGGCATTTCTTATTATACTAGGGTAAGTATCTTCAGAAGTACCTTTAATTACGCCGAGAATCTCCCTCTAAGAATCGCACGCTAAACAAGAGTACATCACATGCCATATCCATCTCATGTTTTAGATACCTTGGAAACGATGTAAGTTTTCACTACACCTGCAATATCAACTCGTGAGTAGCTGGAAAAATACGCCTGCTAGCCTTTATTCGGCGGCTCTATCGCCATACTATTCTGATGATCGCTACTGGCCTCAACCATCTCCGGTGCGACTTCGATCCGGGTAATACCGGAATTGACAGAGATAGGATCGCTCGAGGGAAAAGACATTTCCAGTGCATCGTCGAGTAAGGTTTCTTTGGCTTTGTCTTCTTCGCTCTCCACCTGCTCCGCTAGGGTTGCGATAGCGGCAGCCCATTTAACGAATTTCAACATGCCGAAATCGCGGATCGTCTTGACGTGAAAAGCCTTATTTAATACCTCGGCATCCTTGGCACTGACGCCTTGCAAAGCGCTGACTGGCGCATCGGCAAGTTCGATGAAGTTTAATTTCTCATAGGCTTTATCGACACATTTAATGATGTTCATACGGGACCTCTCTCTTATTTATAGTCGGAGCAACTCTGCTGTTGACTGTGCAGAACCAGAATGCGCGCTGGCGACTTTATGTTCTGTTCGTTGGCGCACGCATGGATGCAATACGGCAAATCAAAAGCAGCGGCGCTGATACAGGTCATTAGCAAATTAAATCCGGCGAACTCTTGAGTAAGCTGAGTGGTAATGCCACAATCAAGAGCCGCCAGCAGTTTATCGCCAACCTCTAAGGACCAGAATCATGACTACACCGCTGAACACCGAGCATTTTTGGATGCCGTTTTCTGCTAATCGCCAGTTCAAGAGCAAGCCGCGCCTGATGGTGGCTGCGGAAGGTATGTATTACACAACGGATGATGGTCGTCAGATTCTGGACGGCACCGCAGGCCTATGGTGCGTCAACGCCGGACATGGTCATGCAAAAATTGTCAGCGCGATCCAGCAACAGGCCGCGCGCATGGATTTTGCGCCGACCTTCCAGATGGGACATCCGTTAGCCTTTGAAGCCGCCAGCAAACTCGTTTCCATCGCACCGGAAGGATTGAACCGCGTGTTCTTCTGCAATGACGGATCTGAGGGCGTCGATACCGCGCTGAAGATCGCCCTGGCATATCACCGGGTGCGCGGAGATGGTATGCGGCATCGCCTGATCGGGCGCGAACGTGGCTATCACGGCGTCGGTTTTGGTGGCATCTCGGTTGGCGGCATTGCAGGTAATCGCAAGCATTTTGGGCCTGCGCTGCCCGCTGTCGATCATCTGCGCCATCCGCTGAATATTGCAAAAAATGCCTACAGCCGCGGCCTGCCTGAGCACGGCGCCGAGATGGCGGATGAACTGGAACAACGACTGCTCGCCCTGCATGACCCCTCCACTGTGGCGGCGGTCATTGTAGAGCCGCTACAGGGATCGACAGGCGTCATTTTGCCACCCAAAGGCTACTTGCAAAAACTTCGTTCTATCTGCGACAAGTACGGCATTTTACTGATTTTTGATGAAGTCATTACTGGATTCGGCCGTCTGGGTACGCCATTTGCTGCCGACTATTTTGGCGTCATACCTGACATGATCGTCTGCGCCAAAGGCCTGACCAACGCCGCAGTACCGATGGGTGCGGTGATCGTAAAACAAGGGATCCATGATGCCTTCATGAGCGCCGCACCGGAAAACAGTATCGAGTTCTTCCACGGCTATACCTATACCGCACACCCACTCGCCTGTTCCGCCGCAATTGCGACGATAGATGTTTACCAGAAAGAAAAATTATTCGACCATGCCGCATCGAACGCCAGTCATTTCGAGCAAGCGGCACACAGTTTGCAAGGCCTGCCCTACGTCAAAGATATCCGCAATCTGGGTCTGGTCTGCGGCATTGAGCTTGAGAGTATTCCCGGCAAAGTCGGTACTAGAGCCTTTGACATATTCCTGAAATGTTTTTGGGAAAAAGGCGTGCTGATCCGGACAACCGGCGACATCATCGCGCTGTCACCGCCACTGATCATCACGCCTGCGCAGATCGACACTTTGTTTGGCGCGATTGCCGATGTATTGAAAGAGCAATAGAAAATACGTTAAATCAAACATGGAATCTACACCCCAATCCGCATATACCATGCGGCTGTCAGCATGATTTCATGCCAGCAGCCGCATTTTTATTAGTGTATGCAAATGAGGATTTCTAAAAACATCCCAATTGAAAAATCCTATCGATAGGACTTACGCAAATACCAAGACCTCTCGTCACAGAGATACAAGATAAGGAGACACAAAGAAAAGGCCCGGATAACCTTTCCATAAAATATTGATTCAAGATTTTTTAGAAGCTCCCAGACTTATTTCACGCCAAGAGAAGGCTTCCACGATAAAAATAGTTTGCCGCTGTCGCCAATTTTCAGTCGCTTACTGTTACGCTGTTCATCCGTTTTATCTTGCCATTTCGACTGATTTTTTCTGTACACTCCCATGACAAAAACCACCCTTTCCTACCGTATTAACGGCCTGGATACTTTGCGTGCAAGTGCGATTTTGCTAGTGCTGATGTATCACTATAGAGTGTTTGTGAGTCATGAAGCGAGTTTTGGAATATTGAGTGAAATAGGCTGGGCCGGCGTAGATTTATTTTTTGTATTGAGTGGCTATCTGATCGGCAATCAGATTTTTTCTGCGATGCAGTCAGATCGTTCATTTTCGTTGACGACGTTTTATATACGGCGCGCCTTAAGGACGCTACCGAATTTTTACGTGATTCTGGCTATTTATTTTTTATTCCCTCTGGCCGCCGGCGGCAATCCGGTAACACCTTTATGGAAATTTTTGAGCTTTACACAGAATTTTAATTTACGTCCCGGTTCGGCGTTTTCCCATGCATGGTCACTCTGCGTTGAAGAACAGTTTTACCTTGTATTGCCAGCGATTGCCCTGCTAGTGCATCGTCTCAGTAAATCAGTGAAAGCTGGCTGGATACTGTTGATTAGCCTGATGTGCGCTGCGGTGTTGTTACGCAGCTGGATGTGGCGTGATGTCGGTAGTGATGGAACCTTATATTACGTGACGATTTATTATTCTAGCCTGTGTCGCTTTGATGAATTGCTACCAGGTGTGGCGCTGGCGATGCTGAAGAACTTCCATCCTGTGACTTGGCAACGCGTACAGTCACATGGCCAAGCCACGTTGCTCAGCGGTCTTGCAATGTGCCTGTTGAGTTTCTATCTTTTTATCAATTACAGCTATGTGGATGGCCAAGGTTTTTTGTGGTTCACTACGGCGTTTGGTTATAGCTTGCTGGCGATCAGTTTTGCCTTGCTAACGATGGCAGCACTGAGTCCGAATTCATGGTTATACCAGTTGCGCATACCGGGTGCGGCACAACTGGCGGTATGGTCGTATGCGCTCTATCTGGCGCATAAACCCTTGATGAATGTGCTGATCTTGCCATTGACTCGTCACGGTGTGCCTGTGACCAGTGTTAGCGGCATTAGCATCATGTTTGTCGCTAGTTTGCTGGGCGGCTACTTGTTATTTAGTTTGATAGAAACACCGTTCATGAAGCTACGCGATCGATTTTTTCCGACTAATTTTGCAAAAGCCACTACGATAGAAAGCACGAATAAACCCAGTTCAACAGTAAGCCCCACAATCACTTCTCACTCGTCAGTTGGCTTACAGGCCGATTAAACGCTAACGACATGATGACAAAACGAAGCTGGCAGAGTGCGCCATGAACCGATACCAGCAAGCGCATTCACCTTACTCATTAAGTCAGACAGCATTACAGCATCTTTGCCAGCAGTGCCCGATCAAACCGTTGATCACAAGGAATCCTGACTATATGACCGGCACCGGCCAATGTAAACGCAGGCGATTTGGTCTGCATCAATCCTCCCGCATCGCTGCCAATTCATTGAATACCAAAGCAAGCAATACAATGGCACCGCCGACCAGTGTCGCCTGAGCAGGCACTTCACCAGCACCAAGCCACGCCCATATTGGCGCCAGCAAGACCTCAAGTAAAGACAGCAAAGCGATCTCCGGTGCACTCAGGCTTGCCGAAGCGCGTACCATCAGCATGCAAGGAAATCCTAATTGGAAAAAACCGAGAACCGCCAGGATAGTAATGTCATGCAAGGATGCCTGAAACGGCAAAGCAAATGGCAACATCATGAGCGCAGAGATAGATCCACCCATGAATACGGCCGGGATCAGATCAACTGTATGTCCGCCTTTTTTCAAGAGAATCACATTGACTGAAGCGGCAATCGGTACACCAAGTCCGATCAGCATGCCGAGCAAACCACGCTGATCAATTTGCGAAATACTGCCTGCAAACATCCAGCATATACCGGCACAGGCAGCAGCAATAGCGAGCCAAGTTCTGCCGGAAATATGCTGACGCAGTACCAGCCATGCCAAAAAAGCGGTAAATAAAGGGGACAGACTTTCCATGATTGACGTATTGGCAACCGTCGTCATGGTAATCGCAATCATGAAGCAGCTATACATCGTCGCCCACATGCAGCCGGATAGCAATCCTATCTTGCCAAGCAATCTCAGGCGGGGAATGAAGGCTTTTTTATATTGCCTGAGCATGGCGACTGCGACAAATAAGGCAGCAAAAAAACTGCGCCAGAAAGTCACTTCAAAATCGCGGGCAACATCAAGATGTCGCGTCAATACACCTGCGATACTCCATAAAGTTGCCGCGCACATCATCAGGATCACCGCACGGCGATGACTCATATTGTTCATCATACTTGTCCAAATAAAAAACCCGTTTGGCTGCTTGCATAGGCAAGAGCGAAACGGGTTGACTCAGTACAACGCGAACAGGCCGCATCGTACTAAAGAGCGATTACAAAAGCAATTACGCTACGTCGCGAGAAGCGCGTTTACGTTCATGTTCTTTCAAGAAACGTTTACGCAAACGAATACTCTTCGGTGTAACTTCAACCAATTCGTCGTCTTCAATGAATTCAACTGCGTATTCCAGACTCATCTGAATTGGTGGTACCAGGCGTACCGCTTCATCCGTACCAGAGGAGCGCACGTTGGTTAATTGCTTACCTTTGATCGGATTCACAACCAGATCGTTATCACGTGAGTGGATACCGATGATCATGCCTTCATAGACTGGGTCGTTATGCACGACGAACATACGGCCGCGGTCTTGCAATTTCCAGATAGCGTAAGCAACAGCAGCACCATCATCTTGAGAAATCAACACACCGTTACGACGGCCAGCCATTTCACCTTTAGTATTATCGACCGGTGCGTATTCATCAAACACGTGACTCATCAAGCCAGTACCGCGTGTCAATGTCATGAATTCGCCCTGGAAGCCGATCAAGCCACGTGCTGGAATACGGTATTCCAAACGCACACGACCTTTGCCGTCCGGTTCCATGTTTTGCAAATCACCGCGACGACGACCAAGTTCTTCCATCACGCCGCCTTGATTATTTTCTTCGACGTCAACGGTTAAGTTTTCGTATGGCTCATGACGTACGCCATCCACCATTTTGAACACAACACGTGGACGGGAAACCGCCAGCTCGAAACCTTCGCGACGCATATTTTCGATCAAAATCGTCAAATGCAATTCGCCGCGACCGGAAACTTCGTACGTCGAATCATCGTTCTCAGCCTGCACAACACGCAAAGCCATATTCGATTTCAATTCGCGATCTAAACGATCACGGATCTGACGTGTAGTCACGAATTTACCTTCACGACCAGCTAATGGTGAGTTATTCACCATGAAGTTCATCGTCAATGTCGGCTCATCGATCTTCAACATTGGCAAGCCTTCCGGTGTATCCGGTGCGCAAATGGTCGAGCCGATGCTAATTTCTTCAATACCATTAATCAGTACGATATCGCCAGCCAGTGCTTCGTCAACCTGAACGCGGTCCAAGCCTTTAAACGTCAGCACCTGGTTGATACGAGCTTTGGTTGGCTTGTCATCGGGGCCATTCATCCATACGACATCTTGCAGCGCCTTAACGCGACCACGCAGGATACGACCAACACCAATCTTACCGACGTAAGAAGAGTATTCCAGTGACGTGATTTGCAATTGCAATGGGCCATTAGGATCATCTTCACGCGCAGGAACGTGCTTCAGGATCGCGTCAAACAGTGGCTCCATATTGCCATCGCGTACTGTATCTTCCAAACCAGCGTAGCCTTTGAAACCAGAAGCGTAAACGATAGGGAAGTCTAATTGCTCATCAGTCGCGCCGAGTTTGTCGAACAATTCAAATGTCGCGTTAACGGCTTTTTGCGGATCTGCGTTTTCACGGTCAATCTTATTCACAACGACAATAGGCTTCAAACCTAAAGCCAAAGCTTTACGCGTTACAAAACGCGTTTGTGGCATCGGACCTTCTTGCGCGTCAACCAGCAACAACACACTGTCAACCATGGACAATACACGCTCTACTTCACCACCGAAATCCGCATGGCCTGGGGTATCAACGATGTTGATGTGCGTACCTTTGTATTCAACGGCGCAGTTCTTGGACAGGATCGTGATACCACGTTCTTTTTCAATGTCATTGGAGTCCATGACGCGATTATCAACTTGCTGGTTGTCGCGGAAAGTACCGGATTGACGCAGCAATTGATCAACCAGTGTAGTTTTGCCGTGATCGACGTGAGCGATAATGGCGATGTTGCGGATAGCGCGTTTTGTATTTGACATGATAGCGAAAAAGAATAGGGAAATTCGGGTAACCCAAGATTATAGCATGCTGTACTGCACAACATTCCAATATTACGCAAAACTCCCATTATTTCAAGGAGTTACTACGCGTTGATGACAATTTCATGCAATTTTCCGAGCTAAATTGCAAGTTTGAAAGACTTCTACAAATTAAACGCCAGAACTGGTGGAAATCAGTCGTTCCGGCGCGAGTATCGCGTACTCCTGCAATTGTGCTGAGCCCAAGAGTTGCTGGTCGGCCTGACGATATACACGGACACGACCAATGTCGGCAGGCACTACGATGTCTTCTTTACCCAGAGCCAGTCGCTGACCTTGCAAGAATCTTTTCGCAAGTTCATCGCTTAATTCGATTTTAGGAAAACTCGACAATAATGCATCGACGGGCGCCAGCAAAGAAAAGCGTAATGCCTCGTCCATCTCCGCCAGTGCATCAAGCGTAATCGATTTCTCCAGTACCAGATGACCAACATGCGTGCGACGCAGGGCTTGCAAGTGGGCGCCGCAGCCAAGCGCTTTACCAATGTCCTCCCCCAACACACGAATATAGGTTCCCTTGCTACAGCGAACATTCAAGGTCAGGAACGGGGCTTCGTAGCTAACCAGCTCCAGCAAATGAATACTTACGGCTCTTGCCTCGCGTTCAAGTGTGATCCCGGCACGCGCATATTCATACAAAGGTTTGCCGTCACGCTTAAGTGCAGAATACATCGGCGGTACTTGTTGAATATCACCACGAAATTGCTCCAGCACATGAAGGATCTGCGGCTCACTGACTGAGACGGGAGAAGTCTCAGTTACCTCGCCCTCAGTGTCACCCGTTGTCGTGCTAATACCAAGATGGACAATAGTCTGATAAGTTTTATCCGCTTCCAGCAAGTCTTGCGAAAACTTAGTCGCCTCACCAAAACACAAAGGTAATAAGCCGGTAGCGAAAGGATCCAGAGTTCCAGTGTGTCCCGCCTTTTGTGCATTGAATAAGCGCTTGGCTTTAATCAGAGCATCATTACTCGACAAACCCACAGGCTTATCCAGCAGCAAAACGCCATGTACAGGAACGCGAATACGCTTCTTAACGGGATTATTCATAGACAGTATCAGGAGGGGGCTTCAGCAGAACCCGTTATGTGAAAGAGTTCTGACTTTACAGACAGGCAGAGCGTTATTCTTCGCCGTCGTCTTTAGCACGCGTCGCGTTAGCTTCGTCGATTAATTTAGACATGGCGATACCACGCATGGTCGACGTATCGTGCACAAAGTGTAATTGTGGCAGCGTGTGGATATGCAAACGCAAACCTAATTGATTGCGTAAGAATCCAGCCGCTTTTGACAGACCATCAAGCGTATTTTTGACTGCGGCGGGATCATCTGCCAATGTCGTGAAAAACACTTTGGCGTGCGCATAATCCGGCGTCAATTGAATCTCCGTCAGCGTGATCATGCCAACGCGCGGATCCTTTAATTCTGACCAGATGATTTCCGCCAGATCACGCTGAATCTGGTCTGCAACCCGCAGCCCGCGTCCGGGAATATTTTTACTATGTTTTGCCATAAAACCTAAATGCGCAAGGTGGGCATTTGGTCTGCGAATCACCAGCTAAACGCTCTGGCTCTACACAAACATCAATGCCCACCCCGCCTTATTACTTCAATCGTTACTTCAATAAATACTTGTTTCCGGCATCAATTACAAAGTACGTGCGATTTCCTGGATTTCGAAGATTTCCAATTGATCGCCGACCTGAATTTCATTGTAATTCTTCAATGAAAGACCGCACTCCATACCTGCACGAACTTCTTTCGCATCATCTTTGTAGCGCTTCAGAGAATCCAGCTCACCCGTCCAGGTCACCACGTTATTACGCAACAGACGTACGGAAGAAGTACGCTTGATGACGCCATCGATTACCAGACAACCTGCGATCGCGCCAACTTTGCTGACCAGGAATACTTGCTTAACTTCAACCATACCAATGATAGTTTCACGTTTTTCTGGTGCCAACATGCCTGACAATGCCGCTTTAACTTCATCAACTGCATCGTAAATGATGTTGTAGTAGCGAATGTCCACGCCATTAGACTCTGCCAGCTTACGCGCTGACGCATCAGCACGTGTATTAAAGCCAATGATGACTGCTTTGGAAGCCACGGCAAGATTGACGTCATTCTCGGAAATACCACCCACTGCCGCGTGCACAACTTGTACCCGGACTTCGTTGGTCGACAATTTCTGCAAAGATTGAACCAAAGCTTCTTGCGAACCCTGAACGTCGGTCTTGACAATGATAGGCAAGTTTTTAACTTCGCCTTCACCCATGTTTTCAAACATGTTTTCCAGTTTAGCGGCTTGCTGTTTGGCCAGTTTGACGTCACGGAATTTACCTTGACGGAACAATGCGATTTCACGCGCTTTGCGCTCGTCAGTCATGACCATGACCTCTTCACCCGCAGACGGTACTTCTGTCAAACCTTGAATCTCTACCGGAATAGACGGACCGGCTTCAGTGATACTCTTACCATTTTCATCCAACATCGCACGAACGCGACCGTAGGAAGAACCTGCCAGTACCACGTCACCACGCTTCAATGTACCGGACTGAACCAGAATTGTTGCAACAGTACCGCGGCCTTTATCAAGACGGGACTCAACAACCAGACCTTTAGCTGGCGCGTCAACTGGCGCTTTCAGCTCCAAGACTTCCGCCTGCAGCAATACCTGCTCCAGTAAAGCATCAATGCCTTGGCCTGTTTTTGCAGACACAGGAACGAATGGTGCATCACCACCGTACTCTTCAGGAACAACACTTTCAGCAATCAATTCTTGCGTTACGCGATCCGTATTTGCACCTGGCTTATCAACTTTATTAATTGCAACGACCAGCGGTACGCCTGCAGCTTTCGCATGTGCAATCGCCTCTTTCGTTTGCGGCATCACACCGTCGTCCGCAGCGACAACCAGAATAACAATATCCGTGGCCTTAGCACCACGAGCACGCATTGCCGTAAAGGCTTCGTGACCTGGCGTATCAAGGAAAGTGATCATGCCGCGTGGCGTTTCAACGTGATACGCACCGATATGCTGCGTAATACCACCAGCTTCACCAGAAGCCACTTTAGCGCGACGGATGTAATCAAGCAAAGAGGTCTTACCGTGATCAACGTGACCCATAACCGTCACAACAGGTGCGCGCGGAGTAGATTCATAGTCAGCATGCTCGGCCGTATCCGTCAGCATTGCCTCGGGATCATCAAGTTTCGCGGCGAATGCTTTATGGCCCATTTCTTCAACCAGAATCATTGCTGTTTCCTGATCGAGAACCTGGTTGATCGTACACATCTGACCCAACTTCATCAGATGCTTAATCACTTCAGATGCCTTAACCGACATCTTGTGCGCGAGTTCAGCAACTGTCAGTGTCTCGGGCACAAAAACATCCTTAACGATGGCCTCAACAGGAGCCTGGAAATTAGTTTCACGATCATCGCTCTGATGTGAGCGACGGCCTTTAGGACCACCCTTCCAGCCATCACGCCCACCGGAAGTATCGCCACGGGTTTTGATGCCAGTGCCACGCTTTTTAGCGTCTTCTTGCCATGTCGAAGAAACATTCGCGGACTTGATCGATTTTTTATCGGCCACAACTGCTGGCTTTTTCTCATCTTTCTTATCTGTCGCTGGTTTTTTCTCACCGACTTTTTTATCTACAGGCTTGTGCAAAGTGCCTTCGGCAACTTTAGGTGCAACAACCGGTTCAGGCGCCTTCACAGGTCGACGGGCAGCACTCATCATTTCTTTGATTTGCGCAACTTCGTCCGCCACTTTCTTTCTGGCGATCTCTGTTACCGCTGCTCGCTCTGCCGCTTCTTTCGCATCAGCGACCGCTTTCTTTTTGCTATCGTCGGCGATAACACGCTTTTTGTCTTCTTCAGGCGTTGAAGGAGCGACGACCGCTGCTTCAGGCGTAGCTTTTGCAACGACCTTGCTAGCCTGCTCTGCCTTTAGCTTTTCAGCTTCGGCTTTAGCAGCGGCTTCTGCTGCCAGTTCAGCCTCACGTAATGCTTGAGCCTGAGCTTCTTTTTCTGCTTCCAGCTTGGCCAGATGTTCTTGCTTCTTGATCAGTTCAGCTTCTTGCTGAGCAATCATTTCCGCCTCTTTGCGAGCCTCTTCTTCATGACGTGCGATCTCGACAGGATCAACCACAATAGATGCGGCTGCACGAACCGGCTCTTCAGAGGCAGTTTCATCACGTTTAACAAAAGTACGTTTTTTACGAACTTCGACCTGAATCGTACGCGACTTGCCCGTGGCATCTGCCTGCTTGATTTCAGTTGTTTCTTTACGTGTCAGAGTGATTTTTTTCTTATCTGCGTCCGCAGCTACACCGTGAGAGCGACGCAGATGTTCCAGCAATCGGTCTTTATCTTCTTTTGACAGCGCATCGGACGTCGAGCTTTTACTGACGCCTGCGGCACGCAATTGCGTGAGCAGCAAATCCGCTGACATCTTCAGCTCGGTGGCAAATTGGGCTACATTGTTACTCGCCATTCAGTCCTCTTTTTCTATGTGCGCCTGATAAAACGCTTTAATGATCATTAACTCGGAATTATTTTGCTTCTACGAGTTTCCACGCTGCGGCCAACAAAGCCTTCGCATGATCATCATATTTAGCGTCGATGAGCTTCATCTCATCATCAGTCACATCTTCAAATGCATCTTTAATCAATTGGCGCGCACGTTCAGCAGACAAGGCCAAAATCGCTCCAAATTCGTCATACGCCAATCCGCCAAAAGCATCCAGCGTCTTGATACCGGCCAGACCCAACTTGCCAGCGATCACACGAGTCATACCCTCGAGATTGATCAGCGCATCCTCTACCCCTTCAACACCTTCTTCAGAAGCGATCGCCTCAGTCAACAAAGCATCTCTGGCACGATTACGCAACTCATTGACGGTATCTTCGTCGAAGGCCTCAATTTCCAGCATTTCGCTGATAGGTACGTAAGCGATTTCTTCCAGGCTCGAAAAACCTTCATCCACCAGGATGTCGGCGACTTCCTGATCCACGTCAAGTTTTTCCATGAACAAAGCACGAATACCCGCAGTTTCCTGCTCCGCTTTATTCGCAGACTCTTCTGCCGTCATGATGTTGATTTGCCAGCCAGTCAATTCAGCGGCCAAGCGTACGTTTTGACCGCTACGACCAATCGCAATCGCCAGATTCTCTTCATCCACAACGACGTCCATGCCATGCTTCTCTTCATCAACCATGATAGAGGAAACATTCGCCGGAGCCAGAGCACCGATTACGAACTGTGCGGGGTCTTCAGACCACAAAACGATGTCTACACGTTCGCCGCCCAACTCACCTGTTACAGCCTGTACGCGTGAACCACGCATACCGACGCAAGTACCAATAGGATCAATACGTTTATCGCTAGTGTAGACAGCAATTTTGGCACGTACGCCAGGATCACGTGCAGCAGATTTGATGACCAGTGAGCCTTGTTCGATTTCCGGCACTTCGAGCTCAAACAATTTCATGATGAACTCTGGTGCTGTACGGGACAGGATGACTTGTGGACCACGGGCATTGCGATCAATACGCAAGATGTAAGCACGAACACGATCACCGACGCGCAGATTTTCCTTGGGAATCATCTGATCACGTGGCAGGCGGGCCTCAATCTTACCGGACTCAACTACAGCCTCACCCCGCTCCATGCGCTTAATGGTGCCTGTGACTAGGGAATCACCGCGCTCCAGGAAATCAGCCAGAATTTGCTCGCGCTCGGCATCGCGGATACGCTGCAACACAACTTGCTTAGTATCTTGCGCAAAACGACGGCCCAACTCTACGGACTCGATCGGCTCTTCGATGCATTCATCGACTTCAATATCAGGATATTGTTCAACTGCTTCAAAATGCAAAATTTCCTGATCTGGCAATTGCAAACCCGCATCATCCGGCACAACGCGCCAGCGACGATAAGACTTGTACTCGCCAGTATCACGATCAATTTCTACGCGAATATCAACTTCGCCTTCGTAACGCTTCTTTGTGGCCTGTGCCAAAGCATGTTCCAGCGCACCAAAAACGATATCTTCATCGACGTTTTTTTCACGCGCCAGCACATCAACCAATAATAAAACTTCGCGACTCATGCTTTGCGACTCCTAAAATCCACTTGTGGCACCAAACGTGCCTTATCCACATCGGCGAGCGTAAACTCCAGCATTGCCGCCCCGTCTTTACCTTCAAATTCCAACTTCAACATATCACCTTCAGGCTCATGCAATACGCCTTCAAATGTTTTGCGATTTGCCGCACCCGCCATAGGCAAGCGTAACTTGATTGTCGCCTTCTCACCTGCAAAGCGCGCAAAATCTGCCAATTTCTTGAGCGGCCGATCCAAGCCAGGAGATGATATCTCCAGACGCTCGTAGAGTACATTTTCAACCGTCAGTACGTGCGACAACTGGTGACTGACTTTTTCACAGTCTTCGACTGTAATATTGCCCTTCTCCAGATCAGCAGGCAAATAGTCGATGTAGACCCTGAACAAGCCACGCTCCGCCCGTTCAAAATCCACCAGATCGTATCCGGTACCATTCACGGTTTTTTCTATCAATTCCAACAACTGCAAGAGTGTTCTCCGAAAAGTGCCAGATTTGCCTGAGCTGCGTACATCACAGCATTGTTTCGCTGTAGCATTAAAACGCTTCGCCAAAAAAAAATGGGCAAAGCCCATCTTTTTTACAACGCCCGCATCGATTACAAGTGATGGAGGCAAATCTTCTAACTCCAAGATTATAAACGATTATTTACTCTATCGCAATGGAAAAACAGAGTAAATACTAGGCAAGCAACACATTAACCGCCCTTGGATCGGCGACGTGCCGCAATACCTTGACCAATAGCCTGACCGCTGCCACGCGCAGTACCAGTATTGCCACCACCGCCAGCACGTCGCGGACGCCCTGCATCAGGAAATCCCAGCGCAGTTTGCAAAGGATCTGGCTGACGAGGACGTTTTTTTCCCTGAGCATCACCATTCGCACCCCGAGGTGCGCCAAACTCCGCGCGCGGCGCATTAAAACGACCAGCCGGCTTATCAAACGGATTCACCGGACGGCCGGGAGCTCTATTGCCATTAGGGCGGGCGGCAGGATCTTTGCCAACAGGCTTATCACCACCAACTTTCTCCAACCCGCTGAGCTTCAACAAACTGCGCACAGCATCTTCTTCCAACTCATCCCAGCGGCCACGCTTTAGGCCAGAAGGCAAGGTCATTGCACCATAACGAGTACGAATCAGACGGGATACCGTCAAACCAACGGCCTCGAACATACGACGCACTTCGCGGTTACGCCCCTCACCAATAACGACGCGATACCATTTATTAACACCCTCGCCGCCGCCATCCATAATTTTGGAAAATTGTGCCAGACCATCCTCAAGCTCAACGCCTGCCAATAATTTCTGACGCATTCCCTCTTCCAGATCACCCAGCGTACGCACCGCATATTCACGCTCGATGCCATAACGCGGATGCATCAGGCGGTTTGCCAGATCACCAGATGTCGTGAACAACAACAAACCCTCGGTGTTGTAATCAAGACGCCCGACTGCCAACCATTTACCGACCTTCATTTGCGGCAAACTGGCAAACACAGACTGGCGACCTTCTGGATCACTGGTGCTGACAATTTCACCAGCCGGCTTGTGGTAGATCAGCACGCGCGGCGGTTTTTTACTGATTTTTCTTTGGATTGGTTTGCCGTTGATACGCACCGTATCCGTAGGCAAAATACGCTGACCGATGTGTGCCGGCTCGCCATTGACAGAAACGCGTCCGGCAACAATCAGGTCTTCCATGTCGCGACGAGAACCCAGGCCAGCCTCTGCCAGCACCTTGTGTAATTTAGGCGCATCATCTTCTGCCGTCAGATCCCGACGCACAGGCTTGGCATTACGCCCCTTGGCTTTATTCGCTGCATCCGCATCCGCATCAAATGCCTCAGATGTGACAAATGAAAATACATCATCCGCATTATTAGCGACTGGCTTCGCACCCTGCCGCGCTCCGCGCGCCTGACTTGGATGCCGCCCTTTACCTGCATGCGAAGAGCGATTCCCAACCTGCTCATCCCTTGGCCCACGCGGCCCCTGCACTCTTGCACCCTCACGACGCGGCGATTCACCGCGCTCGGGACGCTCACCCTGAGCACGCGGCGGACGCGGCTTACGAACCACGCCGTCAGGTGCACCCTTACGCTCAGGTGCCGCCACATCGATTGCGACTACCACCGGAGCTGAAGCATCCACCTCAACCACATCCGATTTCGGTCGCGAGCGACGCAGATTACGCGGACCTCTGACGCCACGCTTGGCGGCCTTTGGCGAAGAATCATCACTACCCGAGGCTTCTCCGGCAACGCTGGACTTAATATCGTCTGGATTATTTGTGTTCATTATTCTGTTCTAAATTTGACTGACTCAATGCCGAAGCATCCACACCGGATTCCGATGCCAACTCTTGATTTGCCACCTCAACGATCACGTCGGCTTTTTGCATGTCGTTTTGCGTATTATTATTGGCCTTACTTAGTATTTCACTTTCCGCCTCAACTTCTGTCGAGACAGGCACCACTAAGTTTGCCACTTCCTCAGACACTATTTCTGCGAGCTCGTCTTGCAGCGGCAACATCTCCTGCTCAGCAAACATGTTCGCCCCAAGCGCATCCAACTCTTGCGCACCCTCTTCAGCAAGCTTATCTTTAGTTACCTGCTGCAGAGGAGGTAACTGATCCAGAGAAGACAATCCCAAATCATCCAAAAACTGTTTCGTCGTGGCAAACAATGATGGGCGACCAGGCACATCTCTATGCCCTATCGTTTCTATCCAGCCGCGATCCTCTAATGTTTTAATCATCTGGGAGGCCACCGTAACACCGCGGATCTCCTCTATATCACCACGCGTCACAGGTTGACGATAAGCGATAATCGCCAGCGTCTCCAGCGTTGCTCTTGAATATCTGGGCGGCTTTTCAGGATTTAAGCGATCTATATAAGCACGCATTTCCGGGCGACTCTGAAAGCGCCAGCCAGTAGATAAGCCCACCAGCTCAATACCTTTGTCTGACCAGTCAATACGCAAATCTTCCAGCATCGATTTAATCGTATCAGCGCCTACCACCTCACTGGAGTCATCACTGTCCTGAAACAGTTTCTTCATCGTATTGACGGTAAGCGGCTCATGCGCGCATAGCAAGGCGGTTTCGAGAACTCGCTTGGCCTCAGCAGTATTCATGCAAACTCTTTAGCACATTGATTAGTTGATCTGATGAAGCATAGAACGGCACTGAAAGAAGCTCTTCAGCCAAAACCTGTTCTGTAATTTATGTCACTCTAATTAAGGTGACGGATGCCATCTAGGCGAACAATTACTGTTTGACATTAACCAAAAGGATCGTGGTTATGCGTTCATTTCGCTGTGTGCGCTTCATCATCAACTCAAGATATTGTGCACTGACGCACCAGCAAACCAATCCTGACCATGATGAAACTTATTAAGCAACTTCGACACTGGATTGTAGTCCAGAATTTCGACTCAAATCAAAGAATAATCGTCCGGCTAATAAAAAAGCCACGTTAATACGCGGCTTTTTTATTGTAATTCTGGTTGCGGGGGCAGGATTTGAACCTACGACCTTCGGGTTATGAGCCCGACGAGCTGCCAGACTGCTCCACCCCGCGTCTGAGAAACAAGACTATATCCGACTTTGCTGCTTTGCGCAATGACTTTCTCAGTTTTGTCTGCGCATCGCCGATGTTGCACGCAAGTTTCCGTCATTTTATGTGCACTTATGTCCAATCTGAATTTGTCCCAAAATCGACAAAAATGATATCCCTATCTGGAGTGATACACTTAGGCTTGAATTACCCGATGATCATCCGGTCGCGTAGTCCATTTGTGTTAATCCCTTCACTCAATTCCATTGTTTGCGCTATGAAATTTTGCTCTGAATGTGCATCGCCTGTTGTGATAAAAATCCCCGCTGACGACACTCGTGAGCGCCATGTCTGCCCCGGCTGTGGCACCATTCATTATCAGAATCCCAAAATGGTCGTCGGCTCGATTCCTGTGTGGGAAAAAGACGGCGAGATACAGATACTCCTGTGCAAGCGTGCAATCGAACCGCGCTATGGCTATTGGACCTTGCCAGCAGGATTCATGGAAAATAATGAAACCACCAGTCAGGCAGCGCAAAGAGAAACCGTTGAAGAAGCCGGTGCCAATATCGCACTGCATGAATTATTCTCCATTCTGAATGTGCCGCATGTACATCAGGTTCATCTGTTCTACCGGGCGACTTTGCTGGATACAGACTATCAAGCTGGCACCGAGAGCCTGGACGTACAATTATTTACGGAAAAAAACATCCCATGGGATGACATCGCCTTCCCTACGGTCAGTCATACCCTGAAGTTTTTCTTCAAGGATCTGGCGCTGGTAAAACAAGGCGGCGAATATAGCTTGCACGAACACGATATATTCAAACCGATGCGCAGCTAATTGAGTATTCACCACCTTCCCGTCATTAGTCAAAAGAGACCCGATGCTCCCACAAGCTGAACGCATTAAAGTATTAAGTGCAGGCATTTTCAGCTTGATTCTCGCTGTAGGTATCGCCCGCTTTGCCTACACGCCGTTATTACCAATCATGCAACAACAAGCACGACTTGGCATTTCTGCCGCCGGCTGGCTGGCGACATTCAACTACGCAGGCTATCTCAGTGGCGCATTGATCGCCTCTCAGATCAATGACCTACACCTCAAGGACAAACTCTACCGGACCGGTATGGTACTGGCGGTACTCAGCACGATCATGATGGGAGTAAGCAGCAATCTCTTTATATGGATTATTTCCCGCTATATCGCCGGATTGAGTAGCGCCGCGGCTATGCTACTAGGCACCGGATTGATATTAAACTGGCTCATCCGGCACAATCACCGCAGTGAATTAGGCATGCATTTTTCTGGCCTGGGATTAGGTATCGCAGGCTGTGCTGCCGCCGTCGCATTCATGAGCCAGTCACTCGACTGGCGCGAGCAATGGTTTGTGTTTTCTGCGATCGGATGCCTAGTACTGATACCGGCATTACGCTGGCTGCCAGCACCAGATAGCAGTGCGCTAACGACCAGCGGCAAAGCAATGGAAGACAATCCACCCAGTGCTTTATTCTTAAAAATATTCATGGCAGCTTATTTTTGCGCAGGTGTTGGCTATGTCGTCAGTGCGACTTTTATTGTCGCCATCGTTGATCGCCTGCCTGGCTTAGCGGGAAAAGGAACCTTGGTATTTTTTGCTATCGGCATTGCGGCGGCTCCCGCCCGCATCGTCTGGGATCTGGTCGCGCGCAAAGTGGGCGACCTGAATGCCTTGTTGCTTGCCGCAGTTCTGCAAATCGGCGGAATTTTACTACCCGTCGCAGTTGGCGGTCTTGCAGCTGCGATCGCTGGCGCACTGCTGTTTGGCGGCACTTTTATCGGCATGGTTAGCCTGGTACTGACGATGGCAGGTCGCTATTACCCGACGCGCCCGGCAAAAATGATGGGTAAAATGACGATCTCCTATGGCGTAGCTCAAATCATCGCACCGGCCATCACTGCGTGGTTCGCCGCACATCAAGGCGGCTACGCATCAGGCCTCTACTTGGCGGCTGGCGCGATGACCATCGGTGTCGGACTTTTGCTCATGTTGAAAATCATCGAAAATCGCGAAACTACCCAGTTAACAACAACCAGGCAAGCGGATACATGATTCCCTGGCTTGAGGTAGACACGCCATTTCCCGACGTTGAAACGGCTTTACTGGAAAAAGACGGTGCTGCAGGATTGCTGGCGGCGGGTGGCGATTTATCTGCTGAACGCTTGCTGGACGCCTATCAGCACGGCATCTTTCCCTGGTTTTCAGAGGGGCAGCCTGTTTTATGGTGGTCTACTGATCCACGCATGGTATTAAAAACAGCTGATTTCAAGCTATCCGGCAGTCTGAAAAAGACACTCAAAAAAACCGCCAAAGATCCTCGCTGGGAATACCGCTTCGACAGTGCATTCGAACAAGTCATGCGTGCCTGTGCCGCGCCTCGCCGCGATGGTGCTGGCACCTGGATATCGGAAGAGATTGTGGCTGGCTACTGCGCACTGCATGCCAAGGGCTACGCTCACTCATCCGAAGTCTGGCTCGATGGCGAGCTGGTCGGCGGAGCTTATGGCGTTTGCATAGGCCGCATGTTTTATGGCGAATCGATGTTCGCAAGAGTCAGTGATGCATCAAAGATCGCCCTCGCCAACCTGGTATTTTTCTTACGTGAAAACGATGTGGAAATGATAGACTGCCAGCAGCAGACCGCGCATCTGGCGTCTCTGGGCGCCAAGCCGATCAGCCGCAGCGATTTCATCGCTCACCTGCAACATGCGATTAGCTTGCCGCCTATCCTGAACTGGGCGCCGATTACCTGGGTGAATAAGTAGTGACTCAACTCAACGAATTACCATTTTCCAGCATACAGTTTTATGCAACCGCGCCCTATCCATGTAGCTATCTGGATGGACTACAAGCACGCTCTCAGGTCGCCACACCCGCGCACCTGATCAATGCCGACACCTACTCCGAATTAATCAAAAACGGTTTTCGCCGCAGCGGGATTTTTATCTACCGCCCCCATTGCGATACCTGTCAGGCCTGTACGCCGGTGCGTGTGCGCATCCATGAATTCACAGCCAATCGCAGCCAGCGCCGCGCGCAAAGTAAGCACAGCCATCTGGTGGCCCGTGTTGCATCACTCACCTATTCGCACGAACATTACGAGTTGTATCACCGCTATCAAAACCAACGACATGCAGGCGGCGGGATGGATCACGACAGCCGCGATCAATATGCGCAATTCTTATTGCAAAGCCGGGTGAATACGCGCCTGGTCGAGTTCCGCGACGAGCAGGATATTCTGCGCATGGTGAGTATTATTGACATCCTGAGCGATGGCCTGTCGTCGGTTTATACTTTTTATGATCCGGACGATCATGCCGCCTCCTACGGCACCTTTAACGTGCTCTGGCAGATCAAGCAGTGTCGTGAACTGAACTTACCTTATTTGTATCTGGGTTACTGGATCGCCGCTAGCCCCAAAATGGCGTACAAAACCAACTTCAAGCCGTTGGACGGTTTATTACAAGGACACTGGCAAGCACTTTAATCATGTCGTGGCAATTTTGAGCAATGCACCCCGATTCGCATGGGATCTACCCGGAACCACGAATACCTGTCGCTGCAACATATACTGGGTGATGTATATTGTTAAACACTATATATAAATTGCGGAATCAACCCTATTTTTACCTATACTCCCCCTAATTAATACAATCATGCCTGATAAATTATTCTACGCCTTAGCGCGCCCCTTACTTTTTTCGATGGACGCAGAAGAGGCACACAACGTCACTCTACCCGCCCTGAGACGCTCGGCAGCGCTGGGCCTGACCAAGCTCATCGCCAAACCTGCCAGCGATCCTCGCACAGTCATGGGGATTATCTTCCCCAATCCCGTAGGTCTGGCAGCAGGCCTCGACAAAGACGGCGCTTACATAGATGGCCTGGCGAGTCTGGGCTTTGGCTCGATTGAAATCGGTACCGTGACACCCCGCGCGCAAGCAGGCAATCCCAAGCCGCGTATGTTCCGTCTGCCCAAGGCCAACGCCATCATCAACCGCATGGGATTTAATAATGGCGGCGTTGATGCCTTCGTTAACAATGTGCAGGCATCGCGGTTTTATCAGGACAAGCAAGGTGTCCTGGGGCTGAATATCGGCAAAAATGCCGATACACCGATCGAACGCGCTGCTGACGACTACCTGCTATGCCTGGCAAAAGTCTACCCCTACGCTAGCTACGTTACGGTCAACATCTCATCACCGAACACCAAAAATCTGCGCCAGTTGCAAGGTGCCAGCGAAGTCGATGCCCTGTTATCACAACTCAAAGACGCGCAACAACGACTCGCAGACCAACACAAACGTTATGTGCCTCTGGCATTAAAAATCGCTCCCGACATGGATAGCGAACAAATCAAGAACATCGCCGAAGCCTTGTTACGTCACAAGATCGATGGCGTCATCGCCACCAACACCACAGTCACCCGCGATGCGGTCAAAGGTCTTGAGCACGGCGAAGAAGCTGGCGGGCTGTCCGGTGAACCGGTGTTCGAATTATCGAATCAAGTGATACGCGCACTCAAATCCGAACTCGGCGACGCCTTGCCGATTATCGGTGTCGGCGGCATTTTCTCCGGAGAAGACGCGCAAGCCAAAATGCGCGCAGGCGCCGCCTTGGTACAGGTATATTCCGGCCTGATTTATCGCGGTCCGGCACTGGTCAGGGAGTGCGCTGCAGCTTTGCGCAATTCACGCTAAAGTAAGTGGGCTTTCTGTACCGGCCTCCCATCTGTGTGGAGCCGGATAACCCACTGTCCTCACACCACGGCTCTCTTACTTATGCAAACAACACAACTCGGCACCAGCAACTTATACGTATCCAAAATCTGTCTCGGCACCATGACTTTCGGCGAGCAAAATAGCGAAGCCGATGCGCATAGCCAGCTCGACTACGCCTTGGAGCGCGGCATTAATTTTATCGATACAGCCGAAATGTATCCGGTCATGCCACGCGCCGAAACCCAAGGCTCCACCGAACGTTATATCGGCACCTGGCTTAAAAAATCCGGCAAGCGCAAAGACATTATTCTGGCCACCAAAGCAGCAGGCCCGTCACGCGGCTTCGGCTGGATACGCAATGGGGATACGGACCTCTCACCCGCCAATATCCGTGCCGCCGTTGAAACCAGCCTGCAAAGACTGCAAACCGATTACATCGACTTATATCAACTGCACTGGCCAAGTCGAAATGCCCCGATTTTCGGGCAAAAATCCTTTGACCCGGCACTGGAGCGCCCATCGGTAGCGATCGCCGACACATTAGGCGCACTCGACGAACTCGTCAAAGCAGGCAAAATCCGCCAGATTGGCGTATCCAACGAAACCGCCTGGGGTGTCGGTGAATTCGTCAAGCAAGCCGGACAACAATCCCTTGCCCGCATCATCTCCATCCAAAATGCCTACAATCTCGTCAACCGCAGCTTTGAACAAGGTCTGGATGAAACCTGCTTCCGTGAAAATATCGGCCTGCTCGCCTACAGCCCGCTCGCTTTCGGCCAACTCACCAATAAGTACAATGAAGATGCCAACGCCGCCGGCCGACTGACACGCTTTCCGGCGACCTGGAGCCCACGCTACATGCGCCCGACCGTCTTCGAGGCAAGCCGCCGCTATGCCGAACTCGCCCGCACTCACGGGCTGACACCAACGCAACTCGCCCTCACCTGGTGCTACTCACGCTGGTTCGTCGCCAGCACAATTATTGGCGCCACGAATCTGACACAGCTCAAAGAAAACATCGACGCCTTTGACATCCATCTATCGGATGAACTGATCGCCGGCGTCAACGCGATTCATGCAGAGCTGTGCAATCCGGGGCAGTAAAGGTTAGCGGATAAAACCTAAAATTTTGATGTTGATCCATTAATAAAATAGAGGTACTAAATTACCCAAGTAATTTAGTACCTCTACTCACCTAAATGCAACACCAAATAGTAGGGACTTATCCTTTTACCCGCACCACCACTGGCACATTGCACAAATCAATATGTCCTGCCGGAACCTTGTACCAGTCACCGCCACGGTTACGCTGCGCCTCGACGATGGCTTTAAATGTCGGTGTGTCGGTGCGAATGATTTCTAATTTGCTGCGCTCAGCCTCTGGCACATCGGCGGCAATACGAATCGATTTTATTGACGTCATTTCTTCTGGTTTTTCATAGAAACCCAAGGCACCTTTACCGCGTGGCATTGTGGTCAATAATTCCATCCCCTGCATCACGCGGCCTACCACGGTGATATTGCGATCTAACTGACGCGGTGCCTGGCCGGTGATGACATAGAGCGAAGTACCATCGCCGCTATTTGACTCGTTGCCACGGGCGACACCAATGGCCGCATAGCAATGCGCGAGCCAGGCGGTGCCGTTTTTTGGATCACGTCCAGCAGGAAAGCCATTGGCGTGTCCAACCTGAGGCGCATAGCCATCGATATCGGGCAGGCGCGTGAACGGAAGTTTTTTATCATATTTGACGGTGAATTCCGGCTCCAGATTTTTGCGGGCGGTTTTGATTTCACGCTTTTTAGCCGGATTTTCATCTTCGGGGTCTGCCCATTGCACGACATAATTTTCTTGTGAACGGACGATCGCCAGCCCGTTGAAATATCCCTCTCTGACCAGGGCTTTGATATTTTTCGCATGATTCGGGGCAAAGTCAGGTGCCAGTTCCATCACGACGCGACCTTTTTCCAGTTCCATATACAAAGTATTTTCAGGATCAAGCACACGCCAGTCTGCGGCGCTAGAAGCCTTGATCAGGTCCGCCATCGCAGGTTTCGCTTTAGGTTTAGATTCTTCTGCAAGGGCATACGAATGCGGGATCAATCCCAGAGTGCCTAGTAAAGTACCGACGATAAAAGGGACGGCCAAATAGGTAGACGAGTAGCTAGACTTGAGCGAACGACACATGTAATGACTCCGGAGTATGGATGCACAATGGATGGAAAGCTGGGTTGATATGCCTTGTGAGCAGGATATGACGGTACGCGATAGGCAGCAATTTGTCCAGACGAGGAAAAATGTACCTTCTCAATGCTGAGTCATGCCGGAGGAGCGGGAACCTGAGTTAAACTATATTTAATCCAGCTCAACCGCCTTGATCCCACTATGAAAAAACTACATTCAGGATTTACCTTAGTCGAAATGATGGTTGTGATCGCGGTCATCGGGATACTGGCGGCGATGGCCTACCCCTCATTTCAATACCGGATCATACAAAAACAAATCGAGTCGATTACCCCATTGACCGACGTCGCAAAAAAACCTGTGGCAGCAATATGGGCCGCCACACAAAAAATGCCTGCGGATAATGCGGCAGCGGGATTGCCAAGTGCCGACAAAATGGTCAACAACTTTGTCAGTAGCGTCAGCGTTACCGACGGTGTGATCAACGTAACATTTGGCAATCAGGCAAATGGGGTCATTAAAGGCAAAGTCCTGACCATGCGACCAGCAGTCGTGACCGATGCGCCTGTTGTCCCTGTGGAATGGGTTTGTGGCAGCGCCGATGTGCCGGATAAGATGACAGTCAAAGGCATAGATCAGACCACCATCCCACCCGGAATGCTGCCGTTTAGCTGCAGGAACCGTGCTAAGTAAGCGAGCGTAATAGCTAGGCTATAGGCTGGGGGGCGATTGAATGTCATGTCAAAACTGGTCACTATTTTTCGCGATTTTCTTGGTCCCACCTTAGCTTGGATATCGCGATGAATCTGGCTACGTTTTCTTTTGCCTGGAAATTCGCCCGATGCATCGCGTGTCATCCACTGCATTCTCGAATGAATAAGTAGATAAATAATGGAGAACGTATATTTTATGCGGCTCACCGCCACATTTCAGCCTGAGAGCCGCATGAATACTGGGGATTCAGTTTCAGTTATTACTGTCCTAATTTTAACTTGATGCATTGCGCATCCTTGTAAGGGCCACTGGCCTTGTCCCAGCCCTCACCCGGTGAGGTTTGCGAACAGACTTCAGTTGCCTCGATTTTGCTGCGCCATTTGTACCAATCTGCGGGAGCGGCAGATGTAGCAATCGGTATAGGCAAGAAAAGTAAAATGACAGACAGATTGCAAACTTTTCTCATTGAATTTTTCACTGCATTTTTCATTGTCATCAGCGGCTTTCTTCTGTCCCGATCATCACGATAGCTATCATCACCAGTGCTTGCAGACTTGTTGCGTCAAAGAGTTTTTGGCAAAATTGACCAGTGATTGAAATTACACCGCGTCCTGAAAATCTGCAAGCTAGCGATTAAATCCAGTAATAAATTATACGGTCGATATTAAGGGAGAAAGTTTGTCCTGCCAATCGCGGC
The DNA here is from genome assembly GCF_049339445.1 of Undibacterium sp. RuTC16W. NCBI lineage: Bacteria > Pseudomonadati > Pseudomonadota > Betaproteobacteria > Burkholderiales > Oxalobacteraceae > Undibacterium > Undibacterium sp. RuTC16W. The sequence continues at coordinate 58,182 of NZ_JBMPPE010000004.1, read as the reverse complement.
AAAGCATCATGTACCATAAGCTCATAGACAACAATCACGCACGCACCAATCCCCTCAATTTTTTATTCGCGAACACGACAATGACGACCAAGATACCTCAACCTGGTGCCGTAATGACAGAACGTTGTCCGGGATTTATGGTGCTCTATCGCTGGCGACTGCACCCGGGATCAGAGGCCGGATTTATTGAAGCCTGGACACGTATTTCTGAGCTGTACCTGACTCAACGCGGCTCGCTGGGATCGCGCCTGCACAAAGGCGACGACGGAATCTGGTATAGCTACGCACAATGGCCTAGTGCCGCAGCCAGGGATGCTGCTTTTGCGAGTGCCTCTTTAGATGCAATGGCGGCAGCGCAAATGCGTGTTGCCATCGCCGAGAGTCTGTCTGAGGTGATACTGGAGCCGGTATCGGATTTGCTCAAGCTGGCAAATGAGGGATAGCTTGAGCAATCAGACTCGAACAACCCAAGTGATTGCCAGGAATACAATGCATTGAGCATTTAGGACTTACACAAAACGATAAGTGACTTACCGCCGGTCACATTGAACGCGCAGGCTGGATGCGGCTTGCGAAGGGTTTTCGTGCCAGCAGGCGCACTCCGCTTGCGGATTCATTTTTGGAACTGCTAAAAAGTCTTTAATCGATATTTCTTGGAACCGCTTACTCCTGTCTTTTTTAGGTATCTCAGTATCTTTGTGTCTCAGAAGTAAGCGATCTTGTTTTTTGCGTAATTCTTCATATTTATCGATATCTGCATCGGTATTCTTGAAACAGATTTACTTATATCAAAACCACATATAAGCAAATAAATACTAAGTAGTTTGGAATAAAGCTCTTAGCTATTACGATTCCTCCTCTTAATGTGAGGTGGTATGACTTTAACCTATGTGATTTCTGGATTTGCGGTGGGTACGCTAGTCGGCTTGACGGGTGTAGGCGGCGGATCATTGATGACGCCTTTGCTGACCTTATTGTTCGGCGTGTCGCCCAGTGTCGCCGTCGGCACCGATCTGGCGTTTGCGTCGATCACCAAAGCCACCGGCACTTTCACGCATCGCTTGCGCGGTACAGTCGACTGGCATGTTGTGCGTTTGCTGTGCTACGGCGCATTGCCTGCAGCGTTGATTGCCACGCTGAGTCTGAAGTATTTTGGTACGCTGAATAAAGAAATCGGTCAGGTAATCCGCTATTCCATTGCTGGCTCTGTATTGCTGACTGTCATCGCATTGCTGTTCAAGGCTAAAATGTTAGCCTGGCTCAATCGTCATCCGGAAAAACAATTACATGGCACATCTCTGGCCGTAGCGACAATTGTTTCCGGCGCTCTGCTCGGTACGCTAGTCACAATTTCATCGATCGGTGCAGGCGCGATTGGCGCGACTCTGTTGGTGATGCTGTATCCGCGTATGCCAGCAGCACATATCGCCGGAACGGACATTGCCTATGCGGTACCGTTGACGGCCATCGCTGCAGTAGGTCACTGGTGGCTGGGATCGATTAACTGGGAACTACTCGGAACATTATTGATCGGTTCTTTGCCAGGTATCACAATAGGATCTATGGCTGCACGTGCGGTACCAGAAAAATTTTTACGCGGATTGCTTGCAACGACACTGACGCTGGTTGCTGCCAAGCTGGTTCTGTAAGTCTGTTGTCTACACGTATTTGCAACGATTATTTGTCATTATTTCGTCGCCCTTCAAGCGAATTTTAGGATTAGATTATGTATCGCTACGATCAACACGATCATCAAATCATCAAAGAACGGATTGCCCAATTCCGCGATCAGGTAAGTCGCCGGATTTCAAATGAGCTGTCTGAAGATGAGTTCCGTATCCTGCGCTTGCAAAACGGCTTATACATGCAGCGTCACGCGTATATGCTACGTGTGGCGGTTCCTTACGGCATGCTGTCGTCGGCGCAAGTACGTAAATTTGCGCACATCGCGCGCAAATACGATCGCGGCTATGGTCACTTCACGACACGGCAAAATATTCAATACAACTGGATCAACCTCGAGGACACACCGGATATTCTGGAAGAATTAGCCTCGGTAGAAATGCATGCCATCCAGACCTCCGGTAACTGCATGCGCAATATTACGTCGGATGAATTTGCCGGTGTGGCTGCGGATGAGGTCATTGATCCGCGTGCTTATGCTGAAATTTTGCGTCAGTGGACGACTTTCCATCCTGAGTTCGCTTATTTACCGCGTAAATTTAAAATTGCCATCAATGGATCGAAAGAAGATCGCGCTGCGATTGCCGTGCATGACATTGGTCTGATCGTCGTCTATAACGAAGATGGTGATGTCGGCTTTAAAGTCATGGTCGGTGGCGGCATGGGGCGTACACCTATTCTTGGCAGTGTCATACGTGAGTTCTTGCCATGGCAACATGTGATGACCTATCTGGAAGCGATCCTGCGTATTTATAACCAGTACGGTCGCCGCGACAATATCTACAAAGCACGCATCAAAATTCTGGTGAAAGCAATCGGTGCTGAAGAGTTCGCGCGTCAGGTGGAAGAAGAATGGCAAGACATCAAAGATGGCCCTGCGACATTAACGGAAGCCGAATTAAAACGCGTCGCAAGTTATTTCACGACACCGGACTACGAGACCTTAGCCGCCAGCGATGCAAGCTATGAACAGCATCTCGCGGATAATAAAGCCTTCGCCAACTGGGTGAAACGCAATGTAAAACCGCACAAAGTTGCCGGTTACTCTGCTGTTGTTTTATCCCTTAAAAAACCCGGTGTGCCTCCAGGTGATGCAAGTGCAGAACAAATGGATTTTGTGGCCGACCTGGCTGATCAGTTCAGCTTCGGTGAGTTGCGTGTCACACATGAACAAAATCTGGTGTTGTCTGATGTGAAGCAATCCGATTTATTCAAAGTATGGCAAGAGGCCAAAGCGCATGGTCTGGCAACGCCGAACATCGGCTTGCTGACCGATATGATTTGCTGCCCGGGTGGCGATTTCTGCGCACTGGCGAATGCTAAATCGATCCCTATCGCACTGGATATTACAGATCGTTTTAACGACCTCGACTACCTGCATGACATTGGCGATATTGAATTAAATATGTCTGGCTGTATCAATGCCTGCGGCCATCATCACGTCGGCAATATCGGTATTTTAGGTGTGGATAAGGATGGCAGCGAGTGGTACCAGGTTTCTATCGGTGGCGCTCAGGGCAATCAAGCGGCTATCGGCAAAATTATCGGCCCGTCGTTCGCGGCAGGCCAAATGCCTGAAGTCATTGCCCGCATCATTGAAGTATATGTCCGGGACCGTCTGGAGAACGAACGTTTTATCGATACAGCCCAGCGGCTGGGGATTGCGCCGTTTAAGGAATACGTCTATGCCAGTCCGATCAAAACGACAGAGCATCATGGCGAAGATGCCGGCTCTGCTGTCACGTATTAAATCCGGCACTTAGACAAAAGCGCAGAAAGAAGATCATGAGAGAAATTATCAAAGACAAAGCAATCGTTCAGGATGACTGGACCGTCTTGAGCCTGACCGAAGATGAGACACCGGATACTGTTGCCGTACCACAAGGCAAGGTCATTGTCCCGCTTAAAGTCTGGCTGTCACAGCGAAATAGTCTGGTGAGCCGCGCAGATATCGGAGTTTGGTTTAGCAGTGATGAGCAAGCTAAGGAATTAAAGGACGATATCGCTCATTTTAGTTTGCTGGCGGTGGACTTTCCTAAATTTGCCGATGGCCGCGGCTATTCGATCGCTTACAACTTGCGCACCCGTTTTGGCTTCGCTGGTGAATTGCGTGCCATTGGCGATGTCTTACGCGATCAGCTGTTTTATATGCAGCGCGTTGGTTTTAATTCTTTTGCGACACGTCCAGATAAAAATATTCGCGACGCGATCAAAGGTCTGACTGATTTTTCAGAAAAATATCAGACCTCATGGGATGAAAAAAATCCTCTGTTCCGCCGCGCAGAACGCAGTGGAGCCGCGCAATGAGCGATTTTGACTCGCGCCTGGCAAATACCAGAGTGATTCTGGCACGTATTGCAGCAGACTTCGCGCCTGCCGTATTTGCGTCGAGTCTGGCGGCTGAAGACATGGTACTGACCGATCTGATTTTGCGTCACAAACTGGCTATCGGCATCTTCTCTTTAGAAACAGGTCGCCTGCATGCAGAGACTCTGGGTATGCTGGACAAAGTGAAAGAGACCTATGGTAGCGAGATTGCCCTGTTTACACCTGAGGCCAGTGCAGTAGACGCCTATGTTCAGCAACATGGCTTGAATGCGTTTTATGACAGCGTCGAAATGCGCAAAGAATGCTGCCGGATTCGTAAAGTCGAACCGCTCAACCGTGCTCTGGCAGGCAATAAGGCATGGGTCACCGGCCAGCGCCGCGCGCAGGCCGCTACCCGCACTGAATTAGCGGTACAGGAAAACGACGACGCACATGGCATGCAAAAATTCAATCCGCTGGCGGACTGGTCAGAAGAAGATGTCTGGCACTACATTCGCAGCAACAATGTGCCTTACAATCCTTTGCATGACAAAGGCTACCCATCTATTGGATGTGAGCCTTGCACCCGTGCCATACAAGCCGGTGAAGATGTGCGCGCTGGTCGCTGGTGGTGGGAAAATCCTGATTCCAAAGAATGTGGATTACATGTCGTCGATGGCAAACTGATCCGAATCAAACAAGTAAGTTAAGCGAAAATTAATGATGAATACAGTTGCGGAAAACCATTTTATTGATGCTGCGAGCAATCGCCATCTGGACTGGCTGGAATCGGAAGCGATCCATATCATGCGTGAAGTGGCAGCAGAATGCAGTAATCCTGCGCTGCTCTTTTCAGGTGGCAAAGATTCGGTTGTCATGTTGCGTATCGCCGAAAAAGCCTTCCGTCCGGGCAAGTTCCCGTTCCCGCTGGTACACATCGATACCGGACATAATTTTGAAGAAGTCATCACGTTTCGCGATAAAAAAGTGGCGGAATTGGGTGAGCGGCTGATCGTCGGCTCCGTCGAAGATTCCATCAAGCGCGGCACAGTGCGTCTGCGCAATCCGGCAACTGACTCACGCAATGCGGCACAGGCCGTAACGCTGCTGGAGACAATCGCCGAACACAAGTTCGACGCCTGCATGGGTGGAGCTCGCCGCGATGAAGAAAAAGCCCGCGCTAAAGAGCGTATCTTTTCTTTCCGCGATGAATTCGGCCAGTGGAATCCTAAAGCCCAGCGCCCGGAACTCTGGGACCTGTATAACACCCGTGTTCACCCCGGTGAAAACATGCGCGTCTTCCCGATCTCCAACTGGACTGAGCTCGACGTCTGGCAATACATTGCTCGTGAAAAATTAGAACTCCCACCGATCTATTTTGCACATGAACGTCAGGTGATTCCGCGCAACGGTTTGTTAGTACCGTTGACGGATCTGACACCAGCGCGTGATGGTGAAACGGTAGAGACTCAGGTCGTACGTTTCCGGACTGTCGGCGATATCTCGTGCACCTGCCCAGTGTCGTCCGATGCCGCGACCGTAGAGGCCATTATCGCGGAAACAGCCATTACGCAGATTACCGAACGCGGCGCGACCCGCATGGATGATCAGACCTCAGAATCCTCAATGGAAAAACGTAAAAAAGAAGGATATTTCTAATGAGTACAGTAACTTCGGCCGCACCTGTGATTCAAGATGCGACAAGGGAACGCGGCCTGCTACGCTTTATTACTGCTGGTTCCGTTGATGACGGCAAAAGTACATTAATTGGCCGCCTGCTGTTCGACAGCAAGGGGATTTTTGCTGACCAGCTTGATGCCATGTCACGCGCCAAACATAAGCGCACCGTAGGCGACACCATCGACTTATCCCTGCTCACCGATGGCCTGGAAGCCGAGCGCGAACAAGGTATTACGATTGATGTTGCCTATCGCTACTTCGCGACACCGAAACGTAAATTCATCATCGCCGACACACCAGGCCATGAGCAATACACGCGCAACATGGTGACCGGTGCATCGACCGCGGACGCTGTGATCATTCTGATCGACGTGTCTAAAGTTAAGCTGGGCGATGATGGCAGTGTCGACTTGCTGGTACAAACTAAACGCCACTCCACGATTGCCCATCTACTACAGATTGAGCATGTGATTGTGGCTGTCAACAAGATGGATCTGGTCAATTATGATCAGACCGTATACGACCGCATTATCGGTGCCTACCAAAGTTTTGCAGAACAATTGGGATTGAAAGATATTCGTCCGATTCCGCTGTCCGCTCTGGCCGGCGACAATGTTGTTACCGCCAGTGATAAGTTGTCCTGGTATCAGGGGCCAACCTTGATTGAATTGCTGGAATCCTTGAGCGTCTATGACGACTGCCATGACGAGCCATTCCGCTTTCCGGTGCAATTAGTCGCACGCCATAATGGTCATGAAGCGAATGATTTCCGTGGTTACATGGGGCGTATTGAAGCAGGCAAAGTCAGCAAAGGCGATAAGTTGCTTGTTCAGCCTGGCGGTCAAACAGCAACGGTAAAAGATATACTGACACTGGACGGTTCGCTCGAATCCGCGGTAGTCGGTCAGTCGGTCACGATTCTGCTCGATGAATATCTGGATATTTCACGTGGCGATATGTTGGCATCTGCTGACCGTCCGGCAAGTTTGCTAAAAACTGTGCGGGCGGACTTATGCTGGCTGTCCGAAGATGCGCTGGATATTCGCCGCAGATATTGGCTCAAGCACACGACCAAACAGGTCGCAGCTAAAGTCAGTGCGATTGATACGCTGCTCGATATCAATACGCAAGAGCGTCGGGTTGCGGAAAACCTGAAGCTCAATGATATCGCCCGTGTCACCATCAACGTACAACAGCCTCTGGCTGCTGATGCCTATACTGATTTACGTTCAACAGGTGCATTTATCCTGATTGATGAAGTCACGCATCAGACTGTTGCCGCAGGCATGATACGCCTGACCTGAAGCGAATAACAGTATGCAAAAAGCCGGTGGCAAAGTCTATCTCATTGGTGCCGGCCCTGGCGCTGCTGACCTGATCACGGTCCGCGGCGCCCGGATTCTGGCGCAGGCAGAAGTTGTCTTGCATGATGCGCTGGTCACATCAGACATGCTGGAGCTCTGTCCGCAAGCGGTCAAAATTTCCGTCGGCAAACGCAGTGGTCAACGCTCTGCAGCACAGTCGCATATCAACGAACAAATTCTCAGTTGCGCGCAACAATATGGCATCGTTGTTCGCCTTAAAGGTGGCGATCCGATGTTATTTGGACGCGCCGATGAAGAACTCATTGCGATGGAACAGGCCGGCATCGATTATGATATCGTGCCCGGCATCACCACCGCCGTTGCAGCCGCCGCCAGCGCCAGACAGCCACTCACTAAACGCGGTATCGCTCGTAGCGTAGCGTTTTTTACCTCTAGCACGGCGCCTGGCGAAAACGCCGACACCCGTATCCCCGACTGCGATACGCTCATTCAATATATGGGTGGAAAAGAAGCTGCGCTGACCGCGCAGCGCCTGCTAACATCAGGTTATGCAACCGATTTGCCGGTTGTTGTGATCGAGAATTGCAGCCGTTCAAACGAACGCGTCTTACGGCTCAATCTTGGTGATCTCGAACAAGGTCTCAGCGCCTGCGAAGGCCCGGTTCTGGTGATGATAGGTGAAGCGATGAGGGCGCGTAAACCGCCTCTGTAAGGTCAACATTATTGCTTTAGCGTCCCCTGCTCACAAAGCATGGACACAATAATCGCTGATGGCCGCCAGCACGGTTGCATTTTCTCCGACAGCTTCAGCGACCTTGATCGTCAATGAGGGATAGCTATTACGCAGTTCATCAAGAATCAGCGGCAGGTCACGTAATACATGACCACCTTGTCCTAAAAAAATCGGCACAATACTAATATCCGTCACGCCATCCGCTACAAACTGAGCGACCAGATCAGGCAAACCCGGCGTCATAAATTCTAAGAATGCCAAAGCAACCGTGACATCCGGCAACCGGCTTTGTGTGAGTTTTTGCAGTCGTTCAAACGGCGCAGCCCAACGTGGATCACGCGCCCCATGAGCAAATAATATTTGGGCTTTTTTTTGCATTATCTTCTCTTATCTTCGCTCTACCATCCACAGCGCTGTCATGGCCATGAATAAAAATACCATACTCGGCACCAATGCCGTAATCAGCGGTGGCCAGGTATTTAATAAACCTACATGAGAGAACAAACTATTCATGAGGTAAAACACCATCCCGATCATGATCCCGCTAAAAATTTTGAGACTGATACCACCGCTGCGTGCATGCAGGTAGGCAAATGGCAATGCCAGGGCCATCATGACCAGAATCGCAAACGGATAGGTAACTTTCTTCCAGAACGCGATGGCATACCGCTCTGTGCCTTGTTTGTTGTCGGATAAATGTTTGGTGTAAGCAGCCAGGTCATAGGCTGACATGCGGTCCGGATCAACAAATAATACGGACAAAATATCCGGTGTAATTTCAGAAGCCACATCCAGACTCGCCAGCTTGATACTCGCCACGGTCGAAATATCTTGCATCAATAAGCTCTTGGGGAAAGAGGTCTGGGTTACCTTCGATAAACGCCAGACATTGTCACCGATATATTCCGCATGCTCAGCTGTCACTTCTTTCGATAAATTAAAGCGGCTATCGAACTCATAGACTTTCACGCCGACTAATTGCCTGTTAGGGAGAATTTCTTTGACATTCAAAAAGCGTGAGCCAACTACACTGCCCTTCAAGCCATTTTCACGTACCAGATCCTTGGTCCACAAACCGGTCCTGAACTCTTGCGTCAGTGATGCACCGATCGCATTGAGCTTCACTTTTTCTGCCAATTTGGTCGTCATCGGCGCAACGAATTCACCGAACACAAAAGTTAAAACCACAAATAGCAAACCGATTTTCGCCAACATACTGCCTGCCATAACCGTCGACATACTAGCCGCACGCATAATGGTAAATTCAGAATTGGAGGCGAACTGCGCCAGCACGTAAATCGTCCCGATCAACACGGCAATTGGCATGAATTCATAGATATAGCCTGGCAATCCCAACGCCACATACAGCAAAGCATGCTGCAGGCGATAGCCACCTTTGTTGACGGATTGCAATTCACCCATCAGATCAAAAAAGGCAAACAATGCCAGCAATGCCAGCATCACAAACAAGACAGCCCGGATAATTTCAACACTAAAATAACGTTGCAAAACTCTCATGATGCGCACTTCGCTTTCGTATCTTTACCGCGCATGACGCACTTCAATCTGGACCACAGTACCAGCGGATGATAATGACTATTCACGTACAGACGCCAGGCGAATAGCAAGATCACCACAACGGCGGCAAATAAGTGAATCGGCCACCAGGAATTACCAAAGTTAAATCGCTCCTGCACCACCGCAGCCTGCATAATATTCACCAGATTCAGATACAGCACGACCAACAACAACGCCACGATCACATTCGCAGAACGCCCTACCCTGGGATTCACGAAGCCCAGCGGTATTGCCAGCAACAGCAAGACGAGACACATCAAGGGAAGCGAAATTCGCCACAACAACTCTCCGCGATTAAAATTATTCGGATCTTGCAAGAGCTCTTGCAGGCTCAGTGACTTCGCGGATTTATCACCGGCAGTGGCTTTGGTTTGTCCGGATACCAGAATCCCGTAACGCTCAAACTGCATCATCTGAAAATCAGGTTCTGTCGGCAAGCCATCGTAACGACGACCCTGGCTCATGACCAGAAATTTGTCGCCACGCGCGTCGATTTCAACTTTTCCCTCTTTTGCAACAACCACGCTGGAGCGGCCATTGCGAAAGGTATTGATAAAAATATTCTGTACTTTGCTCAAATCTCCGGCAACTTCCTCGACAAAAAAGATTCTGTCGGACGATGCAGACTCCTGAAACTTACCCGGCGAGACCTTGGCAATGTCCTCACGCTTTTCATAACGCTCTCTGAATTCGGCACTTTGACGGTTTGCCCAAGGTGTCGCAACAAAACTTAATAAGGCGGTCAGGATGACCATGGGCATGCCAAAGCGCAGGACCGGTGCGATCCATTTAGACAAACTGAGTCCCGAGGCAAACCAAACCACCATTTCGGAGTCTTGATAAGTTCGGGTAACCACCATTAAAACCGAAATAAACCCGGTCAAAATGAACAAGACTGGCAAATACTGCAATACCGAAAAGCCGATCAGAGCAATGACATCAGTCGATGCGACCTTGCCTCCAGCGGCCTGGCCGAGGATTTTGATCAACATAAATGTGATGGTAATTGTGAATAGAATCGTAAAAACAGCACCTGCGGCACTGAGTAATTCACGTCGAAGCGCGCGCTGAAAAATCATGGAGGGTTATAATGTCGGTTTTACGAGACTTACAAAGAGGAGTAATACGTGGACTTTAGCATAAAAACATTCGACGCCAAAAGCACTGTGAATGCCACCAAAACTGGTTGCGTAGTTGTAGGCGTATTCGAAAACAAAAAATTATCGTCATCCGCTGCCGCGTTAGACAAAAAAGGCGAAATCGCCGCTGCCCTGAAATCAGGCGATATTACTGGCAAGATCGGCGCCTCCTTGTTGTTACGCAACGTCGCTGACATTGCTGCTGACCGTGTTTTGCTGGTCGGTCTGGGCGAAGAAGCGACTACTGTCTCTGAAAAAGCCTACTCACAAGCCGTCCATGCAGCAGCCCGCGCGCTCTCTGGTCTGGGTGCCAATGATGCGACTTTGGCTTTACCAGCCGTAAAAGAACGTGACGCGGCATGGTCTGTTCGTACTGCGGTTCTGGCGTTCCGCGAATCGATTTTCCGCGCTGATGGTTTAAAAAGCAAAAAAGACACCAGCAGTACCGGCGTCAAAAAAATTGCTATCGGCGTTGCTGCAACAGATGCAGCTACCGCCAAACATGCACTGACGCAAAGCGTCGCGCTGGCGAACGGCATGGATCTGACGAAAGAGCTAGGCAATTTGCCACCGAATGTCTGCACACCGACCTATCTGGCGACAACAGCGAAAAAAATCGCTACTGACTACAAAATGGGCATAGAAATTTTGGACCGCAAGCAATTGCAGGCACTCAAAATGAATAGCTTCCTGTCCGTGACCAACGGCTCAGACGAACCACCGAAATTCATCGTCCTGAAACACATGGGCGGCAAAGCCAAAGACGCACCGACTGTGCTGGTCGGCAAGGGTATTACGTTTGATTCAGGTGGTATCTCCCTCAAGCCTGGTGCAGGTATGGATGAGATGAAATACGACATGGGCGGTGCCGCCTCTGTCATCGGTACTATGCGCGCTATCGGCGAAATGAAATTGAAACTGAATGTCATCGCCGTCGTCCCTACTTGTGAAAATATGCCTTCCGGCAGCGCAACACGTCCAGGCGACATCGTGACATCCATGTCTGGTCAGACTATCGAAATTTTGAATACGGATGCCGAAGGTCGTCTGATTTTATGTGACGCGCTGACATATGTAGAGCGCTTCAAGCCAGCTGCCGTTGTCGATGTGGCGACACTGACTGGCGCATGCGTTACCTCTTTAGGTCATCACAATACCGGCTTGTTTACACGACACGACGATGCTCATGACAAACTCGCTGCAGAATTGCTGGTTGCCGGGAAACAAACAGGCGATACCGCATGGCGCATGCCGATTGAAGAAGCTTACAACGAGCAACTGAAATCGAATTTTGCTGACATGGCGAACATCGGCGGCCCGGCTGGTGGCAGTATTACCGCCGCTTGCTTCCTTGAGCGTTTCACCAAGAAATACACTTGGGCACATCTGGATATCGCAGGTACCGCATGGAAATCAGGTGCGGCGAAAGGATCAACAGGTCGCCCTGTACCAATGTTGACGGCGTTCCTGATCAATCGTGCTGGCTAATTTATTGTAGACAAAATCGTCGATATGAGCGTGTGCTGACCTGTCAGCACACGCTTTTTTATTCAAGCAGCTACCAGTAGCGCTGGTCTGACAACATACTCAGGTCTGCTAAACTTAAATAATATTTTTACTGAAAAAACGTGAAAAGCTCTTCGTCTGAGAGATCAGCGGAATTAGAGGACATACCCACATGAAATTAGTTACCTGGAACGTCAACTCGCTGAAAGTACGTTTGCCGCACGTGCTTACGTGGCTAGAAACCAATCCTGTTGATGTACTCTGCCTGCAGGAAACCAAACTGACCGACGATAAATTTCCTCAGGCTGAGATTGAGGCCGCGGGTTATCAGGTTGCGTTTACCGGACAGAAAACCTATAACGGCGTGGCGATTCTGTCACGCCACCCTATCAGTGACGTACAAAAAAACAATCCTCTCTTTGAAGATGAGCAGCAAAGAATCATCGCCGCCACCATTGCTGGCATGCGCATTATCTGCGCTTACGTCCCGAACGGGCAGGCACTCGATTCAGAGAAGTATCCTTATAAACTAAGCTGGCTGGAAGCCTTAAAAAAATGGGTGCAGCAAGAATTACAACAACATCCTGAACTCGCTTTACTGGGTGACTACAATATCGCGCCGGAGGACAGAGACGTACATGATCCGGCGGCATGGGAAGGCATGAATCTGGTGTCACCGCCAGAGAGAGCTGCTTTGCAGGCCTTAATTGATTTAGGCCTGAAAGATAGCTTCCGGATGTTCGAGCAAGCAGAAAAATCATTCAGCTGGTGGGATTATCGTCAGTTAGGATTTCGCCTCAACAAGGGCGTACGCATTGACCATATTCTATTGTCTGAACCATTGGCAAGCCGCTGCACCGCTTGCGTGATTGATAAGGTACCGCGCAAGTGGGAACAACCTTCTGATCATGCGCCAGTGATTGCTACTTTAGGCTGATACCGCATCATTTCCCCGGAGTTGGCCAACTACCCTGCTCCGGGCGATACCCGCATCGCCCGTTTATTACCTCCGCTACCAAGCACGCCTGAGCCTTCTCCCGTCAATGTTGACTGCGCTCATCAGGCGAATATTTCGCTTGAGCCATCATTTTCTGCAGTTTGTCGCAAGCGCGTTGATGCTCTGAGTCGTCCTGTCTATGATGCAGTCATCGATACCAGATATTGACGTACCCACAGAATCCCTACTTTGACAGGAGCCATCATGACAAACACAAAACGTAACTATGCCCTCGCTATCAGCCTTTTCAGCGTATTTTTTATACTGGTCTGTCTGAGTTATTTTTCTATGGATACCTCGGCGATTACCATTGATGGTGAGCCTGTGCATGGCATCGCTGGTATTGGTCTGGCAATCGGCGGTGTAGTGATCGGCTGTATTGCGACCTTCTTTGCTCTGGGTGTCACTGGCGTGGTATTGGCAGGTGTCAGCATCTTTTTGATTGCCTTGTTCGCATTCATCGCTGGTGCAATCTTGCTGGCGATGCTCCCGGCTCTGTTACCCTTATTACTGATTGTGGGCATCATCAGTTTGATTGCCAGAAAAAAATAAACGTCTCCGCTGCTAGATCGACCGTAGTCAATTGATGATTCACCGTAATCTTTTAGAGTAACCCCTTACAAAGCCAGCTCTGCCCGCTGGCTTTGTTCTTTGTGAGGTTTTGATAAGGGAATTTCATTCAACCTTCATTCGAGATTGTGCTGTCCAAATAAAAGTTGGTTTTTTGCAACCTTCACTATCACGCAGCAAATTCACATTGCGAAGAGCACGCCTTAAGTCTGCTATGTAGATTATGATGAGGCTCCAGACAGGCGGACTACATTGATCCGCTCTGCCTCCTCCATGTAGTTGATGACGTGATTTAGGTTATGGCAAAAGTAAGTTCGCTTCCGCAAGTTAAAAATTCCCTGAATTGCGCATCCGACCGTGACATTGTCACCAGCTTTTTCCATGGCTGCTCCGCCGTTATCTCCGGACTATTTTTACTGATCTCTTGCCTGCTTTTTAGCGGCAGCGCCGATGCCCTGCCTTCGCGCTCCATGAGGTTTGAGAACATCACCAAACTTGCCCCTGGATTGCCTGAAAATGCAATCACGTCGCTGATTCAAGACAAGCACGGTTATATCTGGATAGGCTCTTACATCGGCTTATACCGGTTTGATGGTTATAAGGCGATCAATTACAAACACGATAGTAATAATCCGCATAGTCTGACCGCTGATCGCATCAATGCAATCTATGAAGACGAGCAGAGTCAGGTCTGGGTCGGCACTAACGACGGGATCGCCAAGTTTGATCCTGAAATCAATGGTTTTAAAATATTCTCGCCTGTCGCTGGCTCAGAACGAGTGGCGCTACACAAAGCTATCGTCAAAATCATCGGTGATGGTAAAGGCGCGATGTGGATATTGAGTAAAGATGGCTTGCAACACTTCAATCCCAAAACAGGTATTTTTAAAAATATCGTTCATGACAACGACAAAGAAGACAGTATCTCTGGCGACATATTGAATGATATCCACCTCGATGCCAAACAAGGCCTGTGGATAGGTACAGAATCTTCCGGTGTCGATTATCTGGCATCCGGTTCCGGCAGCTTCCAGCATTACATCCTGGATCCTGGTCTAAAATCGAATTCCAAGTCCAATAATGTCCGTGCAGTCTATATAGATCGCAAACAAATGCTGTGGATAGGATCCAGTGACGGTATTTTTGTGTGGAAACCAGGAACCGCCTGGTCAGAACGAAAACATCTCGATAAACCACAGGGTATTGAGGACTACACAGTCAGGACCTTTTTTGAAGATAGCGCGTCAACACTCTGGATAGGCACCGAAGCTGGCTTATCGTATTGGGACAAAAATACCCAAAAACTAAGCGCCTACGAATACTGGTCCAGTGATCCCTACGGTTTGCCAAACGGCGCAGTTACCCTCATCAATCAAGATAGCTCCGATACATTATGGGTCGGTGTATGGCGTTCAGGAGTCAACCGGGTTGATCTTGCTAACCGCGGGTTTCAACGTTTTTTTCCACGACCTCCCGATGCCAAAAATGATGTATTTAATAATGCCGTTGGCAGTATCGCCAGCAACGGTCAAGGCCATCTCTGGCTAGGCTCCATGGGAAATGGGTTGCTATTGTTCAATCCTGAACAAAACAAAATCATCAGCAGCTTTAAGCATGATGCAAAAGATCCGCTGTCCCTGCCGACGGACAATGTCGCTAGCCTATATCAGCAGCCGAATGGCCCCTTGTGGATAGGAACTTCTGCCGGGCTAAGCTGGCGGGATCCTGCAAACGGGCGTTACAACACCATACATTTCGACTCTCGCCTGACGGATATCGTGCGTAAAATTGTTCCGGGCCGGGGCGACATACTCTGGTTAGGAACGGAGGGCGGACTGATACGCTACGACCTCAAGACCGGCGCCACTAAATACTACAAGCACGACATGGCGGATCCAGACAGCCGTTCGGTCAATTACACCAACTTCATTCTTGAAGACAAAGCCGGGCGTCTCTGGGTCAGCGGATTTAACGGCGGCGGACTCGACATGCTCGATCCGGTAAGCGGAAAATTCCGTCACTTTTTACATGACTCGGAAAACATCAACAGTCTCCTCAGCAATGATGTACGTGGATTATTTGAGGACAAGCAAGGACAATTGTGGATCAGTACCTTACTGGGGCTCAGCAAGGTGCTCATACAAGCGGACGGTAACGTCAAGTTCGTCTCATATAATCCGCAGGACAGCAGCGTGCAAGTCAGCCAGTACGGTGCCATCATCGGTGACGACGACGGTATATTATGGATCGCCAACCAAACCGGTCTGGCTCAGTTCAACCCAAGAACTGGTCAGGCGAATAATTACTTCTCGTCAGATGGCATCACCGATGGACGCTTCTATGACGGATCTTTTTTTAAAGATGGCGAAACTTTGTATTTCGGCGGCTATAAAGGAATGACGTCGGTCTCACCTAGACATGTCCAGGTTAATGCCCTGCCTCCGGTGATCGCGATAACCGATATTACGATCTTCAACCGGCCTCTGCTGCAAAGTAAACAGGCTGGCGGTATCGAGTTGATCGGCACGGAGTACGCACCAAAATCACTGAGTTTGTCATGGCGTCAGTCCGTTTTTTCTATCGAATTTGCGGCATTGCATTTTGCCGATCCGGTTAGCAACAAATATGCCTACAAATTAGAGGGATTTGACGAGAGCTGGATAGAAACCGATGCGACACACCGTATCGCTACCTATACCAATCTTGACCCGGGGACATACACTTTCCGCGTCAAAGCCAGTAATAATAATGGTGTCTGGAACGAAGACGGGATCTCGTTACCGATCACAATCATGCCGCCGTTTTGGAAAACCTGGTGGTTCTATGTGGTATCGATATTGACACTATGCGCATTAATCTTTTTGCTTTACCGTCAACGCGTCAATTATCTGCATAAGCAAAAAGCAGCCTTACAAAAGGAAGTCGCTTTGCGCACCAGCGAATTACTCGCTGCAAACGAATTACTGCTGAGAGAGAGTAACAAGCTCAAAGATGCCGACCGCTTTAAATCAGAATTTATCTCGGTAGTTAGCCACGAATTAAGAACGCCGCTCACCTCGATTCGTGGTTCGCTGGGACTGCTGGAATCAGGGCGGATCGCCGAATTACCAGGCAAAGCTCTGGATTTAATCAAGATCGCACATAAAAATTGTCAACGACTGGTCAGTCTCGTCAATGACATTCTGGATCTGGAAAAAATTCAATCAGGCGCACTGAATTTACGTATGCAGACAGTAGACATTGTCAGCACCGCTCGTCAATCAATAGAAGAAAATGCCGCATATGCTGATAGTTACGGCGTGCGTTATGAGCTTCAGACCAATCTGACTGAAGCCCTCGTCAACGCTGACGTCGACAGGTTATTGCAGGTGTTTGCGAATCTCTTATCGAATGCTGCCAAATTTGCACCGGCGAACAGCGTAGTCCAGATACGCGTCCAGGCTCATGAGCAATTATTCAGAGTTGAAGTCGAGGATCATGGTGCGGGTATTCCTCTACATTTCCGTGAGCGGATTTTTGGTAAATTTGCACAGGCAGATGGTACGAACCTGCGCCAGCAAGGCGGTACGGGTCTGGGTCTGAACATCACCAAAACCTTGCTGGAAAAAATGAACGGGCAAATCGGATTTACCTCGACCGAAGGTCTGGGTACGACATTCTGGTTCACATTACCGGGCAAGCAGCAGGAAACAAGTGCGGCAGAATCATTGAGCAATCAATGATTAAGTAATGCATCAGCGATCAATAAACATCGGGTAATGATGCTTATTAAGCCAGCGCAGGCTTATCCATCTGACGCAAATTTTCTACACGCTTGCGCACAAAATTAATATGGCTGCGCAAGCCATATAATTCTTCTGCATAAGACAAGGGGATTGATATGCGATTCACTTTTTCTTCGATCTCATCCAGTCTTTGCAATTGCAGCGCACAGACCTCCTCACGCTGCACCGGATTCAATTCTTCAATCGCCTGCTCGACCAGACGCAACTGACCATACCAGCGATATACACGCGAGCGTATGCGCCAGACATATAACGGCGGAATAATCTTTGATAAGGGTAATATCAATGCGCCCAAGGCAACCAGTACAACCCACATGCGTTCAATAAAATTGGCCAGCCAAAAACTCAGGTAACGCTGCAGTAATGGCGGGCCATTTTTATAAAATTTTTCTGCCTGGGCAGCGACGGGAATTTCGGTATATTTATCCGAAGGAAATTCACCTTGCTTACGAAACCATCCGGTTCCGCCGTGGATTTTTTGTGCGGCTTGCAGCAACAGACTGATCAGCGCAGGATGCAGGCTCTCATGAGCCACCATTGTCGCCGTCGGAGAGATCAAATGATAATCACGAGAGGGAATGTCTTTCCCTAAATCGACGATACCGCGCGGCAGAACGACATGTGAAAGAAAGGGAAAACGGCGTGTATAAGCTTCTGCCTGGACAAAATCAAACAGCCTGATCCCCGGTGTTTGCAACAACATTTGCAGCAATGGCGAATCCGACGCAGAACTGAATACCAGTACATCGACTTTGCCATCCAGTAACGCGACGGTTGCGGGTGTATTCTCAAGACTGCTCAGGCGAACATCCGACTCTTCCATCCCATTAACGGACAAAATCTGTTTGAATAAACGTGCAACGCCCATGCCATCGGGTCCTACATTCACCGCCTTACCTTTGAACTGCGCCAGACTGGTAATCTCTTTATTACTACGATAAAAAATCCAGATCGGCTCATAGAATAAGCTTCCCAAAGAGATCAGGCCTTTCTCTTCTGCCTCGGCCTCGTTGGTAGAACCGCTTTGTACAAAACCTAATTCAATCTCTGAATCAGGGTCACTGATTTTTTGTAAGTTCTCTTGTGAACCCTGAGTTTCCTGAAAGTGAATCGTTATATCGTTCTTCGCTAGATCGTCGGCATATTGCCTTGCAAACCGCTGGTAAGCGCTATTTTCCTGCCCTGTGGCAAAATCAATTGTGCGTGGCGGTGCCGGATCAACCAGCCAATAGCCAAGTCCGCAGACCAGCAACACCATCAGCGTCATCGGTCCAAAAGCAATCAATAAATCTCTGATCGAAAATAAAGTAAATTTTATTTTTGGCATGAACTTAATTTGTAGGCTTATTTGATTGGTTTATTTTTTATTGAATCGGCTGCAGTCAGTCGTCTGCGACTTAATCGCCATGTTACGCAGGTACATACTCTGCATTGAAGCCATCCAGCCCGCGCAACATTTGCTCAAATGCGGCATCCACCTGTTTAGGATCGCCTTTGACACCCAGCTCAATATGCTTACGGATCTGATGATTGCCCACGCTCGGCAAGCTAAATACTTTGATCAAAGGGTACTCAGCCTCCAAAGCCTCCATCATCGGCGTCAGTGTTGATTCCATCGCCTCAAACACCAGAACAGATTTTTCCTCACGGGCATGCTGGTGAAACAGATGCGAATAATGGGTATCCAGCACCCAGGCAATCATAGGCCAGGCCATTACAGGAAAACCGGGAACAAAATAATGATTCTGAATCGCAAAACCAGGAATTTTGTTATAAGGATTGGGAATGATCTGAGCACCTTGCGGGAACTCACCCATTTTTAGGCGATGCAGGTTTTCTGGCGTATCGAGTTCTACAGGCTTACCAGCCTCAATCAGCATGTCAGTGATACGTTGCTGTATCAGCAGCTTCGCTTCGGGATGCAATTCCAGAGGCACGTTCAAAGCAGCGGCGGCACATTGACGCGTATGATCATCGGGTGTGGCACCAATCCCGCCGGTACTGAATACGATATCGTTATTCGCAAACGACCGCGCCAAAGTCGCTGTGATTCTGGCTCTGTCGTCACCGATGTACTCAGCCCAGTCTAATTGCAAACCACGCTCCGCCAGTAACTCAATCACTTTGGAAAGATGTTTGTCAGCACGTTTGCCGGACAAAATCTCATCGCCGATTATGATGACACCAATAGCCATAAGAGTCTCCCTCAGAGGTGTTTTGTACGTAATTGTGTCAGCGCATCCAGGCAATAATACTGAAACCACAATCCGCTAAATACAAAAATTAAAATATATAAACACACGGCTACCGCCGCCATCACAGGAAGAAAGACGACGGCTAGTACGCCACCGAGCCACATCATGCTAGGCGCAGCACCGAGTGCTCCCGTAACCGTACCAATCAGCAGCAAAGACCAGCGATGCGTACGCAGGAGAGCAACCCGCTCATCCGCATCCGCATGTTCAGCCAAAGCATCATAGGCCATGACCCGATAAGTCAGCCAGCCCCACAATACGGCATGCACGGCCACATTGACGACGGGGACAAACAACAATGGCAAGGCAAGCACCCACAGCACGATAAAAATCAAAAAAGAGGAAATCGCATGCCACAGGCTACCGAGCAAAGAACCGCCATGACGCGCCTCCATATCCGGATACTGGCGTCGCTGCACATGACGGGAAATCATCGGCATCGCAAATACACCGATACACATCAAGGTCGTCACGATCATCAGCGGCAACAGCAACCACATCGCCAGCAACGGCGCCAGCACTGCTTTCAGCGCTAATGCACCTAACAGAGCAAGAAAATCCCCGGCAATACGAAAGCCGTCATGCTCCATCAAAGCTGCCTGAATATAATCGATCATCGATTGCAGTCCCCACCACATCAGCCCGCCCCATAACAAGATGGAGATTATCAAAGGCAAGATGGTAAGCATCAGCATACGCGGATGAAACTGACCGACAAACGCCCGCCCCAGGGCGCTACCTACATTCAACAGACGACGCATCAAGAAGGCTCCTGATTAATTTGCTGATGGACTTGCTTGCTCAGATGTCCATCAAGACCCAACATCCTTTTACACCCCAATATCTGCTGTGACCAGAAGCCGCGACCGTATTCGCGCGCACTGCCTTCCGGCGGTGGCAACTGATCACGGATACCGGTCATATAAAATTCTTGATTGAATAAAGCCGTACCAAATACGATATCCCAGACTGGGAACAGCACGGCAAAATTATGTCCGCCAAGCGTTCCTTCACCTTTCGATTCATGCCCGATACCAATCGCATGATGGGCGCGATGATAACGCGGCGAAACCAGCAAACGCTCACCCACTGTACCAAAATGCACACGGATATTGGCATGCTGCAAACTCTGTATCATGCGTGACACGACGACCAGCAAAGCATACTGGGTCGGTTGTACGCCAATTGCAATCGCAATCAATCCCATATAGACGTCACGTAAAAAATCGTCGAACAAGTGATTGCGGTTATCGCTCCACAGGTTCATGTTGCGCTGGCTATGATGCAGGCTATGCAGCCCCCACCACCAGTCAAACTGATGTTCAGCACGGTGATACCAATAATCAAAAAAATCCAGCACGACCAGATACAGCATAAATACGAGCACCGGATGGTTGTTCATATCCGGCCAAAGATTTTCCAGATTAAACGGGTTCATCCCTTCCAGCCTCAGCATGCCTGTGAATGCATCCAGAACAGGGTCAAGAACAAAAAATATCAGCAGCGTAAAAACGCCCAGACGATGTAAGGCGGTATAAATGAAATCATTCCAGCGCGCGCGCGCATCTGTAAAACGATGTACCGGAATCCACGCTTCCATGGGGCGCAAAATCATATATAGCACGAGTAATTCACAGATACCGATCAGGAACCATTCAACACCTTCAAATGCCTGCTCTGTGAACTCGCCCAGCCCGGCATAAAAAACAAAGGGTTGAACCAGTGATTCAAAAATCCATGCCTGTAACCAGGCAAATGCGTCTGAAAAAATCATGTGGTGAAAGATAAGTAAGGAAATTCGGAAAAATTAGTAAGTTACTTTGTCATCGGTCAAAACGACAAGGCTGGTCTGCCAATCAGAATCATCATGAATGAATCTTACCTGCATCACCGGAGTCACGCTGTATTCGATAGTATTTTGCTGATTTGATTCAGTTCAGAAGCGACACAAACGGAGTCGAGGCGATGTTGTGAAGCTCCCATGAGGGAACGCCTAAAAACCCTTGAATCGATATGTCATGAAACGACTTATTCTGCTACGCCTGCCTTTTCTCTGTGTCTCAATGCCTCCGTGGTGAGAGATATTAGTTTTTGGGTCAGCTCTATCAATGTGTTTTTTAATTTGAAGATTTTTAGAAGTTACCCGTATTGAATCCGCAGCTTACATGCGGCTTTCAGAGGCATTTCAGCCTGACAGGCGCGTCCAGCTTGCGGATTCATTTGAGAGCCGCAATCAACACCAGCTCAAACCGTGTCCTTCTGCGACACCTCGGTGTGTCATTTTTACTGCCGCTTAAAGGTTTTGTATTTGTGTAAGGGTGTCATTCAATTAGCCTGATTCGCTGACTTCAGCCGGTAACGCGGATGCTCGCGTAAGGTGGCAAAACAAAACCCCTTTTGCTCAAGACCTGATATCAGCGGCTCCAGATTTTCCGGCATCCATGCTTGCTTGCGCGACCAGATCCCCAGATGTGCCATAAAAATATCGCCATCTGTCAGCTGACTCAAAGCACGCTGCAATAAAACCGGATTACTCCATTTTTCGCTGGGCAATTCGTCACCGGAGAATCCGGCAGGATCCCAGCCCACATGGGCATAAGCACAAGCTTGCCCTGCCTTCAGTAAATTCGGGGTTAATTTGCCACCGGGAGCGCGCCAGAATGGATCCAGTTTACGGCCCGTGAGTTGTTCAAAGCGCTGATCTACCCGCTTCAATTCATTGCAATATTGCTCAGCA
The DNA here is from genome assembly GCF_049339445.1 of Undibacterium sp. RuTC16W. Classification (NCBI taxonomy): domain Bacteria; kingdom Pseudomonadati; phylum Pseudomonadota; class Betaproteobacteria; order Burkholderiales; family Oxalobacteraceae; genus Undibacterium; species Undibacterium sp. RuTC16W. Next base: position 35,887 of record NZ_JBMPPE010000004.1, on the reverse strand, counting down.
GTCCAGACAATATGTTGCCCTGCCTGTGCGCCAAATTGCGGCTTCACAGCAATGCGGCCGTCAGCAAGATCTCTCACGGCATACACATGGTCAAAGGTATGCGTACCAAACGCATGCCCGTCTGCGACGAGCTGCTTCCAATACGCGCCCCATGCCGGATCCAGCGAATAATCACCTTTCACGGTTTTTTCATTCGCGAGAAAAAAAGTTGCCTTGATGTGGTGGCGACGTAAACTCGTGGCAATCAGCTCTGCCTGAGACTGGCTGCCTGTATCAAAGGTCAGATAGATCTTACCCTTGCATGCAGATGCCTGCGTGGCAGCTGAAGTTACTGACGTTGCTGAAATGGCGTCCGCAGACAGAAGCAGCAATGCGCTTGCGCCAGCTGCAACAGCGAGGACAGGGAGCGCCGCGGCGATTGCTGCCAACCAGACAGATTTACATGCGGGACGCATGATTAATGAAATACACACCGTGTGGAGAACGTCCGACCGGAATCAGCTTAATGACTTTTTTCGACGGGACGTCAATGACTGCTACCTTTTTAATCCAGCGTAAAGTGACCCAGAGAGTTTTGCCATCATCGCTGAGCTCCATGCAGTCAGGTCCGCCGGGGACAGCAATCGTACCCGTATTCTCCAAAGTGACCTGATCAATGATATTGATCGTGTTTGAAACGCGGTTTGACACGAATACATGACGCTTGTCACCCAATGCGCGGAAATTATGCGTACCGGCACCAGCCTTAATACGCTTCACGGTTTTTTGAGTACGCCAGTCGATGACTTCGACGTAGTCGCTGCCCATAATGCCGACTAACAAATATTTATCGTCAGGTGTCATCGCAATACCGGCAGGCAGCTTGCCAACCGGGATCGTCCACTTCACTTTTTGCGTTGCCAGATCAATTGCAGAAACCTGGTCACTTCCCTGATGCGTAATAAATACCGTCGTGCTGGCAGCGTCGAATGCCATATGGCTCGGCAATTTCGCCAGAGGAACCCGGTTAACCAGCGTCAGATCCTTGCCGTCGTATTTATAAAAATCGACACGATCCAGACGCAGTGAGTTGGAGACAAACCATTTTTGATCGGGAGAAAAGCCGATCTGGTAAGGATCAGCGATATCTTTGATACGGCGCTGGATTTGTCCCGTCTTAGGGTCCAGAAATACCAGCTCATCGCCCACCGCATTCGCGACGATCAGTGACTTGTTGTCGGGTGTTGCCATCAAATGATGTGGCTCTTTACCGATAGGGAAAGTGCTGATTTCTTTTTGCGTATCCTGATCCAGCAAACTCACGGTCGCATCACGCGAATTCAAGATCACGACCACACTGGCTTCTGCTTGTGAAATGAGGACGGAGGATAAGGACAACAGCACACACAAAAAACGACTACGCATGAATTTCTACCGCTTTGCAATGAAGGGAAAGATAAATAGAACTTACGCAAAACTGTTACCGCAAGGAGTAGTCACCAAGACAGCTGGCTATAGAAACTATGCTGCAGTAAAGCGCTGTAAGAGCAGCGCGGCGGTTTTGCCTGAGTTCTGAAATGAGTTACCGTATTTTAACCTGCCGGACGCAGTAGCATCGTGACAAGCTGTTAATTACTGCGGTTTTCCTCCCGCTTCTGACCGGCTTTTTACCTGTTTTTGATAAAAATCAACAAATATTTCGCCCGCTCAGACTGGATTTATCTACGCTCATCAAATTCGTGTGCAGAATTTGGGTACAATTGCGCCAGTTTTTTGATCAACATTGAAGGAAATATCATGTCCACCACTACCACCGTATCCGGCTTGCAATACGAAGATAAAGTCCTTGGCGCAGGCGCAGAAGCAACTGCGGGCGACCACGTTGTTGTGCACTACACCGGCTGGTTGCAAAATCCCGATGGCAGCGCAGGTAAAAAATTCGACTCCAGCAAAGACCGCAATGATCCGTTCTCCTTCCCCTTAGGCGCCGGTCATGTCATTAAAGGCTGGGATGAAGGCGTACAAGGCATGAAAATCGGCGGCACACGTGTACTGACGATCCCGTCGTCACTCGGCTACGGCCCGCGCGGCGCGGGTGGCGTGATTCCACCAAATGCTACTTTGATTTTTGAAGTTGAATTGCTGGGCGTTTAATAAAACGCATCATATAGGGAGTATGTTCTAAAACAGTGCCTAATCCGCTTAATCTGATTGCGTGTTAAAACGATACTCCCAAGCAGTATGCAAAAGCCTCGATGGATATCGAGGCTTTTTTACTTTAATTTAATTGGTTGTTTTAAACGAACGTGATCCGGTCTCTATCCAAATCCGCTAAAAAATAGCCAAATAGCACGCAGGCATCAAATCATCCGCCATGCCATTTTATCGCCCCGGATGATTGCTGTATTTTTCATCGACAAACCACCTGAACAACGTCTGAAAAACAAAAATAAAATCAATAAATTCAATATGTTGGAAAATAAAAAAGGTTTAACAGTGTTTGACGATTTTCTTTATAGCATCAGTGTAAGCTTGCCAGACAGATACAAAAATGCCCGACGGGCAACGATCTGATTGCAAGATTGAGGCTCAAGAATGTACCGGCTATTAAAACATGGTAAGCATCCTGCGAAGCGATTTCGACTACTGGTAGTTGATGATCAGCCCATGAACATTCAGGTGCTTTACCAGATATTTTCAGAAGATCATGATGTTTTCATGGCGACCAGTGGCGAGCAGGCGCTTGCCTTTTGTCAGGAAACGCCTCCTGACCTGATTCTGCTTGATGTTCTGATGCCGGACCTCAGCGGCATTGAAGTGTGCAGACGCCTCAAAGCGAATCCGCTGACTGCCGACATCCCCCTGATCTTTGTTACCGGCCAAAGCAATCCCGAAGAAGAAGCGATTGGCCTGTCCGCAGGTGGCGTGGACTTTATCTCAAAACCCGTCAATGCAACGGTTGTCAGAGCACGGGTCCAGACACACCTGATGTTAAAGTTTCAGGCGGAACGTATAGAAGAAGCAAACCGCACATTAGAAGCCAGAGTGGCAGAACGCACAGAGGAACTGCAACAAGCCATGGATCATGTAGTGCAACAAGAAAAAATGGCATCCCTTGGCAGCCTCGTCGCAGGTATCACGCATGAGCTCCATACGCCGCTCAGCAATATGCGCCTTGTTTCGGCATCCCTGCTGGATCGTGTAGAGCAGCTGGCGGATGATCTGAGCGCCGGTAAAATTTCCAGATCAACCCTGGACGGATTCATTACGTATTGCCGCGAAAGCAGCGCATTGATCGAACGGGCGTCAGAGCGTTCGTATTCATTAATCGAAAGCTTCAAACAAGTCTCCGTTGATCAAAGCAGTGACCGGCGTTGTGAATTTGACCTGCTGGATATTGTGTCGCATACAGTCAGCACCTTACGACCGATGCTCAAGACCACATCGCACAGTGTGGACATCGATATTCCTGCCGGCATCATCATCGATAGTTTTCCCGGTCCGCTCGAACAAATTATTACTAATCTGATCACCAACTCCATCGCCCACGCCTTCCCTGATCGTGAAGGGGGCACCATGCATATCTGTGCACGGCATACTGACCATCATTTCACCGTCAGTTTTGAAGATAATGGCGTCGGCATCTCGGACGATATCAAGCTACGTATTTTTGATCCGTTTTTTACAACCAAAGCTGGACGAGGCGGCTCAGGCATTGGGATGTACACGGTCTACAATCTGGTGACAAGCTTATATGGCGGCACAATTGAAATCGATGGCAGACTTGGACAAGGCGCCAGAATTACTGCGAAATTCCCAATTTCAGAACGTAAATCTCAATAAGCATATGATCAATTCGATCATTTCGATCTAGGCGACCGATACAATCAATGTAATCTGCACAATCAAATGAGGTAATAATGCGGAGCAGGCATCCTGCTTTGGTGCAGGTTAAATGCACTAGGGAATTGCAATATCAGACGAGTAAGGCGGCCACGCGGGCAAAATCCAGGTTTTGCATGCCATGGTCGGCATCCCGCATGACAGTTTCGGAATAAACCTGCGACAACGCAGGTCGTAACTGAAGATACAGATCACAAGCACGCATATTTTTTTGTGCGAGAAGCAGTTTCAATTCCTGCAAATCCTGAATACCTGTCCCATCAGGCAGCTCCGCAGCAAGACCAACCCGAAAACGTCCATGATTGCCTGTATCTACGGATGAGCGCTGCTGCCATTGTATGGCGGCCTCAATCACAATGTGCAGGCATTGTGCAGCGGTATCCAGAAGAGCGGACATCTGCTGATCCTGCCCGTCTTGAATCGCTAACTCGATTTGCCGAGCTGCGTTCTGAAAGTCTGTTGCACCGAGTGTACCTAGTGTGCCGCGCAAGGTATGAAATATCGCTATGACATCGTCACGATACCCTGACGACCAGGCATGCCTAGCCTCCTCGACCGGAGTAAGTCCCCGATCAATCAGCTTTTGTATCATGCCATCGACGGCCGTCCGGAAGCTTTCGTGCGCAATACACATCGCTTCCAGGCGGACGATATCAATGACCGGATCACACTGATGAGCCGCACCGACGTACTCATCAGATGATTCATCATTCTGCTGTTTTGATATAGGCATCAGATGGTTTACCCCGGTTATATCTCAAACCGGTTACGGCATGATACGGTTGAGCAGAGCTTAAAAACCACTCTTAAAACTACTCTTTGATGAAGTGCTCGCGATAGTATTTGAGCTCTTCGATCGACTCAATGATGTCGGCCATCGCCGTATGCTTCTGATGTTTCTTAAAACCGCTGGCAATCGCCGGTTTCCAACGCTTGCAGAGCTCTTTTAATGTAGAGACGTCCAGATTGCGGTAATGAAAAAAAGCTTCCAGTTTCGGCATGCCACGCGCCATAAAGCGCCGGTCCTGACAAATCGAATTGCCGCACATCGGCGATTTGCCAGCCGGTACATATTGTTTTAGAAAAGCGATCAGTTCTTTTTCTGCATCTGCCTCAGATACTGTCGAGGCTTTTACACGATCAATCAAGCCGGAGCGGCCATGCGTTCCTTTATTCCAGGCATCCATCTTGTCCATGATCTCGTCTGGCTGATGAATCGCAAATACCGGTCCCTCAGCGAGGACATTCAGTTGCATATCAGTGACGACCACGGCAACCTCGATGATACGATCATTATCCGGGTCTAGCCCTGTCATCTCCATATCGAGCCAAATCAGATTAAACTCATTAGGCTTGGCTAGCGGCGTTGCAGGTGTTGTTGTCGTTGCAGATGCAGATGCAGCGGTGTTTGCTTGAATGTCGTTAGCTTGTGACATAATTCTTCCTTCTCTTAATCAATGTGGCATTTTCCCATGATTTCTGTAGCATTTTCTGTTTTATTCGCGGCATTTTTACTGCTCACCCTGGTCTTACGCTTCTGGCTGGGCTCGCGCCATATTCGCCATATTTTGCGGCATCGCGCCGCAGTCCCTGCCGAGTTTGCAGAAAAAATCCCGCTCGCCGCACATCAAAAAGCGGCGGACTATACCATCGCCAAAACCAAGCTGGACATGGTACTGCTGGTACTAAACACCGCTGTACTCATTGGTTTTACCCTGCTCGGTGGCCTGCAACTGTTGTCGGTCACACTGGTAAAATTCACCGGTCCCGGCATGACCTACCAACTATGCCTGTTAGCGTCTTTTGCTCTGATCGGCAGCCTGATCGACTTGCCTTTTGATTACTACAAACAATTTGTGCTGGAGCAAAAATTCGGTTTCAATAAAATGACACCCGCCCTGTTTTTTGCCGACATGCTAAAAAGTAGCTTACTCGGCGCGGCTATTGGCCTGCCACTGATCTGGGTTGTACTCAGTCTGATGGAAAAATCCGGTGCATTGTGGTGGCTATATGCCTGGCTGGTGTGGAGCGGTTTTCAGTTATTGATGATGTTGATTTATCCCAGTGTCATTGCTCCACTGTTTAATAAATTCACGCCTTTGGACGATGATAGCTTGCGTACCCGCATCGAAGGTTTAATGCAACGTGTCGGCTTTGCCTCCAGCGGCTTGTTCGTCATGGATGGCTCCAAGCGCAGCGCGCATGGTAATGCTTATTTCTCTGGCTTCGGTGCAGCAAAACGTATCGTATTTTTCGATACCCTGTTGTCCCGCCTGTCACCGCCAGAGATCGAAGCCGTCTTAGCCCATGAACTGGGACATTTCAAACTCAAGCATATCGTCAAACGAATCAGCGTCATGTTCTTTGTGTCGCTCGGCTTTCTCGCTCTGCTGGGCTATCTGAAACAGCAGCTCTGGTTTTATAACGGTCTCGGTGTTGACCCGATGCTGCTCGCCTCGAATGACGCCATGGCACTGATCCTGTTTATGCTGGCACTGCCGGTTTTCACATTCATTCTATCTCCGCTGACATCGATCAGTTCACGCAAACATGAATTTGAAGCCGATGCTTTTGCAGCAAAACATACCAATGCAAACGATCTCGTTGCGGCACTGGTCAAACTGTATGAGGACAATGCATCCACCCTGACGCCAGATCCTTTGCATTCCAAATTCTATGATTCCCATCCGCCAGCCTCTGTGCGCATACATCAACTACTTTCGGTCACTCCATCATGATCAATACCACTACCCTGCTCGCAAAAAAATCACTGCATACAGAAACTGCATTAGACACCAGCGTCTTACCTGCGTATTTTGCAGCGACACCTGGCTGGACTCAAGACGGTCCGCGTATCGTCAAGACGTTCAACTTCAAAAATTACTACGAGACGCTCGCCTTCATCAATGCGATCGCCTATGTCATCCATGCAGAAGATCATCATCCTGAACTGGTCGTCACCTACAACCGTTGCACCATTAAATTCGATACCCATACCGTCAATGACGGCAAAGGCGGTATCTCGGAAAATGACTTTATCTGCGCAGCAAAAGTCGATGCGATTTTTCAGCAAAGCTTTTCTTAATGAGTAACACCAAGACCAAACTGTTAGCGACCGTCATCGCGGCTCATGGCAGACACTATCTGGTACAGGCAGACGACATCAAATTGCATTGTGTCACGCGTGGTAAAAAAACAGATGTCGCCGTCGGTGACATCGTCGAATACCAGCTGACGTCAAAGAATCAGGGCGTGATTGAAGCCATCACGCCGCGTAAGACCCTGCTGTATCGCTCGGATCAATATAAGTCAAAAATGCTGGCGGCAAACCTGACGCAATTACTGATTGTCGTCGCAACCGAACCCAGCTTTGCCGATGATCTGATTTCACGCGCCTTGGTCGCGTCTGAATCCTCAGGCATCAAAGCCACCATCGTCCTGAATAAAATCGACGTAGAAGCAAGCCTGCCAAAGGCACGCGAGCGCCTTGCCTTATATGCTGGCCTAGGCTATCCTGTGTTAGAAGTCTCGGTCACCGCAGCACCGGAGGCGACACGTGCAACCATGATGGACCTGATCGAAGGTAACAACACCATCCTGATCGGCCAGTCCGGCATGGGAAAATCTTCACTGATCAACTTATTGATCCCCGATGCCGAGATCGCCACCAGAGAAATCTCTGCTGCGCTGGACACGGGCAAACACACCACGACCTTCACCCGCCTGTATCAAATGGATGCAGAAACCGCCGTCATCGACTCTCCGGGCTTTCAGGAATTCGGCCTGCATCATCTGAGCGAAGGCATGCTGGAACGTGCGTTCCCAGAGTTTTTACCGCATCTTGGTCAATGTAAATTCTATAATTGTCATCACCACACCGAGCCAGGCTGTGCGATTTTAAGTGCCGTCAAATCCGGCGACATTGCACAAATGCGTCATGATCTGTTTGAACAGCTCGTACATGAAGCTGCGCAAACTATCGGTTATAAATAAGCCCCTGCCTGCTTATCTCCAGTGCCTGGTATGCGGCATGCTGAGGACCTCACTAGATTCGGTATCAACATAAGTCCCATTCAAAGTCCCGGTCTGCAATCGCAGGCCGGCCTTTATGCCTCTAATCATGCACCCTCAGCTGTTTCACTACTGGCTTCGTTAGCAACCTTATCCCCCCGTTTATACCACCTGCCACGCTTATTCCCGTGTGATCAAGACCCGATGTAGGCTAGAAATAACAAACTAGTAAGCTTCGCCTATTTCATATAATCTGCACAATTGCAGTAATTTCAATAGTCAAAAATCACCTGAATCGGTAGCGGTTCAAACATGTGAAAATAATAAAAAAGTCATTAAACTTAATTCAACCAAACGCGTCAAAGACAAGCTTGCTCCATTAAAAATCATATCAACGCGGCCAAAAGCCGATCAAAGGAGAATCGAATGCGCAGGACAACTCCCGGTACCAAGAAGATTTTAAGCCTGGCCTTAGCCTCGTTGCTAGGCGCTTGCTTTCTGACGCCGTCGGCGTTGGCCGATACGCTTTTGCTGCGTCAGCCTAGCATCTCACGTGATCATCTTGCCTTTGTGTATGCGGGTGATATCTGGCTGACTGGTCGCGACGGACAAAATCCGGTGCGACTGACGACACATCCGGCATCGGAGTTTTCTCCTAAGTTTTCTCCTGACGGTAAATGGCTTGCTTATTCGGCCAGTTACGACAACAACACGGATGTCTATGTGATCCCCGTCGAAGGTGGTCAGGCGCGCCGTTTGACTTGGCATCCGGGTCAGGATGTCCTCGTTGGCTGGAGTGCTGATGGCAAGCGCGTCCTGTTCGCATCGAACCGAGAAATAGCCAACAGTCGCAGTAACCAGCTATACGAAGTACCACTCGAGGGCGGCTACGAGAAAAAAGTCATGGAGGCCATCGCCTTTGAAGGCAACTGGTCGGTTGATGGCAAATTTCTTGCCTACCGCCCGTTCCGCCAGGCATATAGCGGCCCTAGCGGCTGGCGACTGCATCGCGGCGGCACTACGCCACCGATCTGGATCATGGATGTCGCCAATAACAAATTAGAAAAAATACCGCATGAAAACGCGACCGACAGCAATCCTGTCTGGGTCGGTGACGAGGTATTTTTTATCTCTGATCGCGATAACAAAGTAGCGAATCTATTTGCCTATAACCGCAAGACCAAGGCTGTTCGCCAGGTCACGCAAGAGACTATCTGGGATATCCGCAACATCAGCGCAGCAGGCAATACGGTCGTGTATGAAGTCGGTGGCGAGCTGAAAGAGCTTGACGCTGCAACAGGAAAAACACATACCATCCACGTCAATCTGGATGCGCAAATTAGCCAGGCAATGCAAGCCCGCCCTCAATGGAAGGATGCCAGCAGTACGATTACTTCTGCCGCTTTGTCCCCTACCGGCAAGCGCGTCGTAGTCAGTGCGCGTGGCGATATCTTTACCGTTCCGGTTAAAGACGGCTCGGTACGTAACCTCACCGAGAGTTCGGGCATTCGCGAAAAAGACGGTTTATGGAGCCCGGACGGCAAACAAATTGCCTACCTATCTGATGCAGGACGGCAGCATCATCTGATACTGCGGGATCAGACCGGACTCGACAAACCAAAAACATTCAGCCTCGGTCAGCCTGGTTATTACACGCTACTCGACTGGTCCCCGGATAATCAGATGATTGTGTATCAGGACAACCACCTCCAGTTGTATGCGATCCATCTCCATAACGGCAGCATCAGTAAAATCGATACCAGCTCACGACGCTCCCGGTTCAATGTCTCGTTTTCATCAGACAGTAAATGGCTGGCCTATACCGTTGTCGGCGCGAATCATTTTTCACAAATAAAACTACATGATTTCGGTAGCAGCAAAAATACCAGCCTCACAGATGGCATGAGCCATGCCGACAACCCCGTCTTTGCCGCAGCTGACTACCTGTACTTCACGGCCTCAATCAATTCCGGACCAACGCAGGTCGGTCTAGACATGTCAACGCAGGAACGACCTCTGCGTAATGGTTTGTATGTCGCCGTACTCGCAGCCGACGGCAAATCGCCTCTATTGCCAAAGAGTGGCGATGAAGAAGCGAAAAAGGATGAGGATAAAAAAGACGAAGCTAAAAAAGACTCCGCAAAAGACGCAAACAAAGATACAGGCAAGGATAAAGACAGTACCAAGGATGCGACAGCTAAAGCACCCAAGGCAGTCCGGATTGATCTCGCTGGCCTGCAGCAACGCATCGTCGCCTTGCCCGTCGCAGAACGTAATTACGACAATCTGGCAGTCGCATCCGATGGTTCGCTGTTCTATCTGGAACATCGTCAGCCAGGTGTCAGCCATGAACCGCCTGCCAACAAAGACGACGATGATGCCGAGTTGATGCGATTTAGCGTCGAAGATAAAAAAGCGAAATCCCTGCGTCAGGGTATCGCTTCATTTAGTCTGAGTGCGGATGGCAAAAAAATCCTGATCCAGTATGCGAAAAGCAAACTCGATGTCGGCGATGCCAGCGAAAAACTGGATGCAAAATCCATTGATCTGTCGCAAGTCCGCATGCAGGTCAATCCACGCGAAGAATGGGAACAAATTTTCAACGAAACCTGGTGGATGGAGAAAGAATTTTTCTACGATGCAAATCTGCATGGTATCGACTGGGATGCGATCTACACGCGCTATCATGCCCTGCTCAAGCACGTGCAACGTCGTGAAGACCTGAATGACTTGCTGGTCGAAATGATCGGTGAGCTGCAGGTCGGACACAATCGTGTCGGTGGCGGCGATATCTATCAAGAGAAACCCGTTGCGGTTGGCCTGCTCGGTGCCGACTATAGCTATGAGCAAGGCCACTATCGTATTAAAACCATCTATCGCGGCGATCGCTGGAATCCGTTTCTGGCAGCACCTCTTGCCACACCGGGATTGACTATTAAAGAGGGGGACTATCTGCTCGCGATCAATGGAAAAACATTGGATAGCGGCAAAAACCTGTATTCCCTGTTAGCCAATACCGTAGGTAAGCAAATAACGCTGACCGTGTCCGGCGACCTGAGCAATCAGCAAAGCCGGCAAGTAATCGTCCAGCCAGTCGCCAACGAGGGTGCCTTGCGTCAGTGGCACTGGATAGAAAAAAATCGCGAATACGTCCAGAAAAAAACAGATGGCAAAGTCGCCTATGTGTACTTACCCGATACCGGCTCTGATGGTTATCAGTATTTCAACCGCATGTTTTATGCGCAGGCAGATAAAGCTGCGCTGATCGTTGATGAACGTCGCAACAGCGGTGGACAAGCGGCGAACTACATCACTGACATACTGAGCCGTAAATATCTGGCAAGCTGGAAAGACCGGGACGGCCTCTTGTTTGATACACCTGGCGCAGCGATATACGGACCCAAGGCGATGCTGATCGATCAGGACGCCGGATCGGGTGGTGATTTCCTGCCGTATTCATTTAAACGCCTGGGCTTAGGCACCTTGATCGGCAAGCGTACCTGGGGTGGTCTGATCGGCATTTCGACGAACCCTGAATTGATCGATGGCGGATTTTTACTGGTACCCTTCTTCCGTTTCTTTACACCGGATGGTGAATGGCGTGTAGAAAATGAGGGGGTTGCGCCAGATATGGATGTCGAACTCGATCCGGCTGAGGTCAATGCTGGCAGAGACACGCAGCTGGATGCAGCGATTCAACATGTCATGCAAAAACTTCAGACTTACCAGGCAGTGCAACGGCAACAAGCACCTGCGATGCCGAAGTTAGGTAAATAAATGATGCCGGTCGCTTTTGGTCAGTAATTTGAGAAAGTAAAACCCAAAATAAAACACAAAATAAAGTACAAAAAAAGCGGATATCTGATTATAGATATCCGCTTTTTTATATTACAGACTACGAATGTTATTCGTAGTCACTTACAGGAACGCAAGAACAGAACAAATTACGATCACCATACACGTTATCCGCACGGCCTACCGGTGCCCAGTATTTTTGCTTGCGCAAAGATGGCACAGGGAAAGCGGCGACTTCACGGCCATACGCATGTGTCCATTCGTTTGCGACCAGCACCTCTGCTGTATGCGGCGCGTTTTTGAGCGGATTGTCTTTCGCATCGAATTCACCGCTAGCGACTTTAGCGATTTCTTCGCGGATCACAATCATCGCATCAATGAATCGATCCAGCTCAGCTTGTGATTCGCTTTCTGTTGGTTCAATCATCAAAGTACCCGGTACCGGGAAACTCATCGTAGGTGCGTGGAAGCCAAAGTCGATCAGGCGCTTTGCGACGTCTTCGTTACTGATGCCGGTTGCATCGGTCAATGGACGCAGATCCAGGATGCATTCATGCGCGACCAGACCATCATGACCAGAGTACAGCACTGGATAGTGAGGTGCCAGACGTTTAGCGATATAGTTCGCTGCCAGGATTGCTGTCTCTGTCGCTGCTTTCAAGCCTTCAGAGCCCATCATCGCGATGTACATCCAGGAGATCGGCAAAATACTGGCAGAGCCAAATGGCGCAGCACTGACAGCCGATATACCGTCTTCACCACGGACATAACCCGTCGATTTTTGATTCGGCAAGAACTTTGCCAGATGTGCGCCTACGGCGACTGGACCAACGCCAGGGCCGCCACCACCGTGAGGGATACAGAAGGTTTTATGCAGGTTCAGATGACTGACGTCACCGCCGAATTTACCCGGCGCAGCAACACCGACCAGCGCATTCATATTCGCACCATCCACATAAACCTGACCACCATGGGTGTGAACAATCTCGCACAAAGTCTGAATACCTTCTTCAAACACACCATGCGTGGACGGATACGTGACCATCGCCGCTGCCAGATTGGCGCTGTGCTTTTCGGCTTTGGCTTTCAAGTCCACCAGATCAACGTTACCGTTGTCATCGCAGGCAACGACAACGACATCCATGCCGACCATACTGGCGGATGCAGGGTTAGTGCCATGTGCCGATGATGGGATCAGGCAGATATTGCGATGTGCTTCGCCGCGAGACGCGTGGTAAGCCTGAATCACCAGCAAACCAGTGTACTCACCTTGCGAACCAGCATTGGGTTGCAGTGACACAGCATCGTAACCGGTCGCCGCGCACAACATGGCTTCTAACTGATCGATCATTTCGCGGTAACCGGTGGTCTGGTCGTCCGGTGCGAAAGGATGAATATTAGAAAATTCTGGCCAGGTCACTGGGATCATTTCGGAAGTTGCATTCAACTTCATCGTGCAAGAACCGAGCGGGATCATGGTGCGATCCAGAGCCAGATCTTTGTCAGCCAGGCTACGCAAATAACGCAGCATGTCGTGTTCTGCGTGGTAGCGACTGAAGGTTGGATGCGTCAGATAGGTCGTGGTGCGTGCCAGGGCTGCCGGGAAGGCATCTGCTACGCTCGCTTCAATTGCAGCGAAATCCGGCACTGCTTTCCCTGATCCCAAAATGGCCCACAATGCATCGACATCCGCGCGCGTCGCTGTTTCATCCAGTGAGATGCCTACTTGGGTCGCACTGATCTGGCGCAGATTGTAGCCTTGCGCTTGTGCGGCTGTATGGATAGCTGCGGCATCAGCGACGTTGATCGTTAAGGTGTCAAAAAAAGTGGCGTTAGCAATTGCTACGCCCATCGATTTTAAGCCAGCCGCCAAAGTACCGGTCAAACGGTGGGTACGTTGCGCGATTTGTTTCAAACCTACCGGGCCGTGATACACCGCATACATCGACGCGATCACTGCCAGCAAGACCTGTGCTGTACAAATGTTCGATGTCGCTTTTTCGCGACGGATATGTTGCTCACGTGTTTGCAGCGCCAGACGATAAGCTTGCTTACCTTGCGCATCAACCGTCACGCCGACCAGACGGCCTGGCATGGAGCGTTTGAACGCGTCTTTAGTACCCATGTAACCTGCGTGTGGGCCGCCAAAACCGAGCGGGACACCAAAGCGCTGGCTGTTACCGACGACCACGTCAGCACCCCAGGTACCTGGCGCTTCAATCAGCGTCAATGCTAACAAATCAGCGGCGGCGATGACCATCGCGCCTTTCGCATGCGCGGCGGCGGCGAATTCGCGGTAATCACGGATCTCGCCATCAACGCCCGGGTATTGCAAGAGAACACCAAAGCATTCGTTTTCTAGAGCTTCATTCGCTGTCAAGGTACGCACTTCAATACCCAAAGGCTTGGCACGTGTTTCGATGATTTCGCGGGTTTGTGGCAGCACATCATGCGCGACATAGAACACGTTGGAATTCGATTTGCCAACGCGCTGAATCAGAGTCATCGCCTCGGCTGCAGCGGTACCTTCGTCCAGCATCGATGCATTGGCAATGTCCATACCCGTCATGTCCATGATGACTTGCTGGAAGTTCAGAATTGCTTCCAGGCGACCTTGAGAAATTTCTGGCTGGTACGGTGTGTACGCGGTGTACCAGGCCGGATTTTCAAAAATATTCCGCAAAATCACGCCTGGCGTATGCGTGTTGTAATAACCCTGACCGATCAGGGATTTCAGTACTTTGTTCTTGCCTGCCAACGCTTTTAATGTTGCCAGCGCTTCCGTTTCTGATTTGGCTTCGGTGAATTGCGCCAGAGGCAATACGTCATGGCGGCGGATATTGGCAGGGACAATTGCATCGATCAGGGCGGTGCGTGTCGCATAACCCAAGGTCTTGAGCATGGCGGCTTGTTCTGCCTCGGAAGGTCCGATATGTCTGGCGATGAAAGCGTCATGCGCTTCGAGTTGAGTTAGGCTGGTGCGGGTCATGGTATTTGTGGGATAAAAACTGGTTAAAACAAAGTGTGGCGAATCAAGGAGGATTCGACCTATCCAGATGAATTGAATGCCCCGAGTATTTCAATTGTCGAGGTGCATTACAAGGCAAGGAACAAGGGGCACAGCAATATATCGATATTGCGCGCATTTGCAACGCCGTAATGCACCCGACACTGACATTTATCGGGACATCAAAAAATTAGCCGATATTTTTTTGGTAAGCTTCAGCAGACATCAAGGCATCAACATCAGCCGCATTGGCCGGCTTCAATTTGAACAACCATGCATCAAATGCGCCGGCATTGATCGCGTCTGGCGCGTCAACTACCGCATCATTGACTGCAACAACTTCACCAGCCACAGGTGCATACACGTCACCAGCTGCTTTGACAGATTCGATTACGCAGCAATCTTTACCGGCCGCCAACATCGCACCAACTTTTGGTACTTCAACGAAAACGATATCGCCCAACGCATCTTGCGCGAAGTCGGTAATACCCACGGACACTGTGCCGTCGGCTTCAACGCGCACCCATTCATGGGACGCTGTATATTTACGATCTGCTGGAACTGTCATGTTGCTCTCCAAAAAAATTTAAAAATAATTCGAAATAATTTAAAACAATTTTTTTTGTACTTCTGAATATTAAGGGTCCGGCACAAATTCAATTATAGAGATGGAGTCCTAGGCTTAAAACTTAGCAATATCCGGAACAATGTCCGGAGCAATACATCGGTACTGTAAGGATTTACAAAGCCGGATGCACTCTGGAATTGGATTTGTGGTGACTCCCTAAGCTACTAAAACCTTACCATTACGCACAAATGGCAATTTCACTACTGTCGCTGCTAATTGCTTGTCACGGATCTGAACATGTACTGTGTCGCCAATCGCAACGCCCATAGGTAAGCGCGCCAGAGCGATTGCTTCTTGCATGCTTGGGCTAAATGTACCGCTAGTGATTTCGCCGTCACCTTGTGCGGTGATGACTTTTTGATGTGCGCGCAGGATGCCGCCTTTTTCACGCAAAATCAGGCCCAGAAACTGTGCTGTCTGCCCCTGTTCTTGCAAAGCTTTTTTACCGACAAAGTCGCGCTCCGCAAGCAGATCGATCGTCCATGCCAGACCGGCATTTAATGGATTCACGGTTTCATCCATGTCCTGCCCGTATAGATTCATACCAGCTTCCAGACGCAAGGTGTCACGCGCGCCAAGACCTGCTGGCTTGACACCGGCAGCAACCAGTGCATCCCACAATTCAGTCACGCGCTCTGCGGCAACAGCGATTTCAAAACCGTCTTCGCCGGTATAACCCGTGCGTGCCACCATGACTTCGCCGAAAGAAGTGTCGGCAACGATCACGGCGTTAAATGGTTTGATCTCAGCACTGGCCGCTTTGGTTTCTGGCAAAACTTCCCATGCCTTAGCACGGGCATTTGGTCCTTGTACGGCAACCAGAGCAAATGCGTTTGCACCATCGCGGCGCTGTGTAATGGTGATGCCAGCATCGGTCGCAGCATTGTGCGCGGCCATCCAGGCAAGGTCTTTTGTGGCAGTGCCTGCATTGACGACGAGGCGGAACCAGTCTTCGCTGAAGTAATAAATAATCAGATCGTCGACAACCGTGCCTTCAGGTTTCAGCATGCAGGAATACAGCGCTTTGCCCGGGACTTGTAATTTATCAACGTTATTGGCAACCAGGCCACGCAGGAAGCTGCGGACATTCACGCCTTTCAGATCCACTACACACATATGGGAGACGTCGAACATTCCGCAATCGGTACGGACGGCATGATGTTCTTCGATTTGTGATCCGTAATTGACGGGCATGTCCCAGCCGCCGAAATCGACCATTTTTGCGCCGGCGGCACGGTGGGCAGAATTAAGTGGGGTTACTTGAAGAGTTGCGGCTGCTTGCGTCATGAGAACCTCATTACCAAAATAGAAGGGACAATGCATCACATGGATAAGCCACGGCTCATCGCATGCGATCACATCGCAGACCCCTCTGTCCTGATACCTGAGAGATTACGGACTGACCTTACGGCCCATCCGTGCGCACCTTCGGTGGATAGTTCGGCGTGATACCAACATGCCGCTATCGCTCTCCAGAGTTTGGGGTGTTTCTACAGCCCCGTTGATCAGTCCTTTTGCCTGAGAGTTTTTGGGTGTTAGCCCCTTCGGCGGTAACCATGGCTCGTTGGCTGGTCACGCTCTCCTGATCAAGTAGCGCGATTATAAGGGCTTCGCCTCTTAATGTGAACTTTAGCTGGCTAAATATTTGTGTCAATCTGGTTTGAAAATGAATCCGCATACTCCATGCGGCTTTGCTGGCATAAATGGCTCAAAAGGCGCATGGAATATGCGGAGTTGTTTTTAGAAATGCCTGAAAACTCTTGCTCAGGCACATCGCATGGCGTGCATGGCCTTATTGCAAAAATATAAAATAGCCCTTAGGAAAGATTGCTACGACACTGTTGACGATGAAACCTGATGCCGTGCCAGATTTCAGTCAGAGGGCTTTTAGTAGTTTTTTACAGGACTATTGATTGAATGTTGAATGTTGAATGTTGAATGTTGATTGACCAATTGATTAATCAATCAACAATACTCCACCGACATAATCAAATATTTCATCGCTATGAGCCGCGTGTTTAATCCCGATAGATATCACGCTTAATCTGCTGCATTTGCTGGCTATAACGGAATTCCCAGCTACGTAAATCGTCCATCCGGTGCGCAGTTCCCTGCAAAAACTCACGCAACTCCTGACGCTCCCGCTCACGTTTGCGGTCATTGTTCGCGGTATCGTTATTGGTCACACGATTTTTGTCGTCCTGATCACGCCGGATCTCCCGCTCGATCCGGTCCAGCCGGCGGGCGGCATCGCCACGACGATCGTTTAATGACGCCAGATCCATGTTGATGGTACTGAGCTTTCTGGCGATGTCCTCATAATCCTGCCCTGCACTCCAGGCACGTCGTGCTCTGTTTTGTTGATTCGCCTGACAGACTTCGATTGCCATCCGGTGATTGCTACGGCCAAAAGCGAAAGCATTATCAGGACTGCAATACACAGCATTTTGCGCAAACCACGCCTGATTGTAGGTATCACGCGTTTGCGGAATGACGAACACATTATTGCGACGGGCATTGTTCATGCGGTCTTCGAGCTGATTGGGCTGACCAAAACCATCGGTATTGCCGGCCTCACGCCAGTACTGGATTAATCGCTGCTCCCACTGCTGCTGGTATTCGGTCTCACTGAATTTCAAGCCTCTGGCCTTAGCATCTGCACGACGGGTAATCACATCCCGTCCCTCGGTCGCATCACTCCAGCCCAGACGACGCCAGTATTCAATAATCTCTTTATTCCAGGCTTCTTTGTAGGCGTCTTCACGCACCAGTACACCATTTGCCTGTGCCGCCTGCGCACGTTGTTTCAGCTCACTGTCTGATACCCCGTCATGCGCGTCCTGAAAACCGATTTGCGTCCAGTAAGCATAGTTACCGGCACGCCAGCCTTGCTGATAACTGACTTGATTAAAACCGATCGCTTGTCCGCTGACAGCCCTGAGTTGTTCATCTTTTGCCGAATGACCTGCCTTGCCATCCGTATCGCCAATACCGTACCAATAGTCTGCATTGCCTCGCACCCAGCCCCGCTGATACGCATCGGGATTCGATGGCGTATGGTTTTTAACGATAATCTCGGTTTTTAATTGCCGCTCATAGTTGGACACCGCAAGGGCACTGACACCGTCCCGCGCACCAACCTCTTCCCAAAAATGCTGATTGCCCTGTTGCCAGCCAGCCTGGTACTGGCTCGCTGATTCCAGTTTAATTTTGTCACCGTCAACCGCTGCACAAAATTGGCGACGCTCGTCAAAGCGCGGATCAAAACCCTGCGCGCCGTCTTTATTGCCGATGAAATTCCAGTCACCCACCTTGCAATCCTGACGCTGATTCATGGTCGTCTGACATCCAGCCAGAGGCAGCAGCATGACGGCTGCGAGAAGAGCCTTGCGACTTATTGTGAACATAGAGGGACTTTACTGTGGTGTAGGTGATATCTCAACGTTTGCGTTGCCGGTTTTGTTGACCTGACACGTTATTTGTTTTGACGTAAAGCGTACTAGGGTCTGTTAACAATCAAATCGGGAGATGCGTTCATGTCAGGACGCAGGGTTCCAAGGCGCGCGTCGTCGCTGAGGCTGGCGCCTCAACAAGAGGAGCAACACAGTCCATCTTGTGTCATGGCATGAACCTTCCGGGAATGGCCTGAAGATGCACATGGCGTTGTTGCAAGTCGCTGATAGTGCTCGCACTACGACGCTCCTTGCGCCTAGCCCGGTGCTTCTTCAGACTCATTCGCACTCCCAATTTGATTATTAACAGACCCTAGCCCCGTAAATATTTGCTTTTCTAGAAACAATTCTGACTATAATAATTTTTTCACTTCGATCAAGGAAAAACAATATGGCGCGATTCTTCAAATGGACTGGGCGTACACTACTCGTACTACTGCTCATCCTCGCAGTCGGTTTTATTCATGTCTGGTATTTCAAACCACTTAAAGCAGACTGGTTCTATGCGCGCGTCATGGCACGGTTTGCCTTAGACCAGCCCGAAATGCTGTCTAGTATGCGTATTCTTCCCGACTGGATGGATTTTTATAGCGACAAATTCAGCGACGCATCCCCTGCAGCAGATCAAAAAATGGCAGATATGGTGCGTGACAATCTCGCCACACTGCATCGATATCAACGCGACACCTACAGCCGCGACCAGCAATTATCCTACGATACGATGGAGTATTACCTGCGCATACAGGACGAAGGAGATCAATTTCGAGATCTGAATTTCCCAGTCAATCAGATGTTTGGCGTGCAATCGAATTTGCCGAATTTCATGATCGACATTCATCAGATCAATTCTGCAAAAGACGCAAAAAATTACATCGCACGATTGAACAAATTTCCGCTTAAATTCGATCAGGTGCTTGAAGGCTTAAAAATTCGCGAAGACAAAAATATCATTCCGCCGCAATTTCTCGTAGAAAAAGTGTTGGTGCAAATGCGGGATTTCATCGCCAAACCTGCCAGACAAAATCCGCTGTTCATCAGTTTCAAAGAAAAGCTCGACAAGGTACCGGCAAACACCATCGATACGACAACGCGCCAAGCCTTAATGACCGAGGCTGAAACCAGCGTGACGAAACAAGTCTATCCCGCTTATCAAAAATTGATTCAGTATTTCACAGCACTGCAAGCTAAAGCACAGGGCAATTTTGGTGTCTGGCATTATGCTGGTGGCGACGCGTATTACGCATGGGCAGTCAAGATGCATACCACAACTGATATGACACCGCAACAAGTACATGATCTGGGACTCGCTGAAGTTGCCCGTATCAGCAGCGAGATGGATGCTATTTTAAAAAGCAAAGGTCTGAGCGAAGGCACCGTCGGGGCGAGGGTATTACAGTTATCCGAAGATCCGGCACAGCTCTATCCAAACACGCCTGAAGGCAAACAAGCTATGCTCAAAGGCTTTCAGGTGATTTTGGATGAAGTCAACAAAGGACTCGATAGCAGCTTTGATGTACGTCCAAAACTCGGCGTCGAAGTCAAAGCGGTGCCAGAATTTTCCCAGGCAACTGCACCGGGCGCGTATTACAACCCCGGTGCATTCGATGGCTCACGCCCGGGCATCTTTTACGCAAACATGCGTGACACCAAAGAAAACCCCAAGTTCACCATGTGCACCCTCGCTTATCACGAAGGGATTCCGGGGCATCACTTCCAGATTTCTATCGCACAGGAATTGCAAAACGTTCCGTTCTTCAGGCAAGTATTGCCATTCACCGCTTATGCGGAAGGTTGGGCTCTGTATGCAGAACGTCTCGCCTGGGAGCTTGGGTTTGAAAAAGATCCTATGGACAATTTGGGGCGTCTGCGTGATGAAATGATGCGGGCTGTACGTCTCGTGGTCGATAGCGGCATTCATTACAAACACTGGACGCGTGAACAGGCAATCCAATACATGACGGACAATACAGGCATGGCACTCACCGATGTCACCGCCGAAATCGAGCGCTACATGGTCGATCCGGGTCAGGCACTGGCATACAAAGTCGGTATGCTAAAAATCCTCGCCCTGCGTGAAAAAGCCAAACTCGCCCTCGGTGACAAATTCGATCTCAAACAATTTCACAACGAGGTACTGACCCACGGCGCTCTGCCGTTGGTCGTGCTGGAACGCGTAATCGATGACTGGATTGCGAAGCGTAAAAAAGCGTAAGCAGTGACGTCAACTCTCGCTGATATCTTATGACAGAACAAAAATGAGGCGCGCTGAGAAGTGCGCCTCATTTTTTATGAGATGTTTACGAGGCATGGCATTAGCAAATCAATACGCCATAAGCATGCTCTCATTATTAATATACTGAGGGGATGTATATTTTAAAGACGTTTAAAAATAAGAGGATAAAGCCGTATTTATCCATATACTCCCCATAAAAAATATATTAAAAAATATAAAAGAGTCACACTCAAAGCGAAAACACCGTTGTCGGCAGCACTCAGCAAGGCAATCTTGTTTCGACTAACTCCATCCCCATATACGTGCTTCGTATCATTTCGTAATGTGTCCGTTTTGCTCCAACGCAGGTGAAAGCTGACACAATACTGCTACTCTCAACTAGTTCAGCTATTTCCGCCATTTCCATCACCTCTCACCTGAAGCGACTATGACCGCCCCTTCCAATACTGACAATACTGACGCTGCGTCCAAAAGTAGCCTGGCGACACTCAAAGGTTTAATTCCGTTTTTGCTTCCTTATCGTCGTCAGTTTTTTTTAGCAGGGATTGCGCTGATCATTGCAGCATGTGCGACGCTGGCGATTCCGTATGCGTTCCGGCAAATGATCGATCTGGGGTTTAGCACGACCGGCGCGCAAAGTATCAAACATGTAGATCTGACTTTTCTGGCCTTATTTGGTGTGGCATGTGTACTCGGCGTGGCAACGGCGGCGCGCTTCTATATGGTGTCATGGTTAGGTGAAAGGGTAACAGCAGATATTCGCAATGCAGTGTATTCACACGTGGTGACGCAAAGCCCGGAGTTTTTTGAAACGACGCAGACAGGAGAGGTGCTATCGCGCCTGACAACAGATACGACGCTGATTCAGTCCGTGGTGGGCACCAGTATTTCGATGGCCTTGCGTAATATTCTCTTGTTCATCGGTGGTCTGGCGATGTTATTTGTGACCAGTCCGAAGCTGGCCTCCATCATCATCGTCACGTTGGCGGCGACCATCCTGCCCATCGTCTTGTTCGGTCGCAAAGTACGCAAGCTGTCGCGTGACTCGCAGGACCGGATTGCGGATGCATCTGCCGTTGCAGGTGAAATCTTGAACGCCATGCCGACGGTGCAAGCCTTCACCCATGAACATATCGAAGCGCAGCGTTTTTCAGGTTCAGTAGAAAGTGCCTTCGCTACCGCAATGCGTCGTATCCGTGCGCGTTCTCTACTGACAATGCTGGCGATTTTGCTGGTGTTTGGTGCGATTGTATTTGTGTTGTGGCTAGGCGCACATGCCGTGATGGACGGTAGCATGAGTGGCGGCGAACTGGGCCAGTTCATTTTGTATGCCTCGATTGTGGCAGGAGCAGTGGGAGCATTGTCTGAGGTATTGGGAGAGGCCCAGCGCGCAGCCGGTGCAACAGAACGTCTGCTGGAACTGATGTCGCTCGAATCGCCGATACAATCGCCGGCAACAGCGATGTCACTTCCGGTTCTGACGACGAATGGCGCGGCATTATCATTGTCGGATGTCGTATTCCACTACCCTTCCCGACCGAATATGGCGTCTATCGGTCATATGTCACTCGACATCGCTCCGGGTGAAACAGTCGCCGTGGTCGGTTCGTCCGGCGCTGGTAAAACCACCTTATTCCAGTTGCTGTTGCGCTTTTATGATCCGCAGCAAGGGAGCATTAAACTCGATGGCGTTGAACTGCGCCAGCTAGATCTGCATGCGCTGCGCAATGCGATCGGTATCGTGCCGCAGGATACGGTCATTTTTTCTGCGAACGCGATGGAGAACATCCGTTACGGCAAAGCCGATGCTACTGATGCAGAGGTGATTGCCGCTGCCAAAATGGCTGCTGCGCATGAGTTCATCGAGCGCCTGCCAGAAGGCTATCAATCCTTTTTGGGAGAACGCGGCGTGCGCCTGTCCGGCGGTCAGCGTCAGCGAATTGCGATTGCACGAGCCTTGCTCAAAAATCCTCCATTGCTATTACTCGATGAAGCAACCAGCGCACTGGACGCAGAATCAGAGCGACTGGTACAAGGTGCACTCGAGGTCGCGATGAAAGGCCGCACGACCCTGATTATTGCTCACCGTCTGGCAACCGTACTGCGCGCCGACCGCATTATCGTGATGGAACACGGTCACATCGTCGAAACCGGCACGCATACCTCGCTGGTGGCACAGGGCGGTATTTATGCCAAGCTCGCCTCACTGCAATTTAATACGATGCTGGAGTAATCCGGCACACTCCTTGTGGCAAAATAACTCGCTTAATTTAGGGGCAGGATGAGAATTTACATTCAAGACTGAATTAGGATCCAAGTTAGCATCTGTTTTGACACCTGTTAATTATCAACCACAAGGAGACAATCATGATCGGTTACGTCACGCTGGGCACTAATCATTTTGAAAGTGCAGCACAATTCTATGACAGCTTGCTCGGCGTCATCGGTGCAAAGCGCTATATGGAATCGGATCAATTTATCGCCTGGGCAGTCAGCCCGACGCAACCCTCGCTAGGGATAATCAAACCCTATGACGGCAACCCAGCGACGGTCGGCAACGGTGTCATGGTGGCTCTCATCGTGGATAGTCCAGCCAAGGTAGATGCGCTGTACAACAAAGCCATTGAACTCGGTGGCAAAGATGAGGGTCCCGCTGGTCCGCGTGGTGGCGGCGGATTCTATGCAGGTTATTTCCGCGACCTGGATGGAAATAAGCTCAATGTATTTTGCATGGGTGGCTGAGGAATCTAGATTGATTCCAGTTTGATTTACGTGATCGCCTCATCTCGCTCAATTACAATCGCTGCCTTCATTGAGTGAAGGCAGCGATTTTTTTGGGCTTAATTTCCTTGCTCCCAAAAAAATTATCGCCCAGCTATCGATCAGCTCTCGTACGACTGGCGGCACTCATTCACTCATGGCTCCGCCGCAGTCCGTCTGTTGATCGATGAGGCTACCGCCTGCAAAATATCCTCAGACAATTGAGGATCATCGACTGCTCTAGACAGTACCAAGGCACCAACCATACTGGCAAAAGTTGCCAGTGCTTTATCCTGCCTTGCCGCCTTCGACTTGCCGGGCAATACTTTACTCAATATGCCGACCAGTCCGCGCACACCTTCAGTGACACTGGTGCGGACAGAGGAATTTTGTCTGGCGATATCAGCACCAAGAGCGGCAATTGCACAGCCACGGCCAGGATGATCTCTGTGCTTAGCTGTCAAATAGAATGATGTGATAGTTTCCAGCGGATGATCGGAATCCTTATCAATCATGGTTTGCCAATGCTCGACAGAGCGCTCCAGAGTTCTTGCGCAGCTCTGCGCAACCAGATCATCTTTGGAAGCGAAGTGTCCGTAAAAACCACCATGGGTCAGCCCCGCACTCTTCATTAAATCGGCGACGCCAATACCATCAAAACCTTTTTCGCGGAATAACTGCGCAGCAACATCAAGGATGCGCTCGCGGTTTTCTGCTGCCTGTTCCCTGCTGACTCTCATCGTAAGCCTTAATTATTTTGTACCTAATACTTGACATTATAGATTATGGTCGTAATATATTCAATCATGATGATCATCATTTATAAATTAAAGCAATTGCATATCAACTGCGCTTGGATTGAAACAAATTCTATGAAAGAGAAATGCAATTACTGACGCCCAATAGTGCTCAACAACGCCACCAAAGCCTGCTAAGCCCGTAAAAACATATGGAGTAAAGAATGACACAAGCACAATTCAATAACGATACACCCCGCGCCACCCTCGGCACCGCCTTGATTACCGGTGCCTCATCTGGTATCGGCGCCACCTATGCAGACCGCCTGGCTCGTCGCGGTTACGATCTGATACTGGTGGCACGCGACCAGGTGCGCCTGGATGAACTGGCCGACAAACTCCGTACAGAGACTGATGCCAAAATCAGCGTCTTGCGCGCCGACCTGACGAATAAGGCTGATCTGGCGCTTGTCGAGCATCAACTCACCAGCGACACCAGTATCACAATGCTGGTCAATAACGCAGGTATCGCCGCCAACGGTCCGCTGGCGGGCGCCAACCTGAATCAGATCGAAGGCATGATCAAATTAAATGTGCTGGCCCTCACACGACTGGCCAGCATCGCCTCGACTGAATTTGTCGCCCGCCAGCAAGGCAAGCTGATCAATATCGCCTCCGTCGTGGCATTGGCACCTGAAATGTTTAATGCCAGTTACAGCGCGACGAAAGCCTATGTACTCAGTCTGACGCAAACCTTGCATCACGAAATCAGCAAATACGGCGTACAAGTACAAGCGGTATTGCCAGGCATTACCCGTACCGAGATATGGGAACGTAGCGGTATTGATGCAGCGAATCTGCCCGCTGCAATGATCATGGAAGTCGATGAACTGGTCGATGCTGCCTTGGCAGGACTGGACGACGGTGAACTGATTACGATTCCCTCCCTGCCCGATACCGCAGACTGGACGAACTTCATTGCCGCCCGCGCGAAGCTGGGACCGAATTTGTCGCGTCAGCATGCGGCACCGCGCTACCAGCGTGTAGCAGCATACTGATGATTCCAAGTACGGAAACATAAAACCCATGACCAAGAACTGCCTCGCATACCACGCCCAGACACCACATCCCACAGCCGATAACACAGGACACGATCATGACAACTGCAACTGAGAATGCAGCAAATACCAATAATAAAGCCATGGCAGTCTGGCTGGTATTACTCGCTGCCGCCGGGACTTTTTCACTCACAATGGGAACCCGGCAAACCATGGGCTTGTTTCTCAGTCCTTTAAATACCGCAACGGGATTAGGAATAGGCAGCATCAGTCTGGCATTTGCGTTCGGTCAGTTGTGCTGGGGTCTGACGCAGCCTTTTGCCGGTGCGATGGCCGATAAAATTGGTGCTGGCCGTGTTCTGTTGACAGGTATTTTGTTGGTCGCGACCGGTACATTTATCACGCCGATGATGACGACAACGGCAGGATTGATTTTTAGTATCGGCATCTTGTCTGCCGGCGGCGCTGGCATGGCGGGACCGGCCGTACTGATGGCAACGGCAAATCGTCTGATCCCCGCGCATCAGCGCGGCATGGCGACGGGCATCATCAATGCAGGAGGCTCTTTCGGACAGTTTTTGATGGCACCGGTAGCGGGCGCGCTGATGCTAAGTTATGGCTGGGGGAATGCAATGCAGGTACTGGCGGTAATCGTATTGCTTGCACTGCCGGCTGCTTTTTTATTGCGTGGCAATTCGGTGCAGATGAATGCCGCATCGGGTGTAACGCCGGTATCAACCTCGGATGCGATACGCGGTGCGCTGCGTAATCCGAGCTATCTGATGCTAAGTGCGGGTTTTTTTGTGTGCGGGTTTCATGTCGCTTTTCTGGCGACGCATTTGCCTGGCGTGATTGCTTCTTGCGGCTTGCCAGCACAGTTCGGGGCATGGTCACTGGCAATGCTGGGTTTATTCAATATCGTCGGCAGCGTGAGCATGGGCTGGGCGGTCGGACGCTGGCGTATGAAATCGCTCTTGTCAGCCTTATATGCAACACGTGCTCTCGCTGTGATCCTGTTTTTGATCATGCCAAAAACAGGAACCGTGATGTTGGTCTTCGCCGCGATCATGGGACTGACCTTTTTATCTACCGTGCCACCAACGGCAGGCCTGGTCGCCAAGTTTTTTGGCCCGGCAAACATGGCAACCCTGTTTGGCATCGTGATGCTGACACACCAGATCGGCGGCTTCCTTGGTGTATGGCTAGGCGGCAAAGTATTTGACGCCACCGGCAACTACAATCTGATGTGGTACATCGATATTATGCTGGCGGTCGGTGCGGCTTTATTGCATTTACCGATTAAAGAAAAAATGCTGACACCTGTAATGGCATGATTTCGATTCAATCAATTTAATAGATTCAAAAAAATCCGGCGTTGTAGTTGCCGGATTTTTTTATTTCCACAGATAGGTAGCATCGGATTTTGCTTCCCTGTTCCGAGGCTCACGGCAACCATGTCTTTAGATACTCCGCACATCCTGATCTAGGGTGGGCAGCCTATTTCCTCGGGGCAGCAGATAGCCCCTCCCTTTAGAGATCAAACACGATGTTGTGCGTTAAATTTTTCCATGATATGATGGACATCATGCGAAAATCATCCACCAATATCCGAAGCTCTGCCAAAGAGGCCTCACACGAGCGCATCGTCGATGTTGCTGCACGCGCTATCCGGCGTAGCGGCTACGACGGCACGGGTGTCGCCGACATCATGAAAGAAGCTGGCCTGACGCACGGTGCCTTCTACGCCCATTTCACCTCCCGCGAAGCCATGCTGGTCGAGGCGGTAGAGCGCGCCGGGGCGCAAGCCAATGCTGCGGCGGTAAGTGTCGTTGCGGCCGTTCCGCCGGAACAGGCTTTGCAAGCCTTGATGCAGGTTTACCTCTCAAAAGAACACCTTGAGGGTATTGAAACTGGTTGCCCGGTGTCAGCTCTCGGTTCGGAAATGCCACGCCAATCGCCAGAGGTGCGCCGTGCAGCAACGCGCCGCATCAAAGAGATGATTGATCTTGTCGCGCGTCAGATGCCAGACTGGGGACAACCCAACGCGCACGAGCGTGCACTGGTGACTGTGGCAACGATGGTTGGCACATTGATGCTGGCCCGCGCGGTCGATGATACTGCATTGTCTGACGCACTATGCAGTGCAACGTTGAAAAGCCTGCACCATGCCGAAGTGTGAACCACCTGTTTATATTTTCTCGCTTGCTTAAAAATATGATGACCATCATGTCAAATTATTTAATCAACTAAACCTTAAATTTTAACCCCGCACTTTTTGAAAAGAGCAAATATCATGAAAGCATACATCCTTGATCGTTATGGGAAAAAAGCGCAGTTACGGGCAGGCACAGTGCCAGAACCAGAGTTGCGCGAGGACGAGGTATTGATTCAGGTTCACGCTAGCGGTGTCAATCTTCTCGATTCCAAGATCCGTGACGGCGAGTTCAAACTGATCCTGCCCTATCGCCTGCCCTTAGCCCTAGGTCATGACGTTGCCGGAGTGGTGACCAAGCTTGGATCACGGGTGCGGCAATTCAAAGTTGGCGATGAGGTCTACGCCAGGGCAGATGATTTCCGTATTGGCACGTTCGCCGAGTTCGTGGCGGTCAAAGAAGGTTCGCTCGCGCTCAAGCCCAACAACATCAGCATGGAAGAAGCCGCTTCTATTCCTCTCGTTGGATTAACGGTTTGGCAGGCGCTGGTTGAAAAGGCTGGACTGAAAAAAGGGCAGAAGGTGTTCATTCAAGCGGGTTCCGGTGGGGTAGGTACATTTGCCATTCAGTTGGCCAAGCATCTGGGCGCCACCGTGGCGACAACCACCAGCACAACGAATATTGCTTTAGTGAAGAGCCTAGGCGCAGATATCGTCATCGACTACAAGACAGAGGATGCCGAACAAATCCTGAGCGGCTATGACGTGGTGTTGCATAGCCAGGATGCGAAGATGCTAGAGAAGTCCTTGAATGTATTAAAACCAGGTGGAAAACTTATCTCTATCTCAGGACCACCTGATCTTGAGTTTGCGGAGGAAATCAAGGCCCCCTGGTTTGTGAAACAGGTCATGCGCGTTCTGAGTTTTGGTACCAGAAGAAAAGCCAAACGCCGTAACCTCAGTTTTTCCTTCCTCTTCATGAAAGCGAGCGGTAGCCAGTTACGCCAGATCACGCCTCTGATCGAGTCCGGTGCCATACGCCCAGTAGTGGATAAAGTCTTTCCATTCGCATCGACTAACGACGCATTGGCTTACGTCGCAAGCGGGCGCGCTAAAGGCAAGGTAGTCATCAAAGTTCTATGAGTTATCAGCCTTAATCATCCGGTCAACAAAACCGGCAATTGCACGTCTATTCATATGACGATCATCATATTTTGATCGTTATTTAACCTCAGGAGTCTTAAATGAACATTGAAAATGCTGTCGTCCTTATCACTGGTGCCAACCGCGGAATCGGTTTGGCGTTTGCCCGCGCATTGCTTGCTCGCGGCGCCCGCAAGGTCTACGCCGCTGCACGCAACCCATCCACGGTTACTTTGCCAGGTGTGCAGGCCTTGCAGCTTGACGTGACCAATCCCGAGCAAATCGCTGCTGCTGTCAATTTGGCGGCGGACGTGACACTGGTAATCAATAACGCCGGCATTGCCCAGCCCGGCGGATTTCTCATGCCTGACAGCGAAGCAGTTGCGCGGCGTATTTTTGAGACCAATTTCTTTGGCATACTGAATGTGAGCAAGGCCTTTGCGCCGGCGCTCAAAGTCAATGGCGGAGGTGCGCTACTGAATGTGCTGTCGGTCGCATCATGGGTCAATGGCGGCGAGCTGGCCGCCTATTCAGCCAGCAAGTCAGCCGCATGGTCGCTGACCAACGCACTGCGTCATGAGCTGGCGGAGCAGAATACACAGGTACTCGGCTTGCATATGGCCTATGTTGACACCGATCTCACGCGAGGCTTCGATGTCCAGAAGAGTAGTGCTGAAGAAATCGTCCAGCGCGCGCTTGATGGGCTTGAGGCAGGCGTCGATGAAGTGCTGGCCGATACGTTGACTCAACAGGTCAGGCAAGGGTTGACGGCACCGCGCCCGGCCTATCTTCCACAGACTAACTGAGTCGAGAACATCTAAATAAATATGCAGAGAAATCTGCAAAAAAATCTGCATATGACTCACAACTCTTTTGACACACTCCTTGCAACCCAGCAAGTTGGGTACATGATGATGGAACCACTGAAATGAATCATTTAAATCTATTAACGATCAGCATCCTCGGGCTCACTCTGGCTGCACCACTCCACTCAACATCAGCTGAAGTAGCGAAGGTCTCGGATGCTGCACCCATAACTACCTCGCAAAGCCCGCAGGCAATAGACCAAGCATCACAGGATTCCTGGAAAAATGTGCCAACGCAAACCATCGCGGCAGACGGCGTAAACTACGCGTACCGTGAGCTTGGGAAAAGCAACGGCGGTACGCCGGTAGTATTTCTGGTTCACCTGGCTGCAGTAATGGACAATTGGGACCCGCGGATCGTAGAAGGCTTTGCGGCGAAGCATCACGTAGTCATATTCGATAACCGTGGTATCGGCGCATCTGGCGGCATACCGTCGAATTCGATAGAACAAATGGCAGATGATGCCATCAGTTTCATCAGGGCGAAGGGATTCACGCAGGTTGATCTGTTTGGTTTTTCGCTAGGTGGAATGATCGCCCAGGAAATCGTACTGAAGCAGCCACAACTAGTCCGCAAAATGGTACTTGCGGGCACAGGTCCCGCTGGTGGCGCAGGGATCAGTTCAGTGGCGGGAGTGACCTTCTACGATATGCTACGGGGTTTCTTTACGGGCCAGGATGCAAAGCAATTCCTGTTCTTTACGCGCACGCCTGGCGGCATCGAAGCAGGCAAGGCGTTTCTGGAACGATTGAAGGAGCGTTCGGAAAATCGTGACAAAGAAATTACCGTGAGCGCGTTTCTGGCGCAATTAAAGGCGCTGCGTGCATGGGGCTCTAAACAGTCTGTAGATCTCTCCGTGGTTAAGCAGCCGGTACTCGTCGTCAATGGTGACGATGACCGGATGGTGCCAACGCCAAACTCGCACGACTTGGCGCGACGACTTCCGAACAGCGAACTTATCATTTATCCCGATGCCGGACATGGCGGCGTGTTTCAGTTTTACGCCGACTTCTTACCCAGGGCACTCGCATTTCTCAAGCAATAGCAAGTACAGGTAATTTTCGAGCATCCTCTCACTTACTCAAGTAAGGATTTAGCCTGACCGATACCGATATCACCGCCCCGACCCGTTTTATAGATTTCAACGGCGACAAATTTTCTTATCGCCGCTGGGGCAACGCTACGACGGGTCAGCCGCCCCTATTTTTTTTATAGCACTTTCGGGGGTGGAATGGATGATTCAAATCCGCTCATGACGGGCAGTCCGGCGGCTGGGCACAAGATCCTTTTCATTAGTCGAGGTATTGCATCCTCGTCGGACATACCGCGCCTCTAAATTGGACATATGGCAAACGACGCGGCAGCGGTTACACGTGCACTCGGTCAAGCCTATACCCAGTTCGGGATGACGTCATTTCAGGAGGACGTTGACCAGTCAGAAAATATTGCATCAATTCAGACACTGAGCGTATCGCAGTACCGAATGGCAAAGGCTCTGAGCCGCGAAAAAATAATCCGCGCTTCACATCGCCCTTGAGTGCGAACGACAATTGCGTGTCGATGCAAAATTGCCCTGCCTTGCTTAAGCCATCTCGCAAGCCGCATTGATGGAGACAATCAAAAGCCACCAGGCATTTTTTCTGCTTTGCCTTATCCTGGAGTTTCTGCTCTTTTTCCAGATACGTAGCGAGCCATGGCGTTTTGACAGCTCGTGCCGGCAGACCAGCGACGCTCATGAAGGTGACGATATCTTGCGGCCTGGCTTCAGCCAGCGTTTTCTTAAAGTTCACATGTGCATCGCCTTCCTCGGTGACGGCAAAGGCCGTTCCGAACTGCACGGCGCTTGCCCCTTGTGATAGCAGCTCGCGCACCTTGTCATGGCTATTGACGCCTCCGGCGGCGATCAATGGAATATTTTCTTTCTCCAGTCCCAGCTCTCTGAAAAGTTCACGAGTACCCGACAAGACACCAGCCATTTCAAAGCGTGCATCGCCGACATCCTCCGCCCGTGGCGCACCGAGATGACCACCAGCATAGCGCGGGTGCTCGACCACAATCGCGTCGGGTAAGCGACCTTTGCGCATCCATTTTTTCATGAGCAAGGCAATCCCGCGGACATCCGACAAAATCGGAATCAAGGCGACTTTGGGGAAATCAATGGTGATTTCCGGCAAGTCCATCGGCAAGCCCGCACCGACTACGATAGCATGCGCACCGCTGGCGCAAGATTGCCTGACATAATGTGCATACTCAGATACGGCGCGCATTACATTGACAGCAATTGCACCCGCCTCACCGGCAAGTGCTTTTGCCGCCTGGATTTCACGGTCGAGTGCGATCAGGTTCACCTTGTTGATCAGGTCCTTGTCCTTGCTACTGCCGGTTTGCCCCATCAGATCTGCGTGGTGACGACGCAGATCCACACTGGAGATTGTGCCCAGTCCGCCAAGACTGGCGACGGTTCCCGCCAATTGGTGTGCAGAGATGCCAATCCCCATTCCTCCCTGTACGATGGGAAGTAAAAACTTTTCTTTCAATTGAAATAAAGGGAGTGAACTAGTGAGCACAATTTTTCCTTATTAAATAGGACTTGTAAGACAGTATCGTCGGCATCTCGCGTAGTAACTTCCAGCACAATTTGCATTACATGCGAAGGCCGGACAAACAGTGACTTCGCAGAGTAAGTCCTTTAAACATCATCAGATTTGATGTGGATTAAAGATTATTCTGATTCTGTCTGAGTGCTTCAGTTAAGCCCTCTCGCGCGGCAATTATCTTGTAACAAGAATGACATTTTTCTTGACGCTGTAATTGGCACTTGCGTACACTCTCACGATCCCCTAAAAACCGTCGATCATGATCGATTAGACAATACACCGCCTATGAAACGTAACCGACAAGCTCTTTCCTCCGTTTTTTCTCCGGCAATTTCTTCTGTCTTAACATCCGCACTCGTATTCTGCTTATCGTCAGCCGCCTATGCAGAAGAACGCGACGTCGCCACATCAACCAGCACCCCAGAATCGAATGTCAATCTGATCCAGACTGCTCCGGCAGCCAGTACGGTGGCGGTTGAACTGCCGCTAGATACAATCACGATCGCACAAGAAACGGACTTATGGAATCGCATCCGCAGCGGCTACGCGATACCGGACCTGGATAACCAGCTCGTCAGCAACCAGCTGACCTGGTATAGCACACGCATTGACTACATCCAGCGCACGGTACAACGCGGTTCGCGTTATTTATATCATGTGGTCGAGGAATTAGAAAAACGCGGCATGCCAACGGAACTGGCTTTGCTGCCATTTATTGAGTCCGCTTTTAACCCACAAGCTATTTCGACTGCCAAAGCCTCAGGCATGTGGCAATTCATGGCGGCAACCGGGCGCGACTTCAACCTGAAACAAAATATGTTCAAGGATGACCGGCGTGGCGTACTGGATTCAACCGATGCTGCACTGACATACCTGGAACGTCTGCACGGCATGTTTGGCGACTGGCAATTAGCGCTGGCTGCTTACAACTGGGGTGAAGGCTCTGTGCAGCGTGCCATCAAGAAGCAGCAAGCGATGGGTCTGCCAATCGATTTTGAGAGCCTGTCTGCCCTCATGCCAAATGAAACAAAAAACTACCTTCCCAAGCTGCAGGCAGTCAAAAATATCATTGGTCATCCCGAGCAATTTGGCATTGAATTACCGAAACTGGATAATCAGCCCTACTTCGTCTCAGTAGAGAAGACGCGTGACATTGATGTCCGCGTAGCAGCGCAATTGGCAGAAATGTCCGTCGGTGATTTTACCGCACTGAATCCGCAATTCAATCGCCCTGTGATTACAGGAGGCAGCAATACCAAAATTTTGCTCCCGACGGACAATGCGATGGTTTTCAGGGACAATTTGAGCAAATGGAATGGCCCTCTCTCCTCTTGGGCAACCCATACCGTAGGAAAGACAGAACGCGTCGAATCTCTGGCGAGCCGCCTGGGTTTAAAACCCGAAGTGCTGCGCGAGGTGAATTTGATCCCGGCCAAGATGCTGGTCAAAGCAGGATCAACCTTGCTCATCCCCAAGTCAAGCAAAACGCCCGACCAGGATATTTCTCTCGAAATTGCAGAAAAAGCGCAGTTGATTATTGAGAAGACACCGTCAACCCGACAAGTCAGTATCAAAGTCGGCAAACGCGACAATCTGAATTCCATTGCCCGACATTATCATGTCAGCGTAGCGGATGTGAAAAGCTGGAACAATTTGAAGCGCGATAGTGTTGTAGCAGGGCAAGCATTGCAAATTCATGTACCTGTTCAACAAGCAAGAACAAAAAATTTCCACGTCGTCGTTGCACAAAATAACCGTACTAGCCGCAACGGTAAAGTAGTGAGCCACGTCACTAAAACCCATACTGCTACAACCAAGATTGCTCTGGCAAAAACAAAACCCGGCAAAAAACATAGCTAGAGCTTTCGCTCTGCTGCAAGTGCGGTAAAGCATCTCTGGTGATATAAATAAAAAAGGCACAAAATGTGCCTTTTTTATTTGCGCTTTGCTTTCATCTTGCTCGTGCGCTGCCTGTGCAATATTTGTAAGCACCGGCTAGCTAACCAGTGCTTCGCTCAGGCGCTTACTTACCGGATTGATTCGCGTAGATGATCCAGTAACGTGCCAGATCAGCAGTACCGTCAGTACCCTGAACCGTTTTCAATACTTTAATAGCATTGGATTTTTTACCCGCTTCAATCAAAGCAATACCTTGCAACAGCTTGACGTCATCAGGACGTTTCAACTCACCTTTCGCAATACCTTGCTCAATCATTTTCAAGCCTTTATCAGCTTGGCCAGCAGTCACGTAGCCGTAACCAAGATTCACCAAGCCTGTACCGTCTTTGCTCTGACTAGCTTCTGTTTCATTCGCAGTTGCGCTGGCTTTGCTTTCTGCCAGATTTTTGTTCGCCAGATCACGCAAACGCTTATGACGCTCAGCTTCAGTGCCGGTACCTAAGGCACCTGCTTTGTAACCTTGTTCAATAATCTTGATTGCCTCTGCCGGATAACCAGCTTGCAAAGACAATTGAGACATTTCCATGAAATCGTTCGTACGGGTAATCTGACCCAATGCGAATTTCAGACGATACAGATTCAGTGACAAACGCTCGGAGTACCCAGGCTTGCTTTGAATACGACCCAGTAAATCAATCCAGTAATCTTTCTTCGGGTAGTAAGTCAGCAGTTTTTCGATCGCAGCAACATAGGTTGCCTTATCATTTTGCTTCAAAGCAGCATTGGCGTATAACTGCAAACTTGTTTCACTTGGAGCACGGCCAGATTTCTCCTCGGCAGCCAGATCCGAACGAACTTCTTTCATCGTGCCAGAGTAGTCACCGCTCATGTACATCGATTGAATCAGGAAAGGGCGCATCGCAGGATCGCTGCCGCCATCTGTATAGTAACGCTTTACCCATTGTGTCGTTTTAGCGTAATTACCCGCTTTGTAATAAGCAGATGCCAAGCCTTGTACATATTTCAGTTGTTCGCCAGCAGGCAATTTATTCGCAGAGATAATGGCTTCATAAGAACGGATCACCGTGTCGTTATCACCAGCGGCGCTCGCAATGGCGGCGCGCATACGTTCAATAGTGAAATTTTCATTCACGGTTTTACCGCTTACGCTATCCGTCTCGTGAATTTTTGCCAGCGCATCTTTGTATTTTTTGGCCTTAAATAATTCACCAGCAGCTTGCACTACCTTGCCGATTTCCGGGCGCATTGCTTCCTGAGCATAGGCTGTATTTCCAGCGATCGTTGTCAACTCAGGTACAGCACAGAATCCAATCGCAGCAAGTAATACGGCGAGACGTGACAATCGTAATTGCTTCATGTTTTGATCTCTCAATCAATAAAAATCAATAAATATAATGAATGTGGACGTTACAGCATTTTGAATATGAAAAAAGGCAGGAGTAACCCTGCCAATTTTGAATAATACCTTAGTTTTTGCGCTTGAAACAGCCAGAAGCTAAGTAATTGCAAACTACTTATTTCAAGAACTGCTCATTACCAACCATCCCGATCTTAGTGACACCAAGGCGCTGTGCCGTTGCCATCACATGGGCTACCGACTTGTACGCCACCAGCTTGTTGGGCCGCAGATGCACTTCCGGCTGAT